>JAQUPC010000008.1 GCA_028716765.1 Alphaproteobacteria bacterium | reverse complement strand
ACCGCACCGGCCCCATGTTCCTCAAGCGCTTGCACCAGCGAACGCCCGTCGGGTCTCGGGCTATAATCGAACCTGTCGCGCACGTCGTACCCGGCCGCCTGCAACGCCACGACGATCAAGCCGATGCAGTCCAGCCCGACACCCGGTTTGCGCCCCTGATGATGAAACGGCGTGCCGAGGCAAGCGCGCGCGGCGGCGATCATGCGCACCGCCCGCATCACTCTGTCCTCTTTGTTCATCGGCTATCCGGATACTGCAAAATTTTGTCGAGACCCGGCAGATGCGGAAAGCCGCCGAAGTTCACGGCGTTGTTAAACTTCGCCTTGCATGTCGAAAAACGTTTGTCGCAGCCGGGATAAACTTCATAGGCGTCGTTTACGGAAATGGGATTCGGCATCGGCAGCCATAAAGAAAAAGTCTGGTTGAGCGCGTCCCAGTTGCGCACTTCCATGCCAACGCCCTGATTGGCCCCGCTCGTCCACACAAGCTTTCCGTAATTGAATGTGCCGTCCGCCTCGCCGCGCATGTAATCGACAAACGCCGAGTCATTGATCACGCCGGTAACAGCCCCGGTTACCTTCAATGCCTCGCTATCGGCCATGCACCGCGCGTCGCCAAGATCGTAGCGGCACTCGGGCGTATAAACGTCGCCCACGCGGCGCTGCAATAAATCATGCAGGCCCCGAAGTTCGGCCACGAACTTTCCGCCCGCAAGCGTCACTTCGCCCAGCCAGCCGCGGCGCATCTGCACCGCGCCTTGCGTTACATCGGCCCAGTTGACGATAAAAATGTCGATGCGCGCATTGTCATACAGCCCTGCTTTCAAATCGGCTTCGCTGATAATCTCGCTATCCAGAATGCCGCTAATCTCGAAACTGTTTTCCTTTAAAGATGCCGCATTTTCCAATACGCCGGGAGAAAACGAACCGTCCGCATTGTAAATAACGCCGTCAACAGTCAGATCGGCATCATGCGTCGTAAACGCCTTAACCGCGCCGTCCGTGCGCGTGATTTTCACAAGCTCGGCCAGCGTCGTCAGCTCGCCGTCCAAATGCGCCTGGAACGCGGGGGATAATGTTTTCATATTACGCGCCTTGAAACTTTTGCCCCTCTCCCTGAGGGAGAGGAAGCAAAAACTTCGGCTTACAAAGTAAGCCGTTAGTTTTTGCAGGTGAGGGGGTTTCTTTTGACCCCTCCCCGCTCACTGCGTTCGCGACCCTCCCTCAAGGGGAGGGTGCCTTAAACGTTACACTCTCACCTCAACAAGCGGAATCTCCGCCCTCGCCTGGCTGTCGTCCTCGGCCGTCACGCGCAACTGGTCCGTATCGAACCGCACCGGAACGTCGAACTGAAAACCTGCCGTAACCGTCTGTCCAAAAGCCGGAGGCGCGGCAAACGTAACAAGCCCCGTCGCCGTATTGACGGTCCAGCCCGTTTCAACTTGTTCGCCGTCAACGCCTATAACAACGCTGCCCTCGCCGGGCTTGCGTATCGCGCGCCGATGCACGACGGACCCGCTCCCGTAATTCTTGACAAGCTGAAACGCGATGGTTTCGCCGTCGCCGGTACCGATGATCTGATCATCCCAGTTCGGGTTTGCCGCGCCGTCTGCCGCGCTCGAAAAATCACTCCAGTCCTTCAGACGGAACCCGCGTGCGCGCCCGGCCCGCGCGTGAAAAAACGCCGAAAGCAGAGCCGCGTCGATGGCCGAGCGAACGCCCGTGCGCGCATCGAACCTGCGGCGCGCCTGGCTCCAGTTCTGATTGCGCCGTTCAAAACCGCCGTCGATCGTAATAACCTCGGTTGAAAATTGAGGCCCGCCGTTCGCGCCGAATCCGGCTTTGAGCGGAAACTGAACTTCATCAAAAGCCATATTTCATCCTATCCCAGCAATCCATCCTCTTCGGCGTGAATTTCCAGCCAGCGGTTGCGCTCGCCGTCGTTGACGACCGCGCGAATGGTAAAAATCCTGCTTCCGCCAACCAGCCTCATGCCTGTCTTGACGGCCACGCTTTGCGGATTGCGCATCCTGATCGTATGCGTAATGCGCCGGTCGAAATTCGACGCAACGGCCTGCCCCCCGGTATCGGGAATGAGTTCGGCCCATATCGTCGCCAGAGTGACCCAGCTTGCCGCGTTGCCGCCCGCGCCGTCCGGCACAAGACTTTCGCTCTGAAGCGTCAGACGTTTTTGCAAGGATCCGATGCGCATCAGCTTCTTTCCTTTATGCCCCTCTCCCCCGAAAGGGGGAGAGGAAGCAAAAACATGGACTTGCTTCTTGGCAAGTCCTTTGTTTTTGCAGGTGAGGGGGAGTCCTTATTTATTGAAATTTTATTCGACGATTCTTTTCTAGTTCCCCAACCTTTGCAAACGATAAGGCCCAAGCAACGCCTGAATGACCATCGGCACATTGACTCCCGCCTGATTGGCCACCGCGTCGTGACGCGATGACGACATGATCACGGCCTCGCCGCGATGCTCGTACCAGTGCGCGGCCAGTTGCTTGATCGCCAGCCGTATCGGCTCCGGCACGGCGTCCGCTTCGTCGCCGTAACCGGTTGCGTATTCGATCATAAGGCCGTTCACTGCGCGCCCCGGCACAGGCCACGCCGCGCCCAATCGCAAGGCCAGCCGCCCAGGTTCGCGCGCCGTATCGGCAAAATAATTTCCGGAAGCCCAAACCGTCCCGGCATCGCTGTCATCGAAAACCATTACGCTATCGACGCTCTGCAAAGGCGCCCGCGGCAGGATCACAAAGTTTCCGGCGGGAATGTCATCAAGCCACAGCCGCCATGTCTGCGTTATGAAGGCGCGCCGCGTGTACTGCTCGGCCCATTGCCGCGCTGCGATGACAAGTGAAGAAACCAGCGCGTCGTCAACATCCGTATCGATGCGCGCGTGCGCCTTGATCTCGGCGAGCGTAACCGGTTCCGAGGCCGGCGGTTCAGCCAACGTCAATGATGTCATTGTTTATCCTTAAGGATTAAAAGAAACAATCAGGCCCACTTGCCCAAAATGGCTTCGCCCTCTTCCGCCGCGATGACCGCCGTGCCCTCCATCGCGGGCACCGCGAACGGCGCTCGCACGCACGCATAAAACATCAAAGGATCGCCCGCGGCAGGCTGCGCCTCAATCCCGTTATCAGGATCGGCCTCCACCGCCGCCCTACCTTTTTGCAGCCCAATTACCTGCGAGAAAAACGAGAGAAACGCGCGAAACGCCGCTTCGTTTGCCGCTGTCAAATATGTATCAACCATCTTTCACAAACCCCTTTCTGATCCCTGCCTTCTGCCCTTTGCTATTGTGTCACCTGTTGAAGTTGCGCGTTCGTAAGCGCGGCGTTCCAGTACCGGAACCGCCTCAGCCATCCGGAGTTCGTGTTCGTCCCCGTTCCCGAACGGAAGAAGTCCAGCCTTGTCACGGCGGGAAACGCGCAAGACGTGTCGGCTTGCGCCGCATTGCCGTTGGTAGAAACCGCCGCGTCGTTCGCCGCATAGCGCATAGCCATTTTGGCGGCGCTTCCCGCCGCCACGGCGGTCTGCGGGGCAACGTTGTACGTGTCGACAACCAAAGCCGTCGCGTTAAGCGCATAGCCGCCGTAATAGTTCGTCGCGCCCCCGACCTGGCGAAGCGCAATCATATTATCCGCCGTGCCGTCGCCAAAAGTAAGCACCCGCGGGTTGTTCGATGCAGGCGTAACGCCTTCGGGAATATGCTCACTGGCAAAGGTGCCCGAAACGGCGTTGAACCATTGGATGTTCGTCGTGCCCAAAAGATCGGCAGCCCGAGTAACCGGAGAACCGCTCGTGGTCATGATCGGGCTGGACGCATACGGCCCCTGCTCAAGCTGCGGCGCGTAAAACCGGAGCGTAATATCGATGACCGATCCGGCCCCAAGCGTCCGTAAATAGAACAGCCATTGCGCGTTGTAGCTTGTCGTCCACGCGCGCGTTGCGGTGTAACGGGCAAGGCCGGTCGTGGTCAGGTCAATATGAGCCGAGTCCGTGCTACTGTAAGCGCCTCCCATTTCCCTAACCTTGATCGCCGGATAGTCGACGCCTGCCGCCGTCCCCCCCACTTTTTTAACATACGCGCTCGCTGCCCATATTTGGCCATTGGCCGCCGGAGTTCCGTAGTCGCAACGCAACTGATAAGTGATGCCCGAAGCCGTGCCGCTGATTCTCAGATCGACATAAGGCATGCCGTATTCGGTGCCGAGCCCGGCGACCGTGGTCGTCAAGGCGTTCGACGTTTCAACCGCCCAACTGCTCGGCAACGTGCTCGGGCTTGTGCTGGCCCCCTGCATCGTGTTGTTGCCGATGGTGTTGGTGCGCTGCTCCTCCAACAGCAAGCCCTTGATGTCGTGCGTCCCCGGATCGTAGTCGAAACGCGGCGCATCCGTTGCCGCCTGCTGCAACGCGCCGGTGTCGTCAAAGCACCACCCCGCCGAGGCGCGCGAGAACGTCAGCCCCGAAGGCATGCCGCCGAGAAACGACAGATCAAGCGCCGGTTTGTCTTTCCTGCGAAAAAGGAGGAGAGGCATCATCATACCGCCCGGAGCACAAGCTGAAGCGTGCGCTCCGCCGCCTGATTGACGGGCGTTCCGGATGTGCCCGAACGCACCTTGATCATCGCCAGAGACGCGAAATTGGCCGGATCGAGCGCGACATAACGTGAAGCCGCGACGGTGGCCGTGAGTTCGTTGCCGTTTGAGTCGTAAACGTTGGCCCACGTCGTGCCGCCATCATGCGACATTTGAAACGTAAGATTAGCCGCCGTCCACGCCGCAGGCATGACAAAGCCGAACAGCCTCAGCCCGCCGAGATTGAGCGCGCCGGATACCGCCTGCCCGCTTGCAATCGTCGCGGGCAGCACGTCCAGCACGTTGATAACCGTGTTGCGCATATTTTCCTCTAGGGGTTATGAGTTGGGTGTTCGAGATACAGGCCGGATGTCAGAAATCGGGAAAATATCCCCGATCCCTGACCCCCGATCCCCGATCCCTACTGCGCCGGCGCGTTGCGCGGCGAACCGGCAATAATGTCGGCGGCGCTTGCCGCACCTTGCGTTGCGCCGGCCGTGGTCATCACCACGCGCACGTAACGCCGCGCGCCGATGTAACCCACGGTCTGCACGGCGTTCGCACCTTCCGCGCCGTCAAGGGCGGTAAACGAACCATCCAGATCAGCCGCTGCGGCAGCCGTATAGGCTTCACCGTCCACGGAATGCTCGACCGAAGGCGTATGCGTGCCGTCGGTCCACGCGCCGAACGACACGGCGATGACCGCGGAGTCGAAGCCGCGCAAATCAGCGCCTGCGCCCTCGGCGGCGCCGTTAGTCCGCACAGCCGGAGCCAGTGACGGCGCAACCAGAACGTTGCTCAATAAATCTCGAAGTGCCATAGGTTGTTCTCCTTGGAGTGAATGTTGTTGTTTGTCGTCATTGCGAGCGCCCGATTGGGCGCGAAGCAATCCAGATTCCGGATCGCCGCGCCGCCTGCGGCGGCTCGCGATGACAAGCCTGCTTTGTATTTTCCGAAACTAAAGATGCCGGAATGACGCGTTTTTACGCCGCCGCGAAGCGAAGCACCTTGATGGCTTCGAAGTTGACGACGTCGCCGCCGACGCGCTTGCTGCAACGAAAGCGCACGAACGGAGCCGCCGTATACGGATCGCGCAACACGCGCAAGCCGATGCGGTCCACAATCGTGTAGCCTTCCTCGAAGTTGCCGAACGCCATCGAAAGGCTTCCGGCCGCCACGACCGGCAAATCCTCGGCCAGCACGACCGAATGACCCAACAGCGTCGCCGGCGCGCCGGCCTGCAAGCCCGGCTGCCAGATGTAACCGTTGCTGGTGTTCTCCTTGAACTTGCGGATCAGGTCGGCCACGGCGCGCGGCATGAGCCACGAAGCCTTGGGCAGATACCCGGCCCGAAGCTTGTGCATCAGGTCGATCAAAACGTCCGCGCCCGTGCTCGTCGAAAAGCCGCCGTCCACGCCTGTGTTGACGTGTTCGAGCACGCCCCACGAACGCGTGGCGTCGCCTGTGGCCTGCGTGGCGTAACTTAAAAAGCCGCGCGGCTGGCCGATGCCGTCGCCCGCGACGAACGCCGTGTTTTCCTTGCGTGCGAACCGGTCGGCGACGCGCGCGATAAGCCATTCCTCGACGTTGACGATGGCGTCGTCGAGCAATTTTTGCGTAGCGCGCGGCTGAGCGTAAAGTTCGTGCGCGGGAATGCGAATGCGGCCGATGGCTCCCTGATCGGTGTCGGAACGCGTACCGAGTTCGGAAACCCACTGGGCGTCGGGCTCGTTGGTGTCGCGCAGCATCTCGACGGCTTCGCTCGAGATGCTCATGACCGTCGCCAGCTGGCGCATCGGCGTAGTATCGAACTGACGCGTGACGACGCGTTCCGCCATCTCGACCGGCACCATATAGCCGCCGAGCTGGTCGCCGATAACTTCCATATCCTTCGTCTGAAGGCTGGTAAGTTCGCCCTCCTGGCCCTTGGCTACATAGCGCATAAAGGCGCCCTTGTATTCGCTGTCGCCATCTTCCGTCATCACCTTGCTGGCGATGCCTTTTGCCGGACGGCGCAAAACCGTTTTGACGCTGCTGACGTCGTCCTGCAACTTGTTCAGCGAGCAGTCCATGCGGACCAGTTTATCGTTCAGCAAAACGTCGGCGGACCCGCGCCGCTCGATCTCGGCGAGACGCTGGTCGTTGACGCTCTTGTACTCTTCAAAGGCCCGGGCCAGCGTATCGGTGGCCGCATGAACCTCGTTCATGTCGATCATTGTTTTCTCCTTGTTGTGGTTTTACTGTTTAGTTTCACGGATCCATCTGCGGCGTCATCCCGGACGATTTTCTTTTCGGATGCGGAGCATACGAAAGAAAATTGATCCGGGACCCAGTTTGGTTTTTTTAATTAAACTGGATCCCGCATCTCCGCGCTCGGCCAGTGGCCTCGTGCTGCGTGCGGGATGACACCCGATTTAATCAGGCCCTGTTCCTAGCTCCCGCGTTCTTGCAAACTGCGGGCGGCTTGATGCAATCGCGCGACGACGGCCCGCGTCGCCTCGCTGTCGGTTTGTCGAGCCCTAGCGCCGGAGGCGCGAAGGCTGGTTTTTGCGCGCCCGTGCCTTTCCGCCCTGACAGGCGGCGATTTTACCTCGCTTACGCGCGCGGCTTCGTTGGCGGGAAACGTCACCAGCGAAATTTCGAAAAGATCGATGTCGGTCAAAACGCGCGCCTTGCGTTTGCCGTCGATGCGGCTGCTGATCACGCGATAGCCGATGGAAAGGCCCGTGAGCGCGCCCATTTTGAGAAGCTCATAGGCTTCCATGCCCTTTTGCGTGCGCAAGGCAAGCCGCCCCTGCACCAAAAGGCCGTTCTTGTCCTCGCTGAGGGTCAGCCACACGCCGATCGGCTGCGAAGGATCGTGCATCCACAGCATCGCCGGCATGCGGCCCTTGACGCGCCAGGCAGCAAGCGTGCGCTTGAACGCGCTCGGCGCGACGATCTCGTTCTGATGATCGACGGCGCCGAAAACGCTGGCGTAACCCGAAAACAGTCCGTCCGCCGCCAGCGCCTTGATCGCCAGCGGACGCTCAATATGCTTGATGTCCATAGTTCCTCGTTGTGTTGTGAAGGCTTTAATCTGCTATTCCCGCGACTGTCCACCGAAGCCATGGCGAAGGTGGAAAGCGGGAATCCAGTGAAAAATCCAAAAGAACTATCGTTGTGTTTAAAAGGTGTTTATCGCTTCGTATCGCGATAATCGTGCGGAATGCGCCCGGTTTCAAAAACAAAGGCCGCGCTCATCTTAAGCTGGCCTTGCCGCGCGTCATAAGCCTTAAACAGGGTCTCCAACATCAAATCTGCAACATGACAATAGTCCTCGGGTTTCCTAATATTAAGTTCCCGTTTGAAATTCTCCATACCGTCGCCCTTCGAGAATCCTTCCTGTTCAATGGTCTCTACGGTTCGGGGCGATAGAATGTTCGGCTTCGAACCAAACTGGCCAGAAGCAGCCTCGCAAAGCATCTCGGTATCATGTTCGTGCAAGATACACTGCACATAAGACTGTTCGCCGACGCTCAAAACCAGATATCGGTCTCTTTCCTTCGCGGGACGGGCATGAATCTTCCTGAATGCCTGTAAAACATCGTCTTTGTAATAAGCGACGAATTCCTTCAACTCTTTCGCATGCGGAGACGTATCGACCACACCATAAGGCGCACAATCGCGTCTATCGGGGACAGGCGGCCCGACAACAACTTGCTTAGGCGTGCCAGCGCACCCCTGCAAGACGGCCAATGCGCAAAAGAGAACAAAGATACGCCAGAATTCCGCGTTGCCCGCCATCCTTTTCGATCCTTAATCAACCTGCTTCCAGGCGTCCAAAGGCACCTGATATTTTTCAAAGGCTATCTCTTGAACAATGTCGAGAGCGTCTTGGTGCGTGTGATAAACTGGGCGATCATTTTCATATACGTAGAGCGTGTATTCGACGGAATCCGGGTGATCCATCACGGCATACAGTTTCGATTCCTCGATCTCGAAACTTAAAGGTTTTGGATGGGCTATGCTGGCTATCCATTTCATGATCTTATTCCTTTCTAAATGGATATTGGTGTTGGCCAACATCTTGCCACCGTCCTCTCGGACCGGGTGCTTTTTCTTGAATGTGAAAGTGTGGCTCGCTACGCCTTCCAGGATTATTTACATCGAAATGAATTTTCTTGTCACCCCCCATAATTACTATATCACCATCTTCGTTTCTGAAAGTTCTCTCCGGTTTGCCGCCAAAATACTCCTCAATAGCCTTGGCGGCATCATCTATCGCGCTTCCGGCCGCCTGTCTTCCGAAAATGCCCAGCAATGACCCGACAGCTCTAATCGCGCTGCCGCCCGTCAAGGCCTTAAGAATCGTCTCAACCGGATAAACAGGCTTAAGGCCCGGTTCGGGCGGCGTTTCGTTTCCGGTGCCGGTGCCGCCGCCGTCGTCATCAATCGCCGGGCCCGGCCCGAACGTAAACCGCCCATCGTCGGGATCGTGGTGCGGGTTGAACTTCGCGGGCCCACGGCTGAATAAAGCCGAAGAAGCTTTCTCAGGCGATGATGTCCTCGATCCCCGATCCCCGATCCCCGATCCCTGATCCCCGATCCCCAGCCAAAACATCCCCGCCCGGCAAAGGCTCATACCCCGCCGCGGCGCGTTTTTCGTTGATCGTCAGAAAGTCCACGTTCTGCAACTTGTCCCAGTGCGTATCCCGCCGCGCCGTAAGCGCGCTGATCTCGTCGAGATCGAAGTCCAAAGTCAAACCTTCGTCGAACATCGGCGTCAGCCAGTGGTCGAACGCGCCGATCACGCGCGACACAAGCGGCAGCACCGACTCCTCGTAAAGCGCAAGCCGCGCTTCGGCCAGATTATTATACGTCTGCGCGCCGGGAATGCCGATCAATTGCGCGGGCACGCCGAACGCCAGCGCGATGTCGCGCGCGGCTACGTCGCGTCCCGCCAGCCAGTCCATATCCTTGGGCGAAAGGCTCATCTCGCGCCATTCGAGCCCTCCCTCCAAAATCAGCGGCCGCCCGGCGTTATTCTTTCCGGTGTTGAGCTGGTCCATCTCCTCGCGCAAGCGGCGCATCTGGTCGTCGGAGAGCGTCGCAGGCGATCCGTCCTTCGGTGCGAACACCAAAGCGCCGGAAGGCCGCGCGCCGTGATTGAGCAGCGCCTGGTTCCACGCGCTTGCGGCGTTGTGCTGATCGACCGATGCCAGCGCCGCTTCGAGCGGCGACAGGCCGTACCAGTCCTCCAGAGGATGAAACAGCTTGATATGCAGTATGGCGCTTGCGCCGTTGATAGGATCGGCGCTCCAGCGCGTAAGCTGCCCGTTCACATTATATTCATAAGCCAACGGTAGTCCTGTGGACCCCGGTATGACGCGCATGCGGTCGGGCCGCAGCGCGTAAAGTTCGACGGGCAAATGCCCGTCGCGCGGCTGCACCGCCTCGATGTAGGCGTTCCCGGCGATCTGCAGGTTGGCGTAAACGTTTTCCAGAAACGTCATGCCGTCCTGCAGCGGGTTGGGATGCCGCAACAGATCAAGCAAAGGATGCTGGTCGATCTCCGCGCTTTCGCCGTCATACAGCAGCCAGGGGATCGCGGCCGCCGACGTCGCCAGCATCATGATGCAGCGATGGGCAATGACGTTTTTGCGGAATCCCTCCTCGGCGACGCTGTCGTAACGGCGCGGCGTCCACTTCGGCCTTCCGGTCTGGTTGAATGCAATCACCGGCCCGGCGGCGCTGGTTTTGACATGCTCGCGCCCCGCCTTCGGGCGCAACGCACTCTTCACGAGATTGCGGAATCCCATGTTGTTCCTTTCATTTTTGGTCTTGATGTCAACCTTAACCGCCGCCTTGCGCGGATCTAATTGTCGTGCTTGAAACTATATTAACCAATGTTTTGCGTTGAAATGGTCTAGGTCCAGACTTAAACAGCAATGGCTATTTTAGAAGGAGATAAAAATGGAAAACTTTGCAGGCGAAGCTATTTCTCGGCAAACAAGACACCGTAGCGGTAAGCTCATTGAATCAAGAGTGTTTATCATCGACAATCCCGAAGAATATGGTTTCGGCAAAAATGTGATTCAAAAAAACATTACTGTTTACCAACAGTCCATAATGAAAAGCAGCTTTTTCAACCATCCTGTTTTTGTAGGTTTACCGCCTTATACCACCATTCAACAAACCGTAACGAAGGATGGCGATCTTAAAGTGGTCATCTCTCGCCCGGGCAGTGACCCTCAAGAATTCAAGGCGACAAAGGGCCCTGATTTCACCAAAAGTGTCTTGGCAAGAAAATTTGGCTTTCCAACGCCGAAACCCTAAAGCACCCTAATCCTCGGCTCTCCCCTCGCGGTCTCGCTCAACTCGGTCACCGCCCACACCAGCGCGTCGACGCGGTCCGGAGAGCCTGAGCCAAATCCGTTGCCGCCGAACCGGCACATCTGATCCTCCAACTGAGACAAAGCGCCCACGTGCCGCACCCGGCCCTGTTCATACAAAGCCGCCACCGGCAACGCGCGCTCGGCCTTGCCGCGCAAGGCGCGCACCGGCTTGAAGAACACATGCGGCGCAAGCTGGCGCAGAATGCGCTCCACCATTTCGCCGCCCGCGTTGATCTCGGCCACGATCATCTGGGCCCGCATGTCCTGATACAGCATCACGGCGCGCTGCGCCCACACGTCCGGCTTCCCGCGGCACGACCAGTCGGCCAGAACGTAAATCAACCCGTCCGCCCCGCGCCCCGCCGCGACAATGCCAGTCTCGTCGCTGTTGGCGTTGCTGCTCATCGCCGGATCGATGGCCACGACGATGCGGCGCAACTCCGGCACGTTCGGCACACGGCAGCGATCGATCACGTCGCGCTGCCATAGCGCGCCTTCGGTTTCGTCGAGCATCTCCGCGTCGAGTTCCTGCCGCCCGAGGCGCGTCCCGGCATAACGCTCCATAAGCTGTTCCATCACGCGCGGCGCGAGGTGCGCGGCGTTGTCGGCGGTGCGTCCGTGCGTAAGATGCACGTCGCGGTATTTCCGTTGCAAAAGTTCACGTATCACGTCGGTGTTCCTTGGCGTTGTGGTGATGATGACTCGCGGATCGCGCCCAAGGCGCAACCCGAACCAAAGCTGATCGAACGCGCCGCGCGTCGGCCACGCGCCCAGCTCGTCGCACCACACGCGGTGATGCTGCGGTCCGCGTAACCGCTCGGGCTGATCCGCCGAAAAAAGCTTGATGCGGCTGCCGTTGAACAGTAGCAAATCGCCTGTCGATCGCCGCCACGCCCTCACGCACGAAGGCGGCAGAATGCGAAGCAACCCGCTCTCGCCTTCCACGCACACGTCGCGCGCGTCGGCGAACGTCGGCGCGATCACGCCCACGCGCACGCCCGGATTCCACAGAGCGAAATGCGCCACATCCTCGGCGCCGGTGCGCGTTTTTCCCCAGCCGCGGCCCGCCAAAATCAACCAGATGCGCCAGTCACCCTTCGGCGTCAGTTGCTCCGGCCGCGCCGCCTTGATCCACTTCGCGCGGCTCAGCCACGCGTCCAGATTTGGCTTCGGCAATTTCGGCAAGAAGAGCCCTTGCGTCGGCAAGAGTTGCGGCATGCTCCTCGTCATCGTTCCGCCGCTCTTCCTCGCTCTTCCGTTTCGGGGCAAAAGGCTTGGAAGCCAGCTTGTCCTTCAGGCCAATAAGCTCTTTCAGTTCCTTGATGGCACCAAGGCGCACGGAGTGCTGCGCATTGCCCTGCATAAGCTCAATCAAAACTTCCCGGACGCGTTTTTCGATCGCCCGGCGCGTTCGCGGGATGGATAAGGTTGTCTTTTTCTTTGTAGTGTCTTTTTTCACAAGACCATTTTTCGCCGGGCTCTTATCAGGGGCGGGTTTCATGTTTTTCGATTTCATAAGTCTGTTTTGTTTTTGGGAATTTTATTCCATGTCATTTAATCTAAGCGTGTAATTGAATTTCCGAAACTCCGGAGCGACTTGATCCGGAGCATTTTTCACGACATCAAGCAAGGAAATCTCCGGCTCAGTTTGATCGATTTCTTTCCCGTTATATTTTACAAAGCCGGGTTTTCTGTAGGACTTTTCTCTATAATAGTTTTCTCGCTCCATTGAGTTTTTGATAAAAAACTTTGCCCATTCGTCATCCGTTTGCATAATAGGCGCATCCACAGCCCTGCAAACGACCGACATATAAACGGAAGGCTTCTTCGCGCTCGTGACCCTGATCCCGACGGAGCCGATGGGCTTAAGACCGAAGAAATTCAACATGTATTGAAATACAGACGGCGAGATGAACCAAAAGGTATCCGCCTGCATCTGCAGTTTCCCTTTGGTGTTGAACTCCATAACCGGCTCATCCGTGTCGAGCAAATGGGTTGAAAGCACCATCAACCCGCCTTCCCTGACCAGAGGGCGGCAGGAAGCGATCCAGTGCAGCGGCGACCAGACGTGATAAAGAACGCCGGACAGATTGACGAGATCAAACTCCTTATAGCCCTCGATGAAAGGCGATTTGTAAAATTCGGACGCAAATTCAACCTGCCGCAAATAGTCGTAAGCGTTGGCGCTGGAAGGCAGCAAAAGATAATCGAATGACACATCGTAGATTTTTTTTAGCAGATCGATTTTCTCAATACATCCGGCTCTCGCGTCAACGGCGACAACTTGGCTTGCGCCCCTTTTTGCCCATAAAATAGGAACCAACCCTTCCATCGTGCCGATGTCGAGACACCTTAAACCTTGAACGTCGATTTTCGATAAAACCTGACGCGGCGTCGCATAATTTAGGATAAAAGTTCCCCCCGGCGTGATGATGCCGGGAGCAATTTCCATCGAATAATACCAAAAGCGATTCAAAATTCCGGGGATCAGCTCCGGATCGAGCGTATAGGACACCTGTTATTCCTTATGAGGGGTCAGGAGTGAAAGGCCAATGAAAAAGAAAGCGCCAAATACAAGCGCTTTCTTTATCATCGATGCTTGCACCGCCTCACACGATTCGGCAAGCCCTTGTCATGACTAAGACTTATAGATATTGCCCCCCGGTTGCCGTTGATCCGGCTGCATTGCCGTGGGAATTTACAATAAGGCCGCTGCGAGCATATCTTTTGGTATAGCCTCGACCGCCTCCTTATATAGCCCTAACCTTTTCAGAAAATTAATGACATTGGGCACCAGAGGAGTGTTGGCCTCGATTAAGCCGTTCTGCAGAAGAGAAAAGGCTCGCCGCACTTGTTCGCGCGTGTGACTTAACTGCTCGCCTTCCCCATGCCTGTATTGCGCCATCGACAGCAAAAAGTTGAGAGTTTTATAGCGGCGGTTGCGCAGGCAATTCGCCGAGCCAAGACTAACATATGGAAGATCGAAGCCCCCTACGCTGTCTATTTTCTCGTATGCTATGTCCAGAGCGGTTAAATCACATTCCTCGAAGATATTATCGTCGTTTTTTTTGCCGCGTTGCAATACGAACAAGATTTGGTCGAAACCAAGTTCCTTCACGAACAGAATAGCTTTATCAAGTTCATGAACGTTGTTTCTCAGAATAACCCAGTTCCACTTGATAACTTTAACTTTTCCCTCCTTGCGAAAACGGGAAAGAGCTCGCAGGTTCCTTTCAAAAACTTTCCATTTTGCGCCTCGGCGTATGGATTCGTACGTTTCCTTGGTGCATCCGTCGGCAGAAACCGAAATTCGCTCCCAATGATTGTGTTGGACTCGCTCAAAAAGTTTTTCGGAAAAACAGATAAGATTGGTGTTCATGCCAATTTGAATTTCGCGCGAGCTAAAGTAATCGGACTTAAGGCGCTCCACAAACGGCTTAAACATCAGCGGCTCACCGGTCCCCGATGTATGAAACGTCTTCAACGTGCCCAGACGAAGAATCTCGTCCAGATCGTGCATGGCGTGGTCGATATTGATGGGGCTGGGAAGAATCTTTTCCTTTCTGCACATGGTGCAGGCAAGATTGCAACCGTAATCTATCATATGCACCAAGTTCTCGGGCGGCGTTTTCAAAACGGTTTGCCCATCGTTAATTTGGCGAATAATTGATACGGAAGGCAGCGGCCAGTTCATTTCTCCGTTCAGGACGGGGCAAACATTCGTCCGGCAATGCCGCCCGTATTCTTCCGCGTAAAAGGCCTTGCGCATGTCTTGCATGGCAGGGCCGTTCCATGCCGTCATAACGTCAGTCGATCGAACCTCCCCGTAGCGGAATTGATTATTCAGAAAAACGCCGCATTGGCAAGGATACATTCCTCCGTCGACAATGATCGACATTAGGGAAAATGGCCAATAGCACTTTAACGGAGAAACGACGAAGTCATCAATGCTATCAACAAGCGAAACATTGGTCAGCGACACTTCCTCGCAACACGGCAGCGCATCGCCCCCTACATTTGTTTGCGAGGGGTCTCGCCCGGTTACGGTTCGTTTCACCTCAATTCGCAACACGCCGGGAACGGACACATCGTTAAGTCTGGCACCAAAAGGCTCATTCGCCGGATGATCCGTTAGCGCTTGAAGGGTTTTCCCATCGGCCGTAGAGATAGTTATCGAAAAAATTGTGCTGGAATCCGCCCCGCGAACCGTCAGCCCGTCAAATCGAACAAAGGCATGCTCCTCGGCAACCACAACCTCAAAGCTGCCAGGCAGGACTAATGGCACTTCGAGCAATCCGGGAAACGGAATCGTGAGCAAGCCTTTCTTCATGACTGCTGCTTTATGGAAAACCAAAATTGGGGACAACAGACACGCCACCCCATTTTTCCTCTATTTGAATGTGCTCTCCGCCCAATGATTCGACAAGAGAGCAATGTGCCCGGACGGGATTCGGGGGCCGGTACGCAAATCCACGCCCCGGCCCATCTAACTAAGCGTACTGTCCTCCAGTCGCCGTTGATCCAGCTGCATTCCCGGGGAAATAGTTCACACCACCGCCATTAGTAAATATAACTCCGTTGAAAGCGCAATAATATCTCGTGCCTGTTGCCGTCCCGGGGATTGAAGAGGAAAGGAAGTGAATCATTGCAAGAGTATCGGCGCGAACAAAACTTGCGGAAAAGTTAGGCGAGCCGGTAACTGTTACAACTGAATTATAACATAGGAATTCGCTTCGAGTATCGCAGTAAACATGTCTGGCCGCCCCATCAACGATGGAATAATTACTCAGCGCCATTATGAGACTGCCGTCGTGAGAATAGATATGATGACTGGCGGCAGCCCCGAAGACAAGATTATAAAATACGACTTCAGCTTGGTGGCTGGCAAGCAGGCAATGCCCCGTATTCGCCTGTAATTTAAGATTTTGAATTATAAATCCGCTACCGGCTCCTTCGGCACAGGCAACAGCTGTCTCAGGACTTGCCGATATGATAACATTGCTTGGCGTTGATAGATTGCCGTTGAGAACAACACCACCAATTGATCCGCCAACCCAAGGACGACTGACTATAAACCCGCTTGTATAAGTCCCATCCGCCAACTGAATTGTTAATAAGAACCCATTGAGATCGAAATCATCGGCAACTACATCAACCGCCTTCTGAATCGTCTCAAAAGGCTCATCCGCCGTCAGGCCCGTGTTGGAATCCGAACCCGAAGTGGAAACATAAAGCGTCGTATCCGCCGCCAGCCTTACGCGTGCCGGAGCTTCTACAACATTGTAATTCGTGCCATCCGAAACGATCGTCGCCCGCTGATTGGGGCCGAGAACGACGTAGCCGAGCGGAGCGCCGTTAAGCGCCGCGCCCTCGCCCGCCGCAATAGCCATAAGCGCCGAGACGTCATCGTTGGCAATGGTCGTCACCCAGCCCGCTGCCATAACGCCGGGGCTTGTGCCCGGCAGCGTGTCGGCCATGACCGATCCCGAATTGGACCTTCGCACGAGCGTCCCGCGGTCAGCCGCGTCATAGGTATAACTCGCACCCGTTTCTTCCGAGACAGGCATGGCGATTTCAAGCTTGCCGGTATCCGGATCAATGACGGTTATCCCGGTATTCTTGAAGGCGGCCGAGCCAAGGCCCAGGCTGTTGATGGCACGCTCGTCCGTAATCATATTGTTCGTAATGGCGTTCGACGTTGTTTGCAAAAGCACCTGAGCCACGGGCAGCTTGCCTTCCGGAATCGCCGGAGCCTCGGGGCTGGCCGCTTCGTCACCCGCAACAATTTCCGCAATGCCGGTGATCCTGTCGATAACGGCCCTGTCGATGCGCGGGTTATTTGCCGGGGCCGTAAACGTTGCCGTTGTTTGGGCCGCCAATTCGGTCAAAGTGCCGCCGTCGAAAACATAACCGGGATCGAGAACGATTGTCATGTTGGCAGGCGCATGGGCATGCGGCGCAAAAGCGCCCGCCTTGCGCACCAGAACGGCAAAATTGGAATCGATGTTTGAGGGATAGGCCGCTGCCGTTTGGGCGCTGTAGTCCGTTGGCAGGAAGGTTGAAACGGTCATGGCACACTCCGTCAGGTTTGGTGTTTATGAAAGATTTGCTGCAAGTTATTTAGTTCAACGTCATCCCGGACAAGCCTCGCTTGCTTTGCAAGCGATGCGAAGATCCGGGATCCAGTGAAAAATCCAGATAGCAAGTTCTTACGGGTTAAGATGAATTGATCCCGGATCTACGCTCGCTAGGATCAAGTCCGGGGCTCGCTTGAGTGGGATGACGTTATAATTTTTGTGGGGTCAACTCCGGACGCAGTGCGCCGTGGGATTGTCAATACACGAAGCCCGGTCCGGAGTCAAGGACTATTTTCTCATTCTAGGAATATATTTCTTTCCGCATCATTGAGACCAATGCTTAACCATATATTAACCATGACTTTAAAGAATGCTAGCCGTTGTGTAGTCTTTGGCTAACGGATGGCCGATTCGGCCTTCGCCAGCCGCACATTGCAAAAGGCTTTTCTTATGGTTGATCCCGTATCCACCGCCGCCATCAGTTCCATGCTTCGCGCCCAAACAACCGGCGCTTCGGCGGGAATCGTCGCGCTGAAAAGCAATCAGCAAGCGCAACAGGCGATCATCAGCCAGTTGCAGCAAGGCCTCGACCAAAACAAGTCGGCTTCGAACCAGCCGCCCGTGCAAACGCTCATGCCGAGCAACGCGCCCTTACCGCGCGGCAGTCTGGTCGACGTTTACGCCTGATTTTTCCACGCTATTTATCGGCGAATCCCCGGCCGTCTCCGGCATGCGGTACCATTTTGCCAGCTTGTCCAACCCTTCCTGCAACCGCGCCGCGAACTGCCGCACAGGCATGCGGTCGTAGCAAACAATGGTGACGACCAGATCGCTGGAAGGCGCGCCGAGCGCGCGCACGGCGTTGCGCCAGCGTTGATAGGCCGCCTCTTCCGCGTCGCTGCGCTCGTCCCACGGCCCAAAAGGGCTGAACGCCACGCGAAGCGGATTGTAACTTCCGGAAAGCCGCGCCTCGAGCCCGGCGATATGATAGTCGCGCTTGAAGCGCAACGCCGCCTCGCGCTGCGTGGCGTTGATCCACCGGCGCAGCAGAAGCACGTCCACAACGTTTTCTTCCGCGGCGCGCGCGGCCAGAACCCCGGCGCGCTCGGTAAACTCCAGCAACCTCGCGGTATGCTGCCACCTTTCGGCGGGGCCATAATCGGCGTTTGGGCTGGCGTTTCGAAACCGGCGATCCGTCGAAACTGGTCTCCGCCGATTGCCCATAAGCGCCTCCCCTTTTATGTGAACACGGATAAAATGAACCCGGCGCGCAAAGTATCCATTCCGGATACGCTTGTCAAGAATTTCGTAACCGTTTTGTACTATACTGTCCGATTGTATTGTGATAGGTCTTGGATGAAGAGATAAGGGACACGGGATACGGGAAACGCAATTCCCGCTCCCCTTGTCCCGTAACCCGTTCCCCGTGTCCCATGCCCCAACCCGTCAACCCGATCCGCACCCTGCGCCTCGCGCGCGGCCTGAGCCTGCAACAGCTGGCCGAAGCCGCGGGCACGAGCAAAAGCCAGATCGACAAACTGGAGAAAGGCGTCCGCCGCCTCACGGTGGACTGGATGGTGCGCCTCGCGAAGCCTCTCGGCTGCGACCCGCGGGATTTGATTCCTGCTTCTAGCACAGGCCACCCCACTGGCGTCATTCCCGCGAAGGCGGGAATCCAGCGGCCCGCGTCCGCGGGCCATGTGAGTCAAAAACAAAAAATGCAGACAAAGTCCGCAGGATTATTCCCTCAAACGGCGCATAGACATGCGCCGCTGGATTCCCGCCTTCGCGGGAATGACGCAAGAAGAGCCACCCTGCCCGTCCTCTCTGCGGCGCGCGGCGGCAAGGATCAGGAAATGTTCCTCGCCGACGGCCCCATCGATCAAACGCCGCGCCCGCCTTATCTCGAACATGTCAAGGACGCCTATGCGATATACGTCACCGGCAATTCGATGACGCCGATGTACCGTCCGCGCCAGTTGCTGTTCGTGCATCCCTACAAACCGCCCTCGCCCGGCTCCGGCGTGGTTATCATCAAAAAGAACGGCGCGGTGCTCATCAAGGAATTTGTGAAGCAAAAGAAGTCCGGCATCACGGTCCGCGAATACAACCCAAGACGGCGCGACTTCACGATCCCGATGGCCGAGGTCGAAACTGTCCACGCCGTCGTTGGAGCGCAAGAGCCGGGGTAAGAAAAATATGGCCTTCTCCCCCGCGAGGGGGAGAGGAAGCAAAAACCCGCCTTTGCGCACTTGTCCGCCGAAGCCTTGGCGAAGGCGGAAGCAAAGGCCTGGTTTTTGCAAGTGAGGGGGAGTCCCGGCGGCACTAGAAATTCCGGAAGCGCACCATCTCTGATATACTACCCTCCGCCGCCGCCCCCGCACCAAGGACTCGCCCATGATCACCATCCGCCATCCCGCCACGATCTATCAAGCGCACGGAGATATCGATAACGGCACGTTCGCGGGGCGCTGGCATTTTTCGTTCGATCAGTATTACGATCCCCACTTCACGCAGTTCGGCCCGCTCCGCGTCTTCAACGACGACACGCTGTCGCCCGGCGCCGTCTGGCCGTTGCATCCGCACGAGGGCATCGAGGTCGTGACCTATTGCGCCGCGGGCGAGTTCCGCCACGCCGACGAGCACGGCAAAGGCGGCGTTTTGCAGAAGGGTTCGGTCCAGCACACGTCGGTGGGCCGGGGCATGTGGCATTCGGAAATCAACAACCGCGCCGATGTTCCCATGCGTTTTATCCAGATGTGGTTTTTACCGGAGAAGGAAAATCTGGAGCCCGCCGTCCAGCAAAAGGCCGTGACGAAGGCCGAGCGCACCAACCGGTTTTTCCCCCTCGTTGCCAAGGATATCGCGGAAGCCCTGCCCCTCTTCTCGCCAGCGCGCGTGTTCTCATGCTTTTTGGAAGCCGGGCATGAAATAGAATACGTCTTTGCGGAAAATTGCGGAGGCTATCTTTACGTCGTGGAAGGCGGCCCTATCGAAATCAACGGCCAGCCAATGCCCGAGCTCGCCGCCGCCCTCATCACCCGCGAACCCTCCCTCCGCCTCAAAGCCACAAACGACGCCGAACTGCTGCTCGTGGATGTGGGGTTTGAAAAATAGCGGGTTATTTGGGGCCCGGCGGCGCAGGGTCCGCTTGATATGCAGTAAAATAATAACGCGTCATCCCGGACAAGTTAAATTTAGATAATGTGATCGAACTATTTTTCGCCCCCCCCCTACTTTTGCGCGGTCTTTTTCTCGGCCCTTTCCCTAAGTCCGTCACGCGTAAGCAAAACCGTCTTTTGCACAAGGCGCTGGACAACCGTCTGGCCTGCCTTGGCGATGGCGTCATTGACCAGAGCGCAACCTCTAAAATTGATAATGGGCGGGCTGTCTTCGCTTCCCGTTCCCCGATCGTCCACCGAATATTGCTTTACTAGGCCGGTTTTGTCGGTAATTGCGACGGTAAGAGCAAGCGCGATTTCGCTGTTTGCCGTCACTGAGAAAAAGTTCTGAGCTATGCTGAATTTCGAATCCGCATTGCCCTGATAGATAACAATCTGTGCGTCGTAACCCTTTTCTTTTAACTGCTCCGGGGAATACGTGTCCGGGGTAAAATCAATCTTCTCAACCGAATGCTTTAAGGCCTCCTGCATGGCGTTAACATAACAACTATTAACATCAGTATCGAATGTCCAGGCACCGCAAGCAAAGCCTTGAGATTCAACCTTGAGATTCCATCCCCCCGATTGAACCATAGCCGCATAATTGCCTTTGACGGGGCTTAAGTTATTTTCATTAGTCGCACTAACGGGAGGAATCGTCACTTGCCCCGCGCACGCGCTTAGCAACAAGGCGCAGCCGCAATAGAATATGATTTTCGAGACGTTCATGGCGGCCTCCTAATCAACGACTTTGATGCCTTTGGGGCGCGCGATTTCCGTCGGCAGTTGCGAGGCCGGAAGAACGCGCTGGTATCCGCCGGAGTTTTGAACGATGACGCGCTCCCCGGATTGCATGATCCGTTCGCCTTGGGGCGTCTCCTGCGGAATGGTCAGAGTCACGCCGGATTCAAGCGTTATGGTGTACTCGACGCCCTTTCGATCAGAAAGAGCTTGTTCCGCAATCGCGCCGACAGCGGCACCGGCAACCGCCAGCCCAACAATAGCTGCAGCATTACCTGCTCCGCTACCAATCTGTGAGCCTCCGAGACCCCCGGCAACAGCGCCGCCGGCTGCGGCCAGACCCGTATTTTTTCCGGTAATGTCTATCTCGCGAACATTGACGACGGTGCCGAAGGAAACGGCGGAAGATTTTCCGACTTCTTCGTATCCGTAAGTGTTTTGGCTTTTGTGGGCGCAGCCAACTACAGAGAATAGCAACAACAAACATGCAATAACGGTGTATTGCTTAGGCATTCTAACCTCCGAGTTGTTCCGGCATAAAATTCAGCGCTTGCACATTAGCGTGATACAATGGCGAATATGTGTCAATACGAACTATTATCCTATTACATACATTGGCATTATTTGTTTGAAGAGCGGAGACATATCATCACTTCCCCTTCTTCCCCCTCTTCTCCTTCCCGCTCCGCCGCGCCAGGTCAAGGGCGATGGCGATGGCGATGGCCTGCTTTTGCGGCTTGCCGGCTTTCATTTCCGTTTTGATGTTTTCGGAGATCACTTCCTTCGAACTTCCTTTTTCAGCGGCATGGCGCGCCTCCTTTGGAAAGGGCCAGGCGCGCATTTTACCACAGGCGTCATTTCCGCCCTACGCCAAAGCTTCGGCGGACCAGGCTCCTAACCTTTCGAAACCCCAAAGGGGCGAAGAAGAGCCGGGGCACGCCCGAACAACGCGAGGGTGCGAACCCGGAACGACGCAAGAAAAGCCGGAATATTTTTGGGGGAAATCTCAGTTCGCCATTTCGGCAGACGCAGGCACGCGATCGACGAGATAGCGGACGGCGTCGTCGTAGCGCTCGGCGGGCAGGCATTTTACGTTGGGGATGTTGAAGCGGTCGGCGAATTGGCGTTCGACGCGGAACTCGTTTTCGCATGTCATGTGCGCCACGTAGGCGATCAGGGCGGAGAGCGAGATCCATTCGTTGTCATTGACGGTGGGCATGGCCGTGAAGGCATAGTCCATCCAGTGGCCGATGGCGGACTCGCGCATTCGGTCCGCAAGACGATCTCCCGGCCCGGCATCTTTCGAAGAGGCTTCATCGTTCGCCGATACGGCAACTGCGTCTGCAACGCTGGCTTTTTTGCGCGCGGTTTTTTTCATGTTCAAATCCTTCCTCTTCCGAAATGAACGTCTCTTTTAAAAAATCCAAGAGGGCCGGCCTCTGCGTACAGAGGCCCTAAATAAGGGCTGAAAGCCGACCCTTTTTACTTATACATACCCATAAGCGGTAAGTAAATACCCAAAAACGGTAAAATTGGTTGCGCCCGGACTTTTTTCATGCTAATAAATTTTATTAACCAACTCAATTTGGTTAAGGCGCTTTATCTATGGTTAGCGAGGGAAAAAGGCCGAGTGAAAGTAATCCGCCGCTTGAAAATGGGCCGGGCGGAACGATAAGTATCTGTAATCAACGCAACCTTGAAATGCCGGTTTAACAATGTTTTCTGCTGCTCAGTTACGCGCTGCGAGGGGTCTTCTGGATTGGACCCGCTCCGATTTAGCCAAGGCTTCGGGCCTTTCGCAGGAAACGATCAAGAATATCGAGCATGGAACCTATAATCCCCAGGAATCGACTATCGACTCCATCATAAGAACCTTCGCCTCGCATGATATTGAATTTATGGAGAATGAAGGGGTGAGGAAAAGTGAAAAACTTGTGAAGACTTTCTCCGGCAATTCGGGATATATTGGCTTTCTTGAAGACATTATGAGCACGATGAAAAACGGGGGGAAAACCCGCCAATTTAATTTAAGTGACTCCCTGATTTCAACTTATGGAAGTTCACACCTTAAGAAATATAATGAAGTTATGCAGTCGGTTTCCGATCTGGACGCAAAATGTTTGGTTCCTGAAGGCGACACCTTTTTTCCGGTACAGCATTGCGTTTATAAATGGCTAAAAAAAATACATGAGGAGGCAGTCCCTTATTATCTTTATGGAAACAAGATTGCCATGTTGACCAGTTCACCAGGCCAGGAAATTCAGTTTGTGGTCATTTATTCTGAATCACTGGCTCAAGCGTACCTTAAAAGCTTCGACGTTTACTGGAAAGAATCGAAGCTCGCGAGTGGTTCCAAATAAGCTGTAGATTGAGACGTTAAACATCATGAATGCTATTATTGCCCACCCACCCTTTCATGCGTCCGAATTCATCGGAAATGATGGACTTCGCTACCTGTTGACGCCTTTTTGCGGCACAGGCGACTATCATAAGAATGGCGTCAGGACATTAATGGCTCAACAGGCTATCGCGCATGGCTTGCGTTTTAGCGATGAAATGATCAATCCGCTTTCCGAAGCGTTTGGGCGCGGCCGCTGCCATGGTATTTTATGCATTCGCAAGCCAACGGACAACGCCTTGGGCGGAAAAGTCGTTGCTCTCATGACTTACACGCAGGATTTATCGCCCGCTGGTCAAATTCTGCATCTTGAAGATATCGTTGTGGAGGAAAAAGAGAGACACCAAGGAATTGGATCCAAATGTTTCAGCGGTTTCTTGCTCTATGCAAAAAATAACGGGATGGCAGGAATCAAGCTGCACACGAAGCACGACAATGCCGTCGCCTTAAATCTCTTCAATAAATTTGGAAATGCCGTTTTCGATGCATTGCCCCCGGTTATGGAGATTCCAAAACCGCAACATTTAGTCTCAATGCCGCAAAGGGTTATTGCGTTAAACCCAAATCATATAAATGATGCGCATAAAATTCTGTCTAACGATTTGAAATGGAACGACCTCAGACTTCTTGCCGACGTTGCCTATGGTCATATAGACAACGTTAAAGGCCTTGTGTGTGTCGGCAATACAGGCATCTCAGGCGTTGCCATTTTGTGCCCCGGCTACAGCACTATCAGTTGCACAACCAATATTCACATAAACACGATCGCATCTTTAAATATAGAGCAAGATATTCCTTCGTTAATAGAAGCCTTTAGATTTGCCTTGCAAGAAACGGGCCGACAGGGATCCGCCATGATCGATTTTAGAGATGGCGATAAATCATTATGGGCGCAATTGATTGAATTATCCAAAAGGGCTCACGCTATCGAACTTACGCGTTCAAACGTGCACATGATTTCGGCATCATGGGGTGGCAAATGTTTTGCAAAAGCTGCCGAAATTGCAAAAAAAGAGATGACGCCGCGCAGGCCAAAAAAATTACTCGTTGAAGCAGTTGCTGAAATGCCCTCTGGTGCAGTGGTAGTTTGTCCTGCCTAAAATTTAACTCACCTCAATCTCCACCACTCTCAGGTCGTTGCCGGCCGTGCGGATGAACGCGAGCGCAGCGCCTTCGGCGAGCGTGCCTTTGGCTACGATGGGAAAGCAAAAGTTTAGGGATTCCTCGCTGGCGCAGGATTGATCGCCGAGCGCGACGCGCACCGTCACGACGCGGCAAACGCGCTCCTTTTGCGCCTGCCTCTCGACGATCTTCACGATGCTCTCGCACAGCGACATTTCATGCATGGCAAGGCTTATCCGGTAAAAACTCGCCGCAAACGGCCTCTTCAACTCCCGGCAACGCCGCCGCAACCCCAGGCGACAAGGCCGCGCCGAAATCATACGCGCGCCCTTCGATGCCATAAATAATGAGCGATTCCGGCAAACGGTTAAGCAGGCGCGCCATTTCAACCGCCTCGGCAAGACTGAAAAGATGGCTCGAATAGCGGAACAAGCCGCCAGCCAGTTTCTCGCCCGCCACGTCGAAACGGCGGACCGAACCGACGGCGGACCCGGATTTCATCGCGTCGATGATAACGGCTTTGCGCGCGCCTTGCCAAAGTTCCATGAGCGAGGCGCCCTCGCCGCTATGGGGCGTGACGCGGACGCCAAGCCTGAGCAACCTCTCGTCTTGCGCGAGTTTTTCCGCCATCAGCGGCCCAACGGCGTCGTCGCCCCGGTCGCGGTTGCCGATGCCTATAAGCAGGAACTTGTCAGCCAAACCCCGGCCCTATTCCCTGACCATCGTCAGATTCAGGAAGTGCGTCGAGCAGGATATGCAGGGATCGTAGTTGCGAATGGTCTGTTCGCAACGCCACTTCAGGGCCTCGTCGTCAAGCTTGAGGTTTTTCTCGACGACGCCGAGCAGATCGCGCTCGATCTGCGGCTGGTTCTGGGCCGTCGGCGGCGTAATGATGGCTTTTTGTATCATCCCCTTGTCGTCCAGCTTGTAATAGTGGACGCAAATGCCGCGCGGGGCTTCCGTGCACCCCATGCCTTCGCTGGCTTTCGGCTTTGCTTCGACAAAAGGACGCTCCGGCACTTCATAGGCCTTGGCAAGCCGCAGGGCTTCCTCGCACGAATAGATCGTCTCGACCATACGGACCAGAAGGCTTTGGTATGGGTTGGTGCAAACCGGCCCAAGTCCAACTTCTTTCGCCACCTGACGCGAAAGCTTGGTCAGCTGCTTGAAGTTGTTGTTGTAACGCGCAATCGGGCCGACCAGATAGGGCTGCGGATCGCCCTTGATCGATCCGTGCAGAGCCGTGGAATGCTCGACGTGCGTTTCCTTGAAATGGTCGTGGAAGCGGCTCACGGGGATGTCGATACCGTGACTGCTCACGATATTGCCTTCCACGATGGCGTATTCGTCCGGATGCCTTAACGAGACCGAGTGATAATCGTAATTGTAATCCGGGAAATCGAAAGTGCCGAACAGGCGCGTAATTTCGACCGCCGCGTCGATACCCCATTTCAAGGGTTCGATGAGCGCGTGGATCTGGCTCTTGCTCGGGGATTTGTAAAAGCCGCCGACGCGCGTGTTGACCGGATGAATCGAGCGTCCGCCGCCGATGACTTCAAGAATATCGTTGCCGATCTTTTTAAGCTTCAACGCTTTTTCGACCGCGGCGGGATTCTTCGCGGCCAGTTGCAACGCATCGTCAAGGCCAAGGAAATCCGGCGCATGCAGCATGGCAGCATGCAAAACATGGCTTTCGATCCATTCGCCGCAATACATCAAACGGCGAAGATTGCGAATGCTGTCGGGAATAACGATCCCCAGAGCTTGCTCCATAGCCTGCTGGGCCCCCATAAGGTAGGCCATCGGGCATATGCCGCAAATACGGGCCGTTATATCGGGCGCGTCCATATAGCTGCGGCCGCGCAAAAACGCCTCGAAAAACCGGGGCGGTTCGAAAATGCGGAACTTGATGTCCTGAACGACATTATCCTTCACATGCACATACAGCGCGCCTTCGCCCTCGACGCGCGAAAGTTCATCAACTTTGATGGTGCGGGTCTTGGCCGGGGCCGCCTTGCCGGGGCCGCTCTTTCCGGAGTCCATCTTTTTTCCTCCTGTTTTCTTCTTCTTGATCGCCATTATGCTGTTCCCCCTTATTGACAACAGCCAGTCTTCACACCCCGCAAGCTTCGCTGGCCTTGCGGAAAGCCTCCGTGTTGGCGTTGTAGGTACGGTAGAAATCGCGTATCGCCCGCTTTTCCATGCCAAGTTTGCCCATCTGTTTGGTCAGGCTCGCCGTATTGGGCGATTCCATAGGCCCGAAACAGCCGTAACACCCGCGATCATGCGCAGGACAAAGATTGCCGCAACCCGCTTGCGTCACAGGCCCAAGGCAGGGCGTTCCCTGCGCCACCATGACGCACACGGTGCCGTTGCGCTTGCACTCAAAACATTGACTGTAGCGCGGCACGTTCGGCACGCGATTGTTCAATAGCGCGTTGATGGCCTCCAACAGCTGATATTTGTTAATGGGACAGCCGCGCAGCTCGAAATCGACCGGAACATGGTCGCGGATGGCGCTGGACGTTTTCAGCGTGTGAATGAAGTCAGGCCTTTCGTAAACGGCGCGCGTGTATTCCTCGACATCGGCGAAATTGCGCAACGCCTGAATGCCTCCGGCGGTGGCGCAAGCCCCGATGGTAATGAGCATCTTCGACTGTTCGCGTATGTGACGGATACGCTCGGCATCATGCGGAGTCGTGATCGATCCCTCGACGAGCGAAATGTCATACGGCCCTTCGATGACGGCTCGCGTGGCCTCAAGAAAGTACGCAATCGTTATTTCCCCGGCGACCGCCAAAAGTTCGTCTTCGCAATCGATCAGGCTCAACTGGCAGCCGTCGCAGGACGAAAACTTCCATACCGCCACCTTGGGTTTTGGCCGTCCGGCACTTTTCGCCGTTGCCGATTTCGCCTTTGACTCTTCTTTTCCGTGAGCCGACATGTCAAAGTTCCTTGATGTTGAGGGACGAAGCGATCTGGTCGTAACGAAATACCGGCCCGTCGCGGCAAACGAAAGACGTTCCCCACTGGCAATGGCCGCAGAGGCCGACGCCGCATTTCATGTTCCGCTCCATGGACAGGAAGATGCGATCCTGGGGAATCCCGCGCTCCTGAAGCGCCTTGGCGACATGAATCATCATGATCTCGGGGCCGCACGTGAACGCCACGGTGTTGTCGCGATCGAAGCCTCCCGCTTGTATCAGCTTCGTGACAAGGCCGACCTTGCCTTTCCAGTCGCCCGTCGCGCGGTCAACCGTCACCTGCACATCGAGATCGAAGCGGGTGCGCCACTGGGCCAGTTCGTAGGGAAAAAGCATGTCTTCCGGCCTGCGGGCCCCGTACATAATGGCGATGTTGCCGAACTTGTGCCTTTGGTTCAGAGCCTGATAGATAGCGGGCCTGAGCGGGGCAAGGCCGATACCGCCAGGAACGAACACAAGATCCATGCCCTCGGCCACGTTAACCGGCCAGAACGTGCCGAACGGCCCCCGGACTCCCACGACATCGCCGGGATTCAGAGAGTCAAGCGCCTGCGATACTTTGCCGACGGCGCGCGTCGTGTGAACGAGAACGGAGGGGTTGTCCGGATCGCCGCTAATGCTGATCGGAATTTCGCCGACACCGAACACATAGAGCATGTTGAACTGTCCGGGTGCGAACGCCATCGTGCCGCCGTCCTCGGCGCGTAAAACCATCGTGAAGGTGTCGGACAATTCGCGCTTGAGTTCCATGACGCGGAACAGGCGCGGCTTCATGGGATCGTTAGCCGGTGCATGAGTGGCTGCTGATTTTCCGCATTCGCAACCCGCTGTCTTGCTCATATTTGTTTCCCCTGTCGCCAATGATGTTCACGCACGGCGGCGCTTCACCTGCTGCTGTATTTGATGGCCTTGGCTTCTTCCGTAATGTCGATGCCGACCGGACACCATGTGATGCACCGCCCGCACCCTACGCATCCCGATGTCCCGAACTGGTCGTGCCAATTCGACAATTTGTGCGTCATCCACTGGCGATAGCGCGCCTTGGGTTCGCGGCGGACACTGCCCCCGTGGATATAGCTGAAATCAACGGAGAAGCAGGAATCCCACAGCCGCCAGCGCTCGGCATGATCGCCTTTAAGATCGGTCGTGTCCTCAACCGTGTTGCAGAAACAGGTGGGGCACGCCATCGTGCAATTCCCGCACGTAAGGCAGCGCTCCGCGACGGCTTCCCAGCGCGGATGCTCGAGGTTGCGCTTGAGAATATTGGCGATGTCCGGAACCATCTGGCGGCCCATGTTGCGGCGCGCGCGCGCCGTTATCCCCTCCGCCGCCCTTACGTCGGCATCTTCGGCCTTGCGTTGCGGCAAAAGTTCAAGAATAAGAGCGCCTTTTTCAGTACCGGCCTCGACAACGAACTCGTGTTTCTTGCCTTCCAGCAACTCGGTCAGAACAAGGTCATACCCCTGATCCTTTTCGACCTGAGGGCCGCCGCCCATCGAGCAGCAGAAACATGTTTTTCCGGCACGGCCGCAATTGACGGCGACGATCAGGGCCTTGGCGCGCCGCGCCGCATAGCCAGGATCGGCATAAACATCGATACCGGTTTTCGTCGTTTTTTCGTAGCCAAACACCCTGTCCTGAATGCGAATGGCGGCAAGTTCGCATGGGCGAACGCCAATAAACGCATAGGGAGGCTCGTCTTCTGCCGGTGTTTTGGTTTTAAACCCCTTATCGGTGCGTTCGGCCTCCACCAACTTTTGCCGGGGCGGAAACAGGTATTTCTTCCAACTGGTCGGGCCGACGACGTATTCAAAAAACGCGCCCGGCGTACCCGGAACAAGGCGGTACCGCCCGCCATCCTGTTCATCCGACAGACCGACCGGAAAATCGTGAATGGACGCGATTTCCTCGTAAACGACGGCTCCGTCCCGCACGCGCGGACCAATCAGCTTGTAGCCGACCTTGGCTAGTATCGTGAGAAGCGTAGCCAGTCCCGATTCGTCCAGAACGGCTTTTGTTCCGACCGGAAGTGCGGCGCTTTTTGTATGGGAACCAGTCCCGGATTCCGCGTGCCCTTTGTGCATCGAAATACCCTGTTTTTTTAAGTCACACCCGTAGCGTTAACCGGAAACAGAAGGTTGTTCTGCAATGGTTAACCTACAAGATTAAGAAGCACACATCGGGACATTTTCATCGGATTTCTCAGACATATGGCCCATGCGCACGGTATGGTTAATGTCTAGTAGAGCAGTTCTTTATAAAATGTTAAAGCGTTAATTTAGCTGTTGATTCGACTAAATTTCACAGGTCACTTCTGTGATCGCCTTGAAAGAATCGCCACATGTCAAAAGTCGCTCGCCTATCCATTTCGCTTGAAGATTCCCTGCTCGATCAATTCGAGTCATACCGGACGGCCCACGGCTATCCTTCGCGCTCCGAAGCCATAACAAGTTTGATGCGCAAGGCCTTCGTTGAGGAGGAGTGGCAAA
>JAQUPC010000007.1 GCA_028716765.1 Alphaproteobacteria bacterium | reverse complement strand
CGAGCCGGCGCCAAAATTCTTTCTGCGGCATTGCGCGTGGCAAAGCTGGTTTGGCCTCTTCCTGCCGCCGCCCGTGGCCGTCCTCGTGGGGCGCAGCTGGGCCGCCCGCCACATGCCGGGCGTGGGCTGGCGCGGCGGCGCGGGCAGCGCTTTTTACGATCAATTTATGGAGTTCGCCCTTCTGGCCGGACTGTTGCCCGCGGCGGTCCTCGTGCTTTACGCCCATGCCGGAGGAACGGTTTGGCTGCCTACTGCCATCGCGGGCATGCTCGCGGTTGGCGGAGGTTTTTGGCTTTTCCGCGCGCGCCTGCCGCGCGGGACGGAGCCGTTTCTTCCTTCCCTTTTGCTTTGGTCGGCGTTGCGCGTGCTCGTGACGGTAACCAGTTACGTTATCGGCGCGAAGGCGCTCGGGCTGGCCCTTGATCCTCTCCATATCGCCGCCGCCGCCCCTGTCGTCGCGCTTCTTTTTCTGATCCCCGTTACGCCGGGCAATCTGGGGCTGGCCGAGTGGGGGTGGGTCGGCGTTCTCGCTTACGCCGGATCGAACGCGCTCGACGCCGGTTTGTTCGCTTTGGGCTTTCGCTTGTTGATGGTTCTGGTGCAGAATGTGTTGCTTCTGGTCAATGAAGCTTTGTTTTTCGCCGCCAACCGCCGCAAGTGTTGAAGACATGGCCGGGTCACAGCCTCCCTTCGATCCTCTGGTCTGGAACCGTCACGCGCTTTTGACCTGCGACGAGATGCGCAGGGCCGAAGACATCAGCTGCGCGCGCGGCCCATTGGATTTTTACGGCCTTATGCAAAACGCGGGGCGCGCCGTGGCGCAAGCCGTGATGGACCGTTATCCGCCGTGCCGCGTCGCCGTCCTGTGCGGACCGGGCAACAACGGCGGCGACGGATATGTCGCGGCGGAAGCGCTGCGCCGGGCCGGTTGGACCGTTGCCGTCGGAGCCATGCCTTCGAACAAACAGCCTCCGGCTGCGGCAAAAGCCCGGGCCGCGTGGCAAGGCGCAACGCAGGCGCTGACCCCGGCCCTTTTCGACGAGGCCGATATCGTGATCGACGCCATGTTCGGCACGGGCTTGCAGCGCCCCCTCGAAGGCGAAACGACGGGCCTTGTCGCGAATCTGAACGCGCGGAAGATTCCGGTCGTCGCGGCGGATTTTCCAAGCGGCATCGACGGCGACACGGGCCAGGTTTTGGGCGCTGCGGTTCAGGCGCAAACGACCGTGACGTTCTTCCGCAAAAAGCTTGGTCACGTTTTGTTGCCCGGCGCGGCGTTGTGCGGCGAAACCGTCGTGGCTGGCACGGGCATGGATGAAAGCGTTTTGGAGGAAATTAATCCCGCCGTGGCCGAAAACGGTTTCGAACTTTGGCAGGATTTGTTGCCTTTGCCGCAAGCCGGCGGCCACAAATACAACCGCGGGCATGCGCTCGTTTACGGCGGCCCCGTCATGACGGGCGCGGCAAGGCTGGCGGCGCGCGCGGCGCAACGCATGGGGGCCGGGCTTGTGACGCTGGCGGCGCCGGAAAGCGCCATGCCGATTTACGCCGCCGCTCTCGAAAGCGTGATCGTGCAAGAAGCCGAAACGTTGGACGCATGGCGCGCCCTGCTGAACGATCCGAAAAAGAACATCGTGCTTATCGGCCCCGGCGCCGGGCTGGACGAGGCAAAAAGACCGTTCGTCCTTGAAGCGCTTGCGGCCCGGAAACCGTGCGTTCTGGACGCCGACGCTCTCAACGTCTTTTCAAGGGCGGCGGATAGGCTTTTTAAGGCGCTTCACCCCGCCTGCGTGTTGACGCCGCATGAAGGCGAGTTCGCGCGCTTGTTCGGCCCGATGACGGAGGCAGACGGCGGCAAGCTTGCCCGGACACAAAAAGCGGCCGCCCTCGCCGGATGCATCGTGCTGCTCAAGGGCTCCGATACGGTTATCGCCAGCCCGGACGGCTATGCCCTCGTTAACCATAGCGCCCCGCCGTGGCTGGCAACGGCCGGATCCGGCGACGTGCTGGCAGGCATGATCCTTGGCTTGCTGGGCCCCGGCATGCCGCCCTTTGCGGCGGCAGCCGCGGCGGCGGGCCTTCATGGCCGGATTGCAAGCGATTTCGGCCCGGGGCTTATCGCCGAGGATATCGTGGCAGGCATACCGGCGGCGCTCCTGCGCGAAAGCCAAAGGCGCTTAAAGACTTGTCAGCCGTGATTTGATCCATCATGATAGACCCGTTTTCCGGGCGGCATCATTTCGTAAAAGAAATGACCCGGGAGGCAGGAAGTTCTACGGCATGATTTTTAACTCGTTGACCCAGTTTCATGGCGACAGCGTCGAGGTCGGGGCAGCCTATCGGCGCTACGGCTCCGGCGCCACGGTGGAAATCGCGTATGTGTTTGACGTCGCGCCGGACAAAATGGGCATCCCCCATGTCAAGTTCGAGCTTCAGGTCATCCGCGGCAAACACGCCCCGACCTATGAAACACGCACGCTGGCGCTTGAGGTTTTCCAGAACCGCTACCGGGAAAGGTTCAAAAGCCAGTAAAAATTGAGAACGTTCCGGTTTGCGCTTTGCGCCGTTTGGCTTTAGAACCCTGTCACCCGTCTTTGGCACAAATGGCGGGGAACAAGCGGGTGTGGCGGAACTGGTAGACGCGCTGGGTTTAGGTCCCAGTGACTTAACGGTCATAGGGGTTCAAGTCCCTTCACCCGCACCAGCCTTCGCGGCTGCGCCGCTTCGGGCGGCAGGCCATGTCCCCCGAAGCTTTAGCGTAGGGGGAAGGCGAAGGCGGGCTTGCCGCCACGCTCGCTTCGGTTCGGCAAGCCGGTTCGGGAAACGAATGACTAACAAAAAAAACAAAGGACAATATACGTCATGATTCAGGTTAAAGAAGTCAGTCACAAGGAACTGAAACACGAATTTTCCATCAAGGTTCCGGCGGACGAAGTCGGGCAAGCTCTGACCCGCCGTCTGGAAGAAATCGGCAAGACCGCCAAAATTCAGGGCTTCCGGCCCGGCAAGGCGCCGCTGGCGATACTCCGGCAGCGTTTCGGCGCCGCCGCGCGCGAGGAAATATTGGACAAAACGGTGTCGGAAAGCGCCGCGAAAGCCCTCGACGAACGCAATCTGCGCCCGGCGATGCAGCCGCAAATCGAGATGATCAGCGCCGAAGAGGGAAAAGACCTCGAGTTCAAGCTGACCGTCGAGGTTCTGCCCGAGATTACGCCGGTTGACTTTGGCAAGCTGAGCTTCGAACGCCTTGTGGCCGATGTGGACGAGACGGATGTGGACGAAACCATCGCCCGCCTGGCGCGGTCCGTGCGCGCACCTGAGGCCGTCACCGAGCCGCGCGCCGCGCAAACGGGCGACGTTTTGGTTATCGCTTTCGACGGCACCGTCGACGGAACCCCCTTCCCCGGCATGAAGAGCGAGGATCACCGGCTCGAACTGGGATCGCGCTCGTTCGTCGGCACATTCGAGGAACAGCTTACGGGCACGAAACCCGGCGACAGGAAAAAGATCTCGGTTGAATTCCCGGAGGACTATCACGCCCCTCATCTGGCCGGTAAAACCGCCGTCTTCGACGTCGCCGTCAAGGAATTGCTGGCGCACAAGTCCGCCGTCATCGACGACGTTCTGGCGAAAGAGGTCGGGTTTTCATCGCTGGCCGATTTGCGCAAGCGCGTCGCCGACGACATCGGCGCGCGCCATGCCGGCATCAGCCGCGCGATCCTCAAGCGGGAACTGATGGACCGTCTTGCCAAGGACCAAAAGTTCGCGATTCCGGGCGGCTTGCTTGACGCCGAGTTCAACGCCATCTGGCAGCAGGTCCAGAAGGAAAAGGCGCAGGGCAATCTGTCCGCGGACGACGCGAAAAAGTCCGACGACGATCTGCGCGCCGAGTACCGCGAAATCGCCGAACGCCGCATACGCCTTGGCCTTTTGCTCGCCGACGTGGCGAAGAAAGGCAAGATCGAAGTGACGCAAGCCGATTTGCGCAACGCCATGCTGGCCGAGGCGCGCCGTTTCCCGGGACAGGAAAAAGCGGTCGTCGACTATTACCTCAAGACCGAGGGCGCCATGGACCGCTTGCGCGCACCCATCCTTGAGGAAAAGGCGGTGGACTACATTCTGGCCCAGGCAAAAATCAGCGACAAAAAATTATCGGCCAGCGCGTTGTTGAAACGCGCGGAAGAACAGGAGTAACCCCGGCGGCGGCGGAACGGCGCCTTCGCGACAAATTCAAACCGGCCCCGAAACGCATGGACAAGAAACGCCCGCCGCGCATCGCCATTCTCCTTCCCCGCCGCGAACGTTACGCCGAAAGCGGCGCGGGGGCTGTCAGCACCGTTGCCGACAGCCTTGCGCGTTTCAGCCGTTTCCGCGTCCTTTTAAAAGTGCTTGGCGCGCCCGTCGGGCAACCGCTTGACGGCGCCTCTTTTTTCCCCATCCGCCTTGCCCCGTTTTGGCATGGCAGCGCGACCCGCCGTTATCTTGTCGAAGCCGTCCGGATTCTGAAGAAAGACGCAATCGTCGTTGAAATTCACAACCGTCCGAAATACGTGCCGTTTTTGCGGAAAAAACTTCCGCACACGGCGCTTGTCCTTTACCTGCACAACGACCCGCGCACGATGGAAGGCACGAAATCCGCCGAAGAACGGGAACGGATCGCCGGGCAAGTTCAGGCGGTTGTTTGCGTCAGCGATTACGTCCGGCGCTGTTTTCTGGAAGGCCTCGGGAATGATGCGGCGGCAAAAACCCATGCCCTGCGCAACGCCGTCGACACCGAAGCCCTCTGCCCGCCGCCTGAAGGCGAAAAACGCAAAGAGATTATCTTCATCGGGCGCACGATCGCGGACAAGGGCCCGCACCTTCTTGTCGAAGCGGCGGAAAAATTGCTGCCCGCTTATCCGGACTGGAAAATCGTTTTGATCGGCGGCCGTTACTTCGGTCAGGGCAAGGCCGAAGCTTACGAAAAAGACCTTTTCCGCCGCGTCGCAAACCTTGGCCGTCAGGGCGAAGTGACGGGCTATCTCCCGCACGAGGACGTCCTATCCCGCCTCCGGCAGGCCTCTATCGCCGTTTTGCCCTCGCTTTGGGACGAGCCGATTCAGCTTGCGGCGATGGAAGCCGCGGCCTGCGGGTGTGCCGTCATCACCACGAGGCGCGGCGGCATCCCCGAAGGCATGGGCGAGGCCGCCCTTTACCTTCCCGAAGAAACGCCGGGCGCGGTGGCGGCCATGCTTCGCCCCTTGCTGGACGATCCCGCCCTGTGCCGCGCATGGCAACAAAAAGCGCGCGAACACGTCGTCCGGAACGGCGATGTGCGGCAGGCCGCGTCCGGACTCGACGCTTTGCGGCAAAAATTGGGCGGTTTTCCTGATGAAGCAAGGGATTGAGGCTAACAAGCCCGTTGGTTCTTGACCATTTTCCCGTTCTCGCACAGGGTGCGGAAATGCGCGCAAACAATGGCGCGCGCCGATATGTTTTTTCAACGTCACTTCCCTCAACAAGGAACGAGCCATGAAAATCGTCGTGACCATACTCGGGGCGGACCGCATCGGCATTGTCGCCACCGTCACCGCCGTTTTGGCCGAGAACAAGGTGAACATTCTCGACATCAACCAGAACATCGTGAACGGCATCTTCAACATGATCGTGATCGCCGACATGGAAGCCTGCCCCATCAGCCTTAAGGACCTGCAAAAGCTCCTGAAGGAAAAAGGCGAAACCATGGGCCAGGACATCCGGGTCCAGCACGAAGACATTTTCAAGATCATGCACAGGATTTAGGCGCGCGCTTTCGCGGGGGATTATTTTATGCTGCAGGAAATCATCGAAACGAACCTGATGATCCAGAAACACAATCTGGACGTTCGCACGATCACGATGGGCATCAGCCTGCGCGATTGCGGGCATCCCGACATCAAGGTCTTTTGCGCGAACGTTTACGACAAGATTACCAGCGCGGCGCGGGATCTTGTGCGGGCCGGCGAGGACATCGAGGCCGAATTCGGCATCCCCATTATCAACAAGCGCATCGCCGTGACGCCGATCGCCCTGGCCGCCGAATCCTGCCGCACGGACAGCTTTGTCCCGGTGGCGGAAGCCCTTGACGCCGCCGCGCGCGCGACGGGCGTCAACTTCATCGGCGGCTTTTCGGCGCTCGTGGAGAAAAACTACACCAAAGGCGACCGGATCCTTATCGACTCCATCCCCGAAGCGCTGGCCAAAACGGAACGCGTGTGCTCAAGCGTCAACGTCGGCTCGACCCGCGCGGGCATCAACATGGACGCCGTCCGGCAAATGGGCCAAGTCATCAAGCATACGGCCGGCCTGACGGCGAACCGGAACGCGATCGGATGCGCCAAGCTTGTCGTGTTTTGCAACGCCGTAGAGGACAATCCCTTTATGGCAGGGGCGTTTCACGGCATCGGCGAAGGCGAAACCTCAATCAACGTTGGCGTCAGCGGGCCGGGCGTCGTCAAACGCGCGCTTGAAGACGTCAAGGGACAGAGCTTCGACGCCGTCGCGGAAGCCATCAAGCGCACGGCCTTTAAAATCACGCGCGTCGGCCAGCTTGTGGCGCGGGAAGCCTCGCGCCGCCTCAACGTGCCCCTGGGGATTATCGACCTTTCGCTGGCGCCGACACCAGCCGTGGGCGACAGCGTCGCGCATATTCTTGAGGAAATGGGCCTCGAAAGCTGCGGCGCGCCCGGTACGACGGCGGCGCTGGCGCTGCTCAACGATTCCGTGAAGAAGGGCGGCATGATGGCCGTGGCGCATGTCGGCGGCCTGAGCGGCGCGTTCATTCCCGTCAGCGAAGACGCCGGCATGATCGCAGCGGTGGAGCGCGGCAGCCTGACGCTGGAAAAACTTGAAGCCATGACATGCGTCTGTTCCGTCGGCCTCGATATGATCGCCGTGCCCGGCGACGTGACGGCCGAAACGCTTTCGGCCATCATCGCCGATGAGGCGGCCATCGGCATGATCAACAACAAAACGACCGCCGCGCGGCTGGTCCCCGTTCCGGGCAAGAAAGTCGGCGATATGGTCGAGTTCGGCGGCTTGCTGGGCCGTTGCCCCGTCATGGCCGTCAACCGGTTTCAGGCCGACGCCTTCATCGGGCGCGGCGGCCGTTTCCCGGCACCCGTCCGGAGCCTGACGAACTGAAGACGTTTTTCGAGCCGGACATCTTGCCCTCTTTGCACAATGGGTTTACATGGTTAATATGCACTGCATGTGCGCCCTTAAGGAGCTTATGTCATGACCCTTGCCGACCGTAACCCCGTCGAGACCCTTGCCAACCTTGTGCCGATCGTGATCGAGCAGACCTCGCGCGGCGAGCGGTCGTTCGACATTTATTCCCGGCTTTTGAAGGAACGCATCATTTTTATGGTCGGGGCGGTCGACGACCATATCTCGAGCCTCGTTTGCGCCCAGTTGCTGTTTCTGGAATCCGAAAACCCGAGCAAGGAAATTTCGTTTTACATCAATTCGCCGGGCGGCGTGGTTTCGGCCGGTCTCGCCATGTACGATACGATGCAATACATCAAATCGCCGGTTTCGACCGTGTGCATCGGGCAGGCCTGTTCGATGGGGTCGCTTCTTTTGTGCGCAGGCGCGAAGGGCAAGCGCTTTTCGCTGCCCAACAGCCGCATCATGATCCACCAACCCTCGGGTGGCGCGCAGGGACAGGCCACGGACATCGAAATTCAGGCGCGCGAAATCCTGAAACTGCGTCAGCGGTTGAATGAGATTTACGTCCACCACACGGAACAGTCCCTTGAAACCATTGCCGCCGCCGTCGAGCGCGACAAGTTCATGTCGGCCGAGGAGGCCAAGGCCTTCGGCTTGATCGACGAAGTCGTCACCAGCCGCCCGGAAGGCACGGAAACCGAAAAGAAAGCGGCGTAACCGCCGAATTTAAAGAACCGGAACAAGCCCTCAAGCCCGTTTAGGCTTGCGGGAACGATAATGCCGCGGATGCGAAAAAGCGAAAAATCCCCGGCATTTGACGCCGCCGCCGAGCCGGGTTAAGAATCCGGTAACCAAAGTTCCGCTAAGCTATCCGCGCCGGACTTCCAACCAACAAGGGCTGCCATGACCAAAACCAGCAGCAGCGACACGAAAAACACGCTTTACTGCTCCTTCTGCGGCAAGAGCCAGCATGAGGTGCGCAAGCTCATCGCCGGGCCGACCGTGTTCATCTGCGACGAATGCGTCGAGCTGTGCATGGACATCATCCGCGAGGAGAGCAAGACCACGCTGGTCAAGTCCCGCGACGGCGTGCCGGTGCCGCGCGACATCAAGGCGGTTCTTGACGATTACGTCATCGGGCAGGAACACGCCAAGCGCGTCCTGTCGGTCGCGGTGCATAACCATTACAAACGCCTCGCGCACGGCGCGCGCAACGGCGACGTCGAACTGGCCAAGTCCAACATCCTTCTGCTCGGCCCCACCGGCTGCGGTAAAACGCTGCTCGCCCAGACGCTGGCGCGCATCATTGACGTGCCGTTCACGATGGCGGACGCTACCACGCTCACCGAAGCCGGTTACGTCGGCGAAGACGTCGAAAACATCATTCTCAAATTGCTGCAGGCCGCGGACTACAACGTCGAGCGCGCCCAGCGCGGCATCGTCTACATCGACGAAATCGATAAGATCAGCCGCAAGTCCGACAACCCCTCGATCACGCGCGACGTCTCGGGCGAAGGCGTGCAGCAGGCTCTGCTCAAGATTATGGAAGGCACGGTCGCTTCGGTGCCGCCGCAGGGTGGGCGCAAGCATCCGCAGCAGGAATTCCTGCAGGTCGACACCACCAACATTCTGTTCATTTGCGGCGGCGCTTTTGCGGGCCTCGAAAAAATCATCTCGGCGCGCGGACGCGGCTCCTCGATCGGCTTCGGCGCCGACGTGCATGGGCCCGACGATCGCCGCGCCGGCGACATCTTGCGCGGGGTCGAGCCGGACGATCTGTTGAAATTCGGCCTGATCCCCGAGTTTATCGGCCGTCTGCCGGTGGTGGCGACGCTGGCCGACCTCGACGAAGGCGCGCTGATCGACATCCTGACCCGGCCCAAGAACGCAATCGTCAAGCAGTTCCAGCGCTTGTTCGAGATGGAGAACATCGTGCTGGACGTAAACGAGGACGGCCTCCGCGCCATCGCGCAAAAAGCCATCGCCCGCAAAACGGGAGCGCGCGGCCTGCGTTCGATCATGGAAGGCGTGCTGCTCGAATCTATGTTCGATCTGCCTGGCATGACCGATGTAGAAAAGGTCGTCGTCAACAAGGATGTCGTCGAAGGCAAGGCCAAGCCGATCGTCGTGCACGGCGAGCCGCAAAAAGTGGCCGTGGGCGGCACGAAGGCCTGATTTTGCCGCAAGCCGGAGAGCTCTCCCTCACGTTTAGCGAAACGGAGCACGGCTCAGCCCTCTATGAAGAGGCCGTGGAATTGCGTGCACGCGTGTTGCGGCAACCGTTAGGTCTGGCGTTCACGCCGGAACAGCTTGCCGCCGAAAAAACGGAAAGACACTTTGTTTGCCTTGACGGCCAACGGGTAGTTGCGTGCACCACTTTAGTTCCCCTGGACGCAACAACAATCAAGCTCCGCCAAATGGCCGTAGTTCCTTCGCATCAAGGCCGGCGCATAGGACAAGGCCTCTTAGCCTACGCCGAAGAAATTGCGCGCAGCAGAGGCTTTGTGCAAATCGTTTTGCACGCGCGCGAAAGCGCCATCGGGTTTTACGGGAAGTCGGGCTATACCGTGACGGGCGCGCCGTTTGTGGAGATCACCATTCCCCACAGAAAAATGATCAAACGGCTTTAACGGCAACAGACGGCGAAGGAAGGAATTGCCGTGATCTTGTCAGGCTCTTGTCCTGAACAAACGATCCATGAATCAAACGCCGTCTGATTTCCTGCCGATGCCGGGGCCTGATTGTCAGGGCTTTGCGTTTCCGTGGCGGCCCGGCAACATGCTGCGGCCGGATTAGCGCCCCTCATGCATAGACTTGCTCGAAGCGGCCCAGCGTAAACCGAACCTGCGCGCGCACCGCCTATTTGATCAAGAGCGGCGTTGTCGCCGCCCGCCACGGGACGGGTTCCCGCCGGACATGTGGCCAGAGGAAATCCTTTTACGATCGAACAATTATTTTCCGTTATCTCCAACTTCCAGACGAGCTTGCCGTTATCGTCCTGGCATAGAATCGGCTGCTTTTGGTCGCCGTCGAGGGTCGCTCGGCCCGCGCCATGATAATCAGCATCCGATCCAGTGTCGCAAGACTGCCCCGCGCATACGGCTTTGCGCGGATCGCAGTAGCCGGAAGGCGCGACGGAGCCGGAAGGTCTTGGGGCAATAGCAGGCGCCGGAAGCGAACTCCCCTCCGGCAAGAAGCAAAGCCCGGATTTATACGCCTCTTCCGAACAATATACCTGAGCCGTGGCCGGAGCTGAAATTCCTGCAAGCACAAAAACGGCCCAAACAAGAATGAACAGAACGCGCATAAAATAGTCCTTTGTTTGGCCTGTCATTATCATCACATCATCTTCATGATGTAAGCCAGTTTGTAGTAAGGCGGGATAGTGTTTACACTAAAGCTGTGAGAGTGGCCGGAGCCGGCAACCCAGAAATAGGCGCTAGCATATCTTGCGTTAGCCTGTTGTCCGCCCGAGGCAGAGCCTGTATAGCCCGAAGATGAAGCATGGCCGCCGGTTGCGCCGGGGTTTTCTCCGTTATGAACGCCATAAATAAACCGATCCCGCAAATCCGGCGTGCCGTTGGTTCCGTCACATAGTTGCCATCCTGCAGGAATGGTATTCACAGGGGTTATAGCGCCGTTCCACATAACAATGGCACCTTGAGGAACATCGGCGCTCATCCCCTTCCACATAAGGCCGCCGGGGCCTACGAGACAGGCGATAATATCCCGCTGGCCGTGATCCATCACGGTCGCGCCCGCTTGATTGCAGGGCGTGTTTATGCATTGCGTCGTTTGGGGATTGCAGAAAGCAGGCGCGAGGGCAAAAGCCTGATGAGAAAAAAACAGAACCCCAATCAAAGCAAGCGAGACAAAAACAAGTCGCATATCCATAAAGACCTCCAGACTAACAGAAACAATAGCCGATTTACCGCTCGCCATCCTCGTCACATCTTCATTAAGTAAGCCAGTTTATAGTAAGGCGGGATGACGCTGACGGAACCTCCGGAATGATAGTGCCCGCTGCCGGCCACCCAGAAATAGGCGCTGGCAAACATGGCGTTGGCTTGTTGCCCCCCGATAGCTGAACTTGTGGATACGGATGACGTCGTGCTCCCGCCAACTGCGCCGGGGTTTTCTCCGTTGTGTGCGCCATAAATAAATTGGTCCTGCAAATTCGGGGTGCCCGCTTCACCATTGCAGAGATGCCAACCTGGAGGGATGCTTGAACCTGCCCACATAATGATCGTTCCCGCAGTCGTGTGCGAACTCATCCCCTTCCACATGAGGCCGCCGGGGCCAAGGAGGCAGGCAACGATATCCGCGCCGCCATGATCCATCACGGTTTCGCCGGGCTGATTGCAGGGCTGATCGATGCATTTTAGCGCGTGAGGATTACAGCCTGCCGGCAAGGCAGCCGCAGCTTCAGACGCGAAGAACAAAACGCCCACAAAAGCAAACGCAAGAAAAAAAGAACGCACCCACATCACAAAGCCCTGATATAACGGTAACGAAGTACGATGACCCTGCCACCCAGATATTACCATTGGGTTAATTAACCAACATACGGCGCGGCGATCCTTTCTTGGTAAAAATTTTGTTCTGAATCCGAAACAGGGAGCCTTTTTGCATAAGGGGTTTTTATGTGCCTAAAATTCTTGGAACTCTTATGGCGTCTCTTGAAATTTCCTTTTTGCACCCAATTTGTTAACCTGTCAGACGACAGGATCAGTTGAATCAGACGGCCGAATCACCATGTCGGCTGTTTTCGTCCGGGCAGAGAACCGTCCGGTAGTGTGAAAGGAATTAAGTATGGTTGTTCAGTCTCCCGAGGGCGCGCTCTACCCCGTTCTTCCCTTGCGCGATATCGTCGTGTTTCCGCATATGATCGTGCCGCTGTTCGTCGGCCGCGAGAAGTCCGTGCGCGCGCTCGAAGACGTCATGCAGGAGGACAAGCACATCCTGCTGGTGACGCAGAAAAACGCGTCGCAGGACGATCCGTCCAAAGACGACCTCTATCTGTCCGGAACCGTGGGCACCGTTCTCCAGCTGCTGAAATTGCCCGACGGCACGGTCAAGGTTTTGGTCGAAGGCGGACACCGCGCCAAGATCGTGCGCTTTACCGAAAACGCCGATTTCTTCCAGGCCTTCGCCGAACCGGTGGACGAATACGCCGGCGACAAGGCCGAGCTGGAAGCCCTTGCGCGCGCCGTAGCAACCCAGTTCGAGCAATACATCAAGCTCAACAAGAAAATCCCGCCCGAGGTCATGGTGACCGTCAACCAGATCGACGAGCCGGGCAGGCTCGCCGACACGGTGGCCTCGCACCTCGCGCTCAAGATCGCCGACAAGCAGCAGCTTCTCGAGGTGTCCTCCATCAACGACCGGCTGGAAAAGATTTTCAGCCACATGGAAGGCGAGATCGGCGTGCTCCAGGTCGAGAAGAAAATCCGCACGCGCGTCAAGAAGCAGATGGAGAAGACGCAGCGCGAGTATTACCTGAACGAGCAGATGAAGGCCATTCAGAAGGAGCTCGGGGAAAACGAGGACGGCAAGGACGAAAACGCCGAACTTGAGGCGCGCATCAACGCCACCAAGATGACCAAGGAAGCGCACGAAAAGGCGATGGCCGAAGTGAAAAAACTGCGCGCCATGAGCCCGATGTCGGCCGAGGCTACGGTAGTCCGCAACTACCTCGACTGGATGCTGTCGATCCCCTGGCAGAAGCGCACCAAGACGCGCCGCAACATCAAGGAAGCCCAGAAAATTCTCGACGTCGACCACTACGGCCTTGAGAAGGTAAAGGAACGCATCCTCGAATACCTCGCCGTGCAACAGCGCCACAGCAAGCTGAAAGGCCCGATTTTGTGCCTCGTCGGCCCTCCGGGCGTCGGCAAGACGTCGCTCGGAAAATCCATCGCGCGCGCGACGGGCCGCAACTTCGTGCGCATGTCGCTCGGCGGCATCCGGGACGAAGCCGAGATCCGCGGCCACCGCCGCACCTATATCGGCTCGATGCCCGGCAAGGTCATTCAGGGCATGAAGAAGGCCAAGTCCTCCAATCCGCTTTTCCTTTTCGACGAAGTCGACAAGCTCGGCTCCGATTGGCGCGGCGATCCGTCGTCGGCCCTTCTCGAGGTGCTCGACCCCGAACAGAACAATTCGTTCAGCGATCATTACCTTGAGGTCGACTACGACCTTTCGGACGTTATGTTCGTATGCACCGCCAACTCGCTGCGCATGCCCCAGCCGCTTCTGGACCGCATGGAGATCATCCGCATCGCCGGCTACACGGAGGATGAAAAGGTCGTGATCGCCCAGCGCCACCTGATGCCGAAGGCGATCAAAGAACACGGGCTCAAGAAAACGGAGTTCTCAATATCCGAGGACGCGTTGCGCGACATCGTCCGCTACTACACGCGGGAAGCGGGCGTGCGCAATCTTGAGCGCGAGATCGCCAACCTCGCGCGAAAGTCGATCAAGGAAATTCTGGTCAAGAGCCTGAAGTCGATCCATATCACGCGCCGCAACCTTGAGAAATTCGCGGGCGTGAAAAAGTTCCGCTACGGCGAAGTGGAGGCCGAGGATCTCGTCGGCGTCACCACCGGCCTTGCGTGGACGGAAGTGGGCGGCGAACTGCTTTCGATCGAGGCCGTGGCGCTGCCCGGCAAGGGAAAAATCACCATCACCGGCAAGCTCGGCGACGTGATGCGCGAGTCGGTTCAGGCCGCCGAAAGCTACGTCAAGGCCCGGGCGGTCGCCTTCGGCATCAAGCCGTCGCTTCTCGACAAGCGGGACATCCACGTTCACGTGCCGGAAGGGGCCACCCCCAAGGACGGGCCCAGCGCGGGCGTCGGCATGGTGACGTCGATCGTTTCCACGCTCACCGGAATCCCCGTCCACAAGGACGTGGCGATGACGGGCGAAATCACCCTGAGAGGCAGGGTTTTGCCCATCGGCGGCCTGAAGGAAAAGCTTCTGGCGGCGCTGCGCGGCGGGCTTACCACCGTGCTGATCCCGAAGGAAAACGAAAAGGATCTCACGGAGATACCGGACAATGTTAAGCGCGGGCTTAAAATCATTTTCATCAACACGGTCGATGAAGTGCTGAAGTACGCGCTGACGAAGCCGCTGTCGCCGATCGAGTGGGATGAGGCCGCCGAACTGGCCGCCGAACGCGCCAAAGGGGACAAAGAATCTTCCGGGGAACGGTTGAGGCATTAACGATAGCCGTTAACCTTTCGCTGCGGAATCCCGCGGAAATCCACAGTTTTCTTGTGCCCGGCAATTGACACGGCAAAACAACGATGCGTAAATTGGCTCTATCGCTGGCGTTGCCGCGCGCATCGCGCCGGGGAAGCGTCAGACCCCGCACTCAAACCCAAGGGAGACCTCGCGTGAACAAGAACGAATTCATCTCAGCTGTCGCGGACAGCAAATCCATGGCGAAACTGGACCTTTCGAAATCGGCCATTTCGACCGTTGTCGATACCATGCTTGCCACGATCGAAGGCGCTCTTAAAAAGGGCGAAGAAGTCCGTCTTGTCGGGTTCGGCAACTTCTATGTGTCGAAGCGCGCGGCGGCCAAGGGCCGCAATCCGCGCACGGGCGAGGTTATCGCCATCAAGGCCTCCAAGCTGCCGAAGTTCCGCGCGGGCAAGCAGCTAAAGGAGCAGGTCAACACGGGTGCGATTAAGAAATAAGCGGTTTCGTTTCTTCAACGCGTTCTTTGGCCGGGGGCAACCCCGGCCTTTTTTTTCAGCTGGCGGAAGACAGAAATCAGGCATCAGAAAAAGCTTTATCTGATGCCTGCCTGCTGTATTCTGTCCTCTGATGGGCGGTTAGCTCAGCGGTAGAGCATCTCGTTTACACCGAGAGGGTCGGCAGTTCGATACTGTCACCGCCCACCACCCTACGCTAAAGCTTCGGGTGGCAGGCCACCCCTCTTAGGGTGGACTGGCAGCCGAAAATGAACATGTGTAGGGTGTCTCCCGAAGCTTTAGCGTAGGGAGACAGGTGCCGTGTGGTACATCTATTTTCTTTTGCTCAACAGCGGCGGTATTTATGTCGGTTCAACAAATGATCTAAAGCGTCGTTTGGCTTCACATCAAGCTGGTCAGGTCCTTTCAACGAAGAAGTATCTTCCCGTAACGCTCAAATGCTTCGTCGCTGTCGAAAATGAAATTCGAGCGAGAGAGCTTGAGAAATATTTCAAATCCGGTTCAGGCAAGGCGATAGCGAGGAAAAGATTTTGGAAATGAACGTTTATGGGAAATACGCCTTTCTGGAAAACGCGTTCAATGATTATCATGGTTGCTGTTGAGTGCAGCGAACCCTGGAAAATCTTATGTCCGCCGAAGCCTTGGCGAAGGCGGACGGATAAGATGCATTAACGCCCTGCTATTGTTCGGCAAACGAGCGCGCCGGAGGAAAATACTTTACATTGTATTGTTTTTCATATTTCCGGGTTATGCCGGCAATGACGCCGTCATAGGCCAACTGCAAGATGGATTGGTCGAGCATGTTTTTCAGCTGATACTCGCCGCGCCTGACGGCGAGGAGTTCGCCGTAAGTCCTGATAATTCCCGTTCCCCCGACTTTACGCAACGCGTTCGGATGCGTTTTCATGAAATCGTTGATGAAGCCTTCATCGCCCATCACGATGTCGGCTTTGTTGGTCAGGACTTGCAACAGCATTTCGCTCCCCGACGCCAACATGGGCAGGGAAACGACGGTGGCCTCGGGGAGTTTCTCCTTCGCGAGGTCCTGGCTGTAGTCGCCGTCGATGACGGCAACCTTTACATTCTTTGCATTGGCTTTCTCGATGTTGCCGTCGAAACGCTTGTCGCCGGCGCGCGTGAAGGCATAAGCGGGACTGTAAAAAGTCGGCCTGGTCAGCGTCATAGTCATAAGACGCCCCGGGCTTTGCCAGAGGGAAGCGCACATGACGTCGAACTTGTTGGCGTCAAGCGCCGCCGCCGCTTCGCCCGCCCCCACTTCGGCGACCCAGTTCACCTTGAGGCCAAGGTTTTTGCCAAGGGCTTCCATGACGTCATAGTTAATCCCGGAAAGCTTTCCCGTATTCGGCTCCTTGATAACGAAAGGCGGCCAAACGAGATAGCCGCAGTTGATCGTTTTGTTTTTTTCGACGCGCGCGAAAGCCGTTTCAGCGGCGATGGCGTTGCTTGAAGCAACCGCGGAAACAAGGGCGAAACAAAGAAAAACGAAAAGACGGAGGGACATAATTTTCTCCTCATCATGGGAGCCGCTCAGGGCAGGTTTTCACCTTACAGACAGACCTTGCCGCAAGCAACGCGGCCTGCCCCGGCGCAGCGAAGACGGGCTTTGAAGAACCGGGACGTTTCCTTTAGCCTTGGCGAAGGGGATGCTTTAGCCAAAGAAAGCGCGTGACGCCAAAAAGATTCTATTTCCCCGTCCCGCCGGACGCCTTGTTCATGCCGTGCCCGGACCGGCTGCCTTTTCTTTTTCCAAACCGCTCGGCCAGAATTTTGCGGTCCTGAACGGCGAATTGCCCGGCAACGGAGGCCAGCGCTTCCGCTTTTTTGCGCGCCGCTTTGGCGATCAAGTCCTGCATTTCGGCGTCCTTGGCAAGGAAAGCCTCCTTGTCGAAGCGTTCGGCGCCCATGAGCGCGGCCAGCTCCTTGCGCTTGGCCTTTATCTGCTCCGTGATTTGTTGGTTGTCTTCGCGCGCTTTCGCCAAAGCGGCTTTCAGAATTTTATTTTTCTCGTCGGATAGACACGGCTTGCCGGGCTGGGCTGGCTTTTGCTGTTCCGCCGAAGCCGCGGGCGGCGGCGCCTTTACCGGCATCGTTTGCGCCCCGGCCGTTCCCGCTAAAAGCAGGACGGAGATCAAAGCCGTTGCGGCATAAAAAGGCAATTTCATGAAGGCGTCCCTTTCCTCTGCGATTCGATCCTGCCTCTGTATTAACCCAAAATAACAAAGGCAACAAAGAGAAAAGGAATACCTGATTCCCTGCGCGCCTACAGCTTGATCGCCGCAAAGTTGCGCGAGCAGGAAGGTAAGCGAATATTGCTCCAAGACCATTTGCAAGAAAAGTAACCATAATCCGGGCGCAAGAAAAACGGATTTATATATAAAGTTCTCCTCTGAATTTGGCCCGTTCCCGTTGTTTTTCCAAGCCTGATATCCCGATTGCGCCGCAAAGGTTGACATCCGGCCCTTCCGTGCCCTAAAGGTGCCCCCTTGCCGCCCCATAAAGGGGTAGACGCGGGTGTAGCTCAGTTGGTTAGAGCGCCGGCCTGTCACGCCGGAGGCCGCGGGTTCAAGTCCCGTCACTCGCGCCACTAGATTTGCTTGGCGAACGTAGCGAGCCTTAGCAAATCTTATGTCCGCCGAAGCCTTGGCGAAGGCGGACCAGGGCCGTTGGAAAAACCCCTCCGCAAAATCTGGCTTCAGCCCTATAATCTTGCGTTAACGTCAAATTCGTTTAACGCTTGACCCCGTCATGCCCAGCGATCTTGTTCACGAGTATCTGCCCCTCTTCCTGTTCCTTGCCGTGGCGCTGGCCGTGGCCGTTGCCGCGCCCGTTCTGTCGTTCCTGATCGCCCGCCAAAATCCGGATAAGGAAAAACTCTCGACCTACGAATGCGGCTTCGAAGCCTCCGGCGACGCGCGCATGAAGTTCGACGTGCGTTTTTATCTCGTCGCCATTCTGTTCATCGTCTTTGATCTGGAGGTGGCCTTTTTGTTTCCTTGGGCCGTGTCGCTCGGCTCTATCGGCGTCATCGGGTTCTGGTCGATGATGGTTTTTCTGGGCGTCCTTGCCGTGGGCTTCGTTTACGAATGGCGGAAAGGGGCGCTGGAATGGGAATGATCAAACCCGGCCAAAAACTTCCGGCAGTCCCAACGTACGGCGAAGGGCTGGACGGGCACGTTCTTTTGCATCGTCTCGACGACCTGCTCGCCTGGGCGCGCACGGGTTCGATGTGGCCGATGACGTTCGGCCTCGCGTGTTGCGGCATCGAGATGATCCACGCCTATATGGCCCGCTACGACCTCGACCGCTTCGGCATGATGCCGCGCCCAAGCCCGCGCCAGTCGGACGTGATGATCGTCGCAGGCACGCTGACCAACAAGATGGCCCCGGCGCTGCGCCGCCTCTACGACCAGATGGCCGAGCCGCGATGGGTCATTTCGATGGGAAGCTGCGCCAACGGCGGCGGCTATTACCATTATTCCTATGCCGTCGTGCGCGGTTGCGACCGCATCGTGCCGGTGGACATCTTCGTGCCGGGCTGCCCGCCTTCGGCCGAGGCGCTGGTGCACGGCATCATGCAGTTGCACAAGAAAATCCGGCGCGGCAACAAGGCGGAAGGACGGAGCGGCGCATGACAGACGGCGCCCTTACGCCGGAAGAGATCCTTGCCGCCGCGCAGAAGACGCTGGGCGCGGACGTGATCCGGGCAAATGTCGAACGCGGCGAAGCCGTTCTTCTTGTTTCGCGCGCGAAAATCGCAAGCGTTTTGCAAAAGCTGCGCGACGATCCGGCCACGGCCATGACGCAGCTTATGGACGTTTGCGGCGCGGATTATCCGGAGCGTCCGGAACGTTTCGAGATCGTCTATCATCTTTTAAGCCTCAAACATAACGCACGCCTGCGCGTAAAAGTGCAAACGGACGAAACCTTGCCTGTGCCCTCGGCCACAGGCGTTTACAGCGCCGCAGGCTGGTTCGAGCGCGAGGCATGGGACTTGTTCGGCGTACGGTTCGATGGCCACCCGGATTTGCGCCGCATCCTCACGGATTACGGTTTCGAAGGCCACCCCCTGCGCAAGGACTTTCCGCTCGCCGGTCATGTCGAGGTTCGCTACGACATCGTCGAAAAGCGCGTGGCTTTTGCGCCCGTGAAACTGGCGCAGGAATTCCGCGATTTCGACGCGCAAAGCCCGTGGAAGGGCATGACGGACGTGATGCGCAAGAAGAAGGACGCGTCATGACGGAAAGCAACCCGGCCGGCGCCGGACCCCTCACTCTCAACTTCGGGCCGCAGCATCCGGCGGCGCATGGCGTTTTGCGCCTTGTCCTCGAGCTGAACGGCGAGGTGGTGGAACGCGCCGATCCGCATATCGGCCTTCTGCACCGCGGCACGGAAAAACTCATCGAATACAAAACCTATGCGCAGGCCCTGCCGTATTTCGACCGGCTTGATTATGTCGCCCCCATGAATCAGGAGCATACCTTCGCGCTGGCGGTCGAACGGCTGCTTGGCATCGCGCCGCCGGAGCGCGGGCAATACATCCGCGTTCTGTTCGCCGAGATCACGCGCCTTTTGAGCCATATTCTCAACATCACGACGTTCGCGCTCGACCTCGGCGCCACGACGCCGTCGCTATGGGGCTTCGAAGAGCGCGAGAAGCTGATGGAGTTCTACGAGCGCGTCAGCGGCGCACGCATGCACGCCAACTATTTCCGTCCCGGCGGCGTTTACCGCGACCTGCCGGACGGTTTGGCGGACGCCATATGGGCCTACACGGAAAAATTGCCCGCGTTTTTGTCGGACATAGAAGATCTTCTTACGGAAAACAGAATCTTCAAGCAGCGCACGGTCGATATCGGCACGGTCACCAAAGAGCAGGCTCTGGACTGGGGTTTTTCCGGCCCCATGTTGCGCGCTTCGGGCGTGCCGTGGGATTTACGCAAAAGCCAACCCTATGACGTTTACGATCGCATGGATTTCGACATACCCATCGGCAAAACAGGGGATTGTTACGCCCGCTATCTGGTGCGCATGGAGGAAATGCGCCAATCGAACCGCATCATCCGCCAGTGCCTTAAGGATATGCCGGAAGGCCCGGTGATGATCGAAAACCATAAGATCGCTTTTCCGAAACGTGATAAAATGAAAAGTTCGATGGAAGAAATGATCCATCATTTTAAATTAGCCAGCGAAGGCTATCACGTTCCGGCGGGCGAAACGTATACGGCGACCGAGGCGCCCAAGGGCGAGTTCGGCGTTTATCTCGTCGCCGACGGCAGCAACAGGCCTTATCGCTGCAAAATACGCGCGCCGAGCTTTGCGCATCTGCAGGCGCTGGAGCTTATGTGCAAGGGGCATATGATCGCCGACGTGGCCGCGATCATAGGCAGCCTGGATATCGTGTTCGGGGAGGTCGACCGCTAGCAACCAGCAGGGGGCCGGGCATGGAAGGAACGGAAGCGCTTATGATACCATCCGTTGGCGATCTTGTGACGGATAACGAAACGAAAAGCGGCGTCACATTCGTTGTCGTGGGAACCTTCTGGACCGGAATGCTGTACGGAGGAAATCCCGTCGCTTTCCTTGTGCCGGAAGAACAACTGGAGCACTATCTGGATTTTATGGGGTCAAGGCCTGTTTTAGGCGCCCCGGATTGCGTCAATGTGTTGATGCATTTGCCGGAGGAACTCGCCGATCTTAACGTCGTGCTTTTGCACAAGGCCTCGCCCCTTTCCCGCAAAGGCGTGCTTGATATAGGCCTTTCCGGGGAACGGGAAGCCGCCTTAAAAGGCGATTTCGCCCTTAAGAAAAACAGGCTCGAAGTCGCTTACGACGGCCATTCCTATTTCGTTGATGGCCATTATCTGGCAAGAAAAGACGGTGTGCGGCTTGTGATGCTGGCCCTGGTGCGAACGGACAAGCCCTACGAAATCGAATTGTGTAAAACGGTGGAACTGGGCGTTATGATGAAAACCCGCCCGGAAACAACGGGCCAGCACAAACCTGTGAGAACCGTGGAAGAGATCAAGCCCCAGCCATGAAAACGCCCGCAAATCCGCCCTCTTCCTTCGTCTTCACGACATCAAATCTGGCGAAGGCGAAAAAGATCATCGCCAAATATCCCGAAGGCCGTCAGGCCAGCGCCCTTGTGCCGCTTCTGGAGCTGGCCCAGCGCCAAAGCGGCAACTGGCTGCCGCGCGCGGCGATGGACGCCGTGGCCGTCCTGCTCGGCTTGCCGCCCGTGCGGGTTTACGAGGCCGCGACGTTTTACACCATGTTCAACCTCACACCCGTGGGCCAGCATCATATTCAGGTGTGCCGGACAACGCCTTGCTGGTTAAAGGGTTCGGACAAAATCGTCGAAACGTGCCGCAAGAAACTCGGCATCAATCCCGGTGAAACCACAGCGGACGGCAAGTTTACGCTGACCGAAGTGGAATGCCTCGGCGCCTGCACCTGCGCGCCCGCCGCGCAAATCAACGACACCACTTACGAAAACCTGACGCCGGAAAAGTTGGAAAAAACGCTCGACACGCTCGCGGCGAAGCCCGCGGGAAAAAAGGCGCGGTGATGCTGGACGCAAGAGACCGCATCTTCACGAACCTCGACGGCGCGTCGCCGTGGGCCCTTGAGGCCGCGCGAGCCCGCGGCGTTTGGAAGGATACGGCTTCGTTTATACAAAAAGGCGCCGGGTGGCTTATCGAGGAAATGAAAGCCTCGGGCCTGCGCGGGCGCGGCGGCGCAGGGTTTCCCACAGGCCTGAAATGGTCGTTCATGCCGCCGCCGTCCGAAAAGCCTCACTACCTGATCGTGAACGCGGATGAGTCCGAACCCGGCACATGCAAGGATCGCGAAATCCTGCGCCACGAGCCGCACCGCCTGCTGGAAGGCATTCTTTGCGCCGCGGCGGCGATCAACGCGCATACCTGTTACATATACATCCGCGGCGAGTTCTGTGCTGAAGCGGAGATTCTCCAGAAGGCCGTCGACGAAGCTTATGCTGACGGCCTTCTGGGCCGGAACGCCGCCGCATCCGGATGGGATTGTGACGTATTTCTGCATCGCGGCGCGGGCGCTTACATCTGCGGCGAGGAAACGGCGCTTCTGGAATCGCTCGAAGGCAGGAAAGGCCAGCCGCGCAACAAACCGCCGTTTCCGGCGGGCTCCGGACTTTACGGATGCCCGACGACGATCAACAACGTCGAGACGATTGCCGCCGTGCCCGAAATTCTGCGGCGCGGCGCGGCGTGGTTCGCGGGCATTGGACGGCCGAAGAACGCGGGCACCAAGCTTTTTTGCATTTCCGGACACGTCAACAAGCCCTGCGTCGTCGAGGAAGCGATGGGCGTGCCGCTCAAAGAGCTGATCGAAACGCGCGCAGGCGGCGTGCGCGGCGGATGGGACAACCTGCTCGCCGTCATTCCGGGCGGCTCGTCCGTTCCCGTCCTGCCAAAAGATATATGCGAAACCGTGCTGATGGACTTCGACAGCCTCAACGCCGCGCAATCGGGCCTCGGCACGGGCGGCGTGATCGTCATGGACAAGTCCACCGACATCATCGAGGCTGTCGCGCGGCTCAGCCGTTTTTACATGCATGAAAGCTGCGGCCAGTGCACGCCTTGCCGCGAAGGCACGGGCTGGATGGCGCGCATCATGCAGCGCATGGTCACGGGCGAGGCCGAGCCGGAAGAAATCGACCTACTCCTTGAAATAACAAAGAAAATCGAAGGCCGCACCATTTGCGCGCTCGGCGACGCCGCGGCATGGCCCGTTCAAGGACTCATCCGCCACTTCCGCCCGGTGATGGAGGCACGGATCGCGCTTTATCGGCAAAAGACCAAGGGAGCGGCCTGAGCCATGCCTAAACTCACCATCAACGGCAGGGAGATCGAGGTCGAGCCGGACACGTCGGTGCTGCAGGCGTGCGAGAGGCTGGGCATCGAGATTCCGCGTTTTTGCTATCACGAAAAGCTCACCGTCGCGGGCAATTGCCGCATGTGCCTGGTCGAAATCGAAAAGACCCCGAAACCCGTCGCAAGCTGCGCGATGCCCTGCGCCGACGGCATGGTGGTGCGCACCGATACGCCGATGGTACAGAAGGCGCGCAAGGACGTGATGGAGCTGTTGCTTCTCAACCACCCGCTCGACTGCCCCGTGTGCGATCAGGGCGGCGAGTGCGATTTGCAGGACGAGGCCTTCGCCTATGGAGGGGATCGCGGCTGTACGAAAGAAAAACGGCGACTGGTCGACGACAAGGAATTGGGGCCGCTTATCAAAACCGTCATGACGCGCTGCATCCATTGCACGCGCTGCATCCGCTTTGCCGGCGAGATCGCGGGAACGCCTGCGCTCGGCGGCCTGTTCCGCGGCGAGAATATGGAGATCGATACCGGCACGGGCAAGCCCCTGACGTCCGAACTGTCCGGCAATCTGGCCGACGTCTGCCCCGTCGGCGCGCTGACCAGCAAGCCGTTCGCCTTTACGTACCGCCCGTGGGAATTGCAGCACACGGACGGCATCGACGTGATGGACGCCGTAGGCAGCAACATCCGTATCGACAGCTGCGGCAGCAAGGTCGTGCGCATCCTGCCGCGCCGGAACGACGCCATCAACGAAGAATGGATCAGCGACAAGACGCGCTACGCCTGCGACGGTCTCGGTTTCCGGCGGCTCGACCGGCCGTATGTCCGCGAAAACGGCAAGTTGCGCCCGGCAAGCCGGGAGGAAGCGCTCGCCGTCATTGCGGACCGGTTGAAAGGCGTGGCGCCGGAGCGTATCGCCGCTCTGGCGGGCGATCTCGTGGATTGCGAAAGCCTGTTCGCGCTTAAAACGCTTATGAAGGCACTCGGCTCGCCGCATCTCGATTGCCGTCAGGACGGCGCGGTTTACGACGTTTCGTCGCGCGCCGCCTACATCATGAACACGACGATCGCGGGCATCGAAAAGGCCGATGCGATCCTGCTCATCGGCGCCAACCCCCGCCATGAAGCGCCGCTCGTCAACGCGCGCATCCGCAAGAGCTGGCGGCAAAACGGATTACCTGTCGGGCTGATCGGCGCGCCGGACGATCTATCCTATCCCTATGATCATATCGGCTCCTCGCCCGGAATTCTGCGCGATATCATAAAAGGCAAGCCGGCCTTCGCCAAAGTCCTGCGGGAGGCGCAAAACCCCATGCTGATCCTCGGCGCTGGCGCGCTGGCGCGGCCGGACGGGGCGGCGATTCATGCGCTGGCGCGCGAAACGGCCGAGACCTGCAACATGATCCGCCTCGACTGGAACGGCTTCAACGTATTGCAGCTGGCGGCGGCGCGCACGGCGGCCCTCGATTTCGGCTTTGTGCCGCAGGCTTACGGACTTGCCACAAACGGCGTCTTGCAAGCGGCAAGCGGCGGAGAAATGGACGCCGTCTATCTTCTCGGCGCGGATGAGATCGACACGGCCCGGCTCGGCAACGCCTTCGTCATCTATCAGGGCCATCACGGCGACAAAGGCGCCGAACGCGCCGGCGTGATTTTACCGGGCGCGGCCTATACCGAAAAGGACGGCACATACGTCAACACCGAAGGCCGTCCGCAACAGTCTCGCAAGGCCGTGTCGTCACCCGGCGAGGCTCGCGAGGATTGGGCCATCGTTTGCGCCGTGGCCGATGCCTTGGGCAAGTCCCTGCCCTTTGACTCGCTGGCTTCGCTCCGCGCCGAAATGAACGAAGCGTGCCCCGCTATGGCGGCCATCGGCCAAATCGCAAAAGCCGAATGGAAGGCGTTCGGCAAGACGGGTAAAGTCTCTTCGGATGCTTTTGCGCCTGTGATAAACAATTTTTACATGACCGATCCCGTCAGCCGTGCCTCGCCCACGATGGCCGCCTGCACGGAAGAAATCTGGCCCTTTGTCCGCAAGGAACCGCAATAATGAGTCTTGTGCCGGATTATCAAACGTTTCTTATTCTCCTCAAAAGCGCCGGCATCGTCGCCGGGCTTTTGGCGGCGGTGTCTTACCTCACGTACGCCGAGCGCAAGGTTCTGGCGGCGATGCAAATACGCAAGGGGCCGAACGTCACCGGACCGTTCGGCCTGCTCCAGCCCGTGGCCGACGGCCTGAAACTGCTCGGCAAGGAAACGATCATCCCGCTTCGCGCCAATGCCGGCCTGTTCCTCCTCGCCCCGGTTTTCACCTTCTTTCTCGCGCTGGCGGGCTGGGCCGTGATCCCGTTCGGCGCAGGCGCCGTTTTGGCCAATATCGACGCCGGAATCTTGTATCTTCTGGCGATTTCCTCGCTCGGCGTTTACGGCATCATCATCGCGGGATGGGCGTCGAACTCGCGCTATGCGTTTCTCGGCGCCATGCGCGCGGCGGCGCAGATGATCTCGTACGAAGTCGCCATCGGCCTTGTCCTTGTCACGGTGCTGCTTAAAACAGGCTCACTGAACCTGAGCGCTATCGTCGAAGCGCAGCGAGGCGGCTGGTTCGCGGCTTCGTTCCTGTTCCCCATGTTCATCGTGTTTTTCGTCGCGGCGCTGGCGGAGACCAACCGCGTGCCGTTCGATTTGCCCGAGGGCGAATCCGAACTCGTCGGGGGTTTTCACACCGAATATTCGTCGATCCCGTTCGCGTTGTTTTTCCTCGGCGAATACGCCAACATGATTTTGATGAGCGCGATGGCCTCGATCCTGTTTCTCGGCGGCTGGCTGCCGCCCTTCGCAGCTTTGTCGTTCGTGCCGGGCTTCATATGGTTCGCGCTCAAGATCGCCTTGTGCCTGTTCGTGTTCGTATGGGCGCGCGCGACGCTGCCGCGCTACCGCTACGATCAGTTGATGCGTATCGGCTGGAAACGCCTGTTGCCGCTTGCCCTTCTGTGGACGGTGGTTGTCGCCGGAACGCTGATGTTCGCCGGAGGCTTGCCGCATGGGTAAGGGCTCGATCCTCAGGCAAGTGCCGTTCGCCGATATCTTCAAGGGTTTCAGCCGCACGTTTCGCGCCCTGTTCCGGCCGAAGGCGACTCTGAACTACCCTTACGAAAAAGGCCCGATCAGCCCGCGCTTTCGCGGCGAGCACGCTTTGCGCCGCTATGCGAACGGCGAAGAACGCTGCATCGCCTGCAAGCTGTGCGAAGCGATTTGCCCCGCGCTCGCCATCACCATCGAATCCGAAATGCGCGCCGACGGCTCGCGCCGCACGACGCGCTACGACATCGACATGACCAAGTGCATTTATTGCGGAATGTGTCAGGAAGCGTGCCCGGTCGACGCCATCGTCGAAGGGCCGAACTTCGAATTCGCCACGGAAACGCACGAGGAACTGCTTTATGACAAGGAACGGCTTCTGGCGAACGGCGACCGCTGGGAGGCCGAAATCGCCGCCTGCCTTGCGGCGGATGAACGGTATAGGTAGGAAAATATGATAATCACGGCGCTCTTCTATCTTTTCTCCGCCGCGCTGATCGCTTCAGCCATCATGGTGGTCGCGGCGCGGAATCCCGTTCATGCGGTATTGTTTCTCGTTGTGTGTTTCTTCAACGCAGCCGGGCTGTTCCTGCTGCTCGGCGCCGAATTTTTAGCGTTTATGCTTATTATCGTTTACGCGGGCGCCGTCGCGGTTCTGTTCCTTTTCGTCGTCATGATGCTCGATCTGCGCAAGAACGAAGCGCCGCGAACGCCGCGCAAAAGCCTCGGCGCCGGCCTTGGCATCGGCGCCGTTCTTTTGGTTCAGCTCGCGCTTATGGCGGCGGCGTGGCGTTCGGGACCGTCCGCGCCGGCCCCGGATATTGCCATCGGCAACACGCAGGCTCTGGGGCGCGTTCTTTACACCGATTATATGCTTCCGTTTCAAACCGCGGGCCTAATCCTTCTGGTGGCGATGATCGGCGCGGTCGTTCTGGCGTTGCGCGGCGGAGGTTCGTCGCGCAGGCAACGCGCCGCCGATCAACTGGCGCGCAGGCCCGAAGACGTTCTTGAAGTGAGAAAGGCCGAAACCGGCAAGGGAGTGGAGATATGAGCTTTCTTGCGCAACCCCTCACGCTCAACCATTTCCTGTTTCTCGCCGCCGTTTTGTTCAGCATCGGCGCGCTCGGCGTTTTCATTCGCCGTAAAAACGTCCTTGTCATATTGATGTCGATCGAACTTATGCTTTTAGCCGCGAACATTAATTTCGTCGCTTTTTCGGCGTTTCTGCACAATTTGGGCGGGCAGGCGTTCGCGATGATCGTGCTGACGGTCGCAGCGGCGGAAATCGCCATAGGCCTCGCCATTCTTGTCGTCACGTTCCGCAACCGCGGCTCGATCGCGGTCGAAGACGTCAGTGCGTTGAAAGGCTAGACTATGATGTTGCTTGACCTCGCCGCCGTTTTTCTGCCGCTCCTTGGGGCGGTTGGCGCTGGCCTGTTCGGCCGAAAGCCAAGCGGCAAGGGCTCGGGGCTCATAGCCTCCGGCGCGGTGCTGGCGGCGGCGGTTTTGTCGGCCCTGATTTTCCGCGATGTGGCGCTGCACGGCGCGGCCCGTTCGCATGTTCTTGGCACGTGGCTGGAATCCGGCGAGCTCAAGGCAAACTGGAGCCTGAAAATCGACACGCTCAGCGCCCTCATGATGCTCGTGGTCAACGGCATCTCGGCCGTGGTGCATGTGTATTCCATAGGCTACATGCGCCGCGACAAGGGCATGCCGCGCTTTATGGTCTATCTCAGCCTGTTCACGTTTTTCATGCTGATGCTGGTGACGTCGGGCAACCTGCTGCAGCTGTTCTTCGGCTGGGAAGGCGTGGGGCTGATGTCCTATCTCCTTATCGGCTTCTGGTACGAAAAACCCGCCGCAAACGCCGCGGCCATCAAGGCGTTTCTCGTCAACCGCGCCGGTGACGCCGGGTTTTTGCTCGGCATCTTCGGCTGCTTTATCCTTTTCCATTCGGTGCGATTCGATACGCTGGCGGCGCTCGCGCCGGATTTGGCCGCCGTGACGTTGCCGTTCATGGGCCTCAAGCTTCCGGCCCTGACAACCATTTGTCTCTTGCTGTTCTTGGGCGCGATGGCCAAATCGGCGCAGATCGGCCTCCATACATGGCTGCCGGATGCGATGGAAGGGCCAACGCCGGTTTCGGCGCTGATCCATGCGGCGACGATGGTCGCCGCGGGCGTGTTCATGGTGGCGCGTCTTTCGCCGTTGTTCGAACATGCCCCGGAGGCGCTCGCCGTCGTCACCGTTGTGGGCGCGGTCACCGCGTTTTTCGCGGCCTGCGTAGCGCTGACGCAATTCGACATCAAGCGCGTGATCGCGTGGTCGACGATCAGCCAGCTGGGGTACATGTTTCTGGCACTCGGCGTGTCGGCTTATTCCACAGCGATGTTCCACCTCGTCACGCACGCGTTTTTCAAGGCGCTTTTGTTTCTTGCGGCGGGCTCGGTCATCCACGCGCTGGGCGGCGAACAGGATATGCGCCGCATGGGCGGTCTGTGGCGAAAAACGCCGTTCACCTATGCCCTGATGTGGATCGGCGTGCTGGCGCTTGCGGGCATCGGCATTGACGGCGTGTTCGGCTTTTCCGGTTTTTATTCCAAGGACGCGATTTTGAACGCGGCCTACGCGGCATCGGCATGGACTGGAAGGCTTGGCTATGCGCTTGGCCTCGTGACCGCGTTTATGACGGCCTTCTATGCCGGACGTCTTGTCTTTCTCACGTTTCATGGCGCGGCAGGCAAAACGGCGGAACACGCACACGAGTCGCCCTGGATTATGCTCGGCCCGCTTGTGCCCTTGGCGCTCGGCGCGGTTTTTGCGGGCTGGCTCGCCGAGGACTGGTTCGTGGACGCGGGACAAGAGACCTTTTGGAACAAATCCCTGTTCATAACGGGCGCGCCGCAACACCTGCCGGAGTTTATCAGGGCGCTGCCCGCGATCATGGCGCTCGCGGGGCTCGGTCTTGCGTATGTATTCTATCTGAAAAAACCGGCATGGCCGCAGACGCTGGCGAAGGCCCTTGGCGGCGTCTACCGCGCCGTGCTTAACGGCTACTACGCCGATGCGGCTTATGACGCCCTGTTCACGCGAAACGCGCAAAAATTGGGACGGGCCTTTTGGAAAACCGGGGACGAAAAACTCATCGACGGCTACGGTCCGGACGGCATAGCCGCTATGGCCGCGCGGCTGGGGCGGCGCGGGGCGGCGCTGCAAACGGGCTATCTCAATCATTACGCGTTCGCTATGGTGGCGGGGCTGGCCGGTTTGGCCCTGTGGGCATGGCTTAGCTTGTAAGGAAGGGGCGGAAATGAATAACAAAATTGGCTACGTGGCTCTTGTCCTGGCCGTTTTGGCGCTGGCCCTCGTCTTGTTCCGGCCCCCAGCGAATACAGGATGGCAACAAACAAAAAAAGAAACGGCGTTCGAACGCGTCATGCGCACGCGCACGCTCCGCTGCGCCTACGCGGCATGGCCGCCCTATTTTCTGATCGACCCGAACACGAAGAAAATGAGCGGCATCAATTACGAGATCATGGAGGCCATCGGCAAGAGCGCGGCCATCAGGATCGAATGGCAGGAGGAGACGGGCTACGGCATTTTTCCCGACAACCTGCGCAGCGGCAAGCAGGACGCCTTTTGTAGCGGCGTAAGGCTGAGCGCCGCACGTGCGCAACGGGTCGAGCCGACCGCGGCCGTGGCCTATGCGCCGCTTTACGCCTACGTGCGCGGCGGCGATGCGCGTTTCGACGGCAACCTTGACGCCATCAACGGCGCAAATGTTTCCATCGCCACCGTCGACGGCAGCACGATCGAGGCCGTGGCGAAAACGACCTTCCCCAAGGCAAAATCCTATGCCCTGCCGCAGATGTCGGACGAAGCGCAGGTGCTCGACGCCGTCGCGGCGAAAAAAGCCGATGTGGTGTTTACCGAGGCCTCGGACATCGTTTACTACAACAAAAGCAATCCGGGAAAAACGTTGCGCCGCGTTGACGGCGTGCCGCCGTTGCGCACGCTTGCCGCCGTTTTCGCCGTCGCCAAGGGCGAATGGGAATTGCGCGATCTTCTCAACACCGCCATTCATGAACTTTACGGCGACGGGCAAATCGACCGTATTCTGGCGAAATACGAAGTGGTGCCCGGCGCGATTTTTCCCGTGGCAACGCCCTACCGTAAAAACGCAACGCCCTGAACATGGCCGGTTTTCCCATCCTCAGCCTCTTGACGTTTTTGCCTCTGGCGGGGGCGGGCGCGATATTGCTGTTCGCACCAAAGGAGCTGCAACGAG
>JAQUPC010000006.1 GCA_028716765.1 Alphaproteobacteria bacterium | reverse complement strand
TGGGTGGGGCTGAAACCAATGGATGAGAGCAATCGACCAATTCCGGCAATCCCGCGATTTCCCGCCTTTGTAGACTTGGTCTTTAAGAAAAGCTTATGATCGCGCCCGCGGAGCCTCCGCTATCCCGCGAACCGCGCATAAAGTTTTTCAGGTTAAGGAGCCCGGTGATGTACGAATTAAAGATAGTGACCTCGTTCGCGGCGGCCCATCGCCTCATTAACTATCGGGGAAACTGCGAAAACCTGCATGGGCATAACTGGAAAGTCGAAGTCCTTGTAACCGCAAAGGATCTCGATGAGGCCGGCCTCGGCATTGACTTCAGGATTTTGAAGCAGGAAACCGACGATCTGTTAAAATTGCTCGATCACAAATATTTGAATGAGTTGCCGCCTTTTTTGAAAGTTTCTCCTTCATCCGAAAATATTGCGCGTTACGTTTATGAAGAACTTTCCCGCAAGCTGAACAATGAAAACGTCAGCGTAAAGATGGTCACGATTTGGGAATCCGATACCGCCAGCGCCAGTTACTATGAGTAAGCCTCAGACTGAGACACATGACGTGACTTCGGCTCCCGGTCAAATCCGCTGCACAGTGTCAGTAGATAGATATCCGGCAATCCGGGATAGTCTCTCTTCCATGATGGCTCTGGAAAAACGACCGTCAAAGTATGCCTTCCCAAATAGTCTATATAGACCACCAGTCCGCAGCCTGAGCACGACATCATATTGACGGCTGCCTCCCGTTCCTCCGGCCCCCACTGTGTCGACAAACATTTCGGCGATGTTATCAAAAGCTATACTCTGTTCTTTTTTGCCGAATATGTTGGCGTCTTTCACGATAATGTTCTTTCCATTGGGATCAACAACGATAACCCGTTTTCCGCCAAACAGGAGACCCATACAGGCAATGCCTACAAGAAGAACGCCCAACAGAAACGCTGCCTCTTCGCCGTTTATCCGCCTGGAAAATAGAGCGGCAAAATCAAGCGCATTACCTTTTGCGCCCAAGTTTACAAGCAACAACCCGGCAACGGCCATTAAGATCAAAAGCAAGGTTTGCATGGCGGCGTTACTCTCAATAGCCCATGGCGGCATATGTGATGCCGCGTTCTCCTTTTTGCCGATGGGCGAACGAAGCGGAATTACAACGCGGCGGCCGGAAGAAAAGTTCAATAACTGATAAATACCGAGAGTGCCTATGACTGCAAACAAATAGGGCATAGCACCATGCCACATGGCAGGACACCATTCGTGGACGGCGAATTTATACCAGATCGCATACCCGGCGATGGCAAGGACAAAAGCAGCAAAAACCTTTAGTGTTTGCATGCGCTTTATTCAAGTTGGCTGGGGGACTAGGATTCGAACCTAGGTAAACGGAGTCAGAGTCCGTTGTCCTACCGCTAGACGATCCCCCAGCAGGAACGAGGCTGCTTTCCTAACATATCGCTATCCGTTTGTGTAGATTGCATGTAAAGCGCGTTTTCTCTATGCTTTTCAAGGTTTTTTTGGATGGGGCGTATTAATCATGAAGGGCAGCAGCAAAAACAGGGGGCTTGGCGGCCTGTCGTCGCGGCGGCGCGAAGCCGTGCGGGTGCGGGCTTCCAAAAAGCACTCCACCTCCTCGCGGAAGTGGCTGGAGCGCCAGCTAAACGATCCGTTTGTCGCGGCGGCCAGGGAATCCGGTTACCGCTCGCGCGCCGCCTACAAACTGCTGCAACTGGATGCGCGTTTTCATCTTCTCCGCACCGGCATGCGCGTCGTCGATCTCGGCGCCGCTCCGGGCGGCTGGACGCAGGTCGCGGCGGCAAAAATCGGCGCGAAAGGTAAACTGGTCGCGCTGGATATTCTTGAGATGGAACCTGTCGAAGGCGCGGACATCCTGCACATGGATTTTCTGGCCGATGACGCCCCGGAACGATTGCAAAAGGCGCTGAACGGAAAGGCCGATCTCGTGCTGAGCGACATGGCCCCCCCCACCACGGGCCACAGCCGCACGGATCACATCCGCATAATGGCTCTTGCCGAAACGGCGGCCATGTTCGCGATGGAAGTGCTCGCTCCCGGCGGCACGTTCGTCTGCAAACTTTTTCAAGGCGGGGCGGAAAAAGATTTGCTTGCGCAGTTAAAACTGAACTTCGCGACCGTCAAAAACGCCAAGCCGGAAGCCAGCCGCGCGGATTCCTCGGAAACCTATCTCGTGGCGCAGGGCTTCAGGAAAACGGCCTGATCCACACTTGCTATAACAACAATATATCGGCCGGAAAAAACCGCGATTAAACGGCAAAATCCCCATTTATTAAGACTTCCTTAACGCTACCAACGGCATTGTTAGAGCCGATCGTATGGCCTTTAAGTTAGCCCATGCGGCGGTGGTTTGTGTCTATTTGGAATTTCAGTATCGATGCCGCCTCGCACGCTTATACGCAACGCACGCTCGCGCCCCGCCCCGTCGCGGTGGATGCCGGATTCGCTGCGCGCAAATCTTCTAAGATTTGTGAAGCGGCTTCAGGGCGGAGCGATCATCGCCGTTGCCGCCGTGCTTGCCCTTATTCTTTTCAGCTACAGTCCGCAAGACGCGTCTTGGAACACGGCGGCGGCAGGGCCGGTTATACATAACTGGCTTGGCGCGCCCGGAAGTTATATCGCCGATATCATCTGGCAGCTTTTCGGGGCCGGCGGTTTTCTGATAGCCGTCATTCTGGCCGCATGGGGATGGCTGGTAGCCACCGGGCGGGGCCTTGCTCTTTTGCCCTGGCGGACGTTTGCCGCCGTTTTGGCCATGTTCGCCAGCGCGGCAGGGCTGGCCGTTTTGCAACCTCTTGTCGTTTCCGATGGCAGCGGAGCCTGGGGCGGCGCGTTCGGCAAAATCATCGGTCAATGGAGCCTGAGCCTCCTGCCCGATTCATGGGGCGAATATGCGCTGGCTCCCCTGATGATCATCGTCACGCTTGGCGCGCTCTATTTAGCCGCCGCGCTGACGCTTGAAGAATGGCACGGCCTCGTTCTGTTCATGCACAGCTTGACGCAGAAGATAGCGCAAATAGCCATCGCGCAGGCGCGGCGTCTTTGGGGCATCGTGCGTCAGGACCCGCGTTATCTCAATGATGACGGCGACGGCGATGAGGACGGGGACGAAGAGGAGGACGAGGAGGAGCCGGAAGAAAAATCGTGGAAACCGTTTAGAAAACCGGTCGAAAAACCCGAAGCCCCTCAAACGAAGACCATCATAGCCAAGCGCCCGAACGTGACGCTGGTGCAACGTCCCGCCGCCTCGGCTAAACAGGCGCGGCTCGCGCTTCGTCCGGAAGGCTCTCATATCCTGCCGCCGCTCGACCTTCTGCAATGGCCTGAAATTCCGAGCAAGCCGCAAGCCGACATCTCCGAAGAGGCCCTTGAGAAAAACGCCAAGCTTCTGGAATCCGTCCTCGCCGACTTCGGCGTTTTGGGCCAGATTACGAAGGTAAGCCCCGGCCCCGTCGTGACGCTCTATGAACTGGAGCCGTCGCCCGGCACCCGCTCCTCGCGCGTCATATCGCTGGCCGACGACATCGCGCGCAACATGAGCGCGGCCTCCGTGCGCGTCGCCGTCGTGCCGGGACGTAACGTCATCGGCATCGAATTGCCGAACCGGCGGCGCGAAATCGTCTATTTGCGCGAACTTTTGGGCAGCGACACCTACACCGACTATTCCGGCACCCTGCCGCTCGTTCTCGGCAAAGACATCGCGGGCGGCTCGGTGATTACCGATTTGTCGCGCATGCCGCATCTGCTGATCGCCGGAACGACGGGTTCCGGCAAATCGGTGGCGATCAACACGATGATCCTGTCGCTGATCTACCGCCTGCCGCCGGAGAAGTGCCGCTTCATCATGATCGACCCCAAAATGCTGGAGTTGTCGGTTTACGAAGGAATTCCGCATCTTCTCGCGCCTGTCGTGACCGAGCCGAAAAAGGCGATTGTGGCGCTGAAATGGACGGTGCGGGAGATGGAGGAGCGCTATCGCGCCATGTCCAAGCTGGCCGTGCGCAATATCGAAGGCTATAACATCCGCCTGCGCGAAGCGGTGAAAAACAACGAAAATTTGATGCGCACGGTGCAAACGGGCTTTGACCGCGATACCGGCAAGCCGGTCTACGAGGAACAGCCCCTCGACCTGACCCCCCTCCCCTACATCGTCGTCATCGTCGACGAAATGGCCGACTTGATGATCGTGGCGGGCAAGGAGATCGAAGCCACCGTGCAACGTCTGGCGCAGATGGCGCGCGCGGCCGGCATTCATCTTATCATGGCGACGCAGCGGCCCTCGGTGGACATCATCACGGGCACGATCAAGGCGAACTTGCCGACGCGCATCAGCTTTCAGGTCAGTTCGAAAATCGACAGCCGCACCATTCTCAACGAGCAAGGCGCCGAGCAGCTTCTTGGCCAGGGCGATATGCTCTATCAAGCGGGCGGCGGGCGCGTAACGCGCGTGCACGGCCCGTTCGTGCGCGATCATGAAGTCGAGAGCATCGTCAAGTTCCTCAAGGCGCAGGGCCCGCCGGAATATCTGGACGATGTGACTCAAGACGACGAAAACGGCTTTACCGACGACGAAGGACGCGCGCGCGGCGAAGGCAACGGCGGCAACGAGCTTTACGACAAAGCCGTGGACCTCGTTCTGCGTGAACGCAAGGCCTCGATCAGCTTCGTCCAGCGGCATCTGCAAATCGGCTACAACCGCGCCGCGACGCTGATCGAACGCATGGAGCGCGACGGCGTCATCAGCGAGGCCAACCACGTCGGCAAACGCGATGTTCTGGGAAGAAAGCCGAACGATTGATGACCGGCAATTTCCAGCGAGGTAAAACGGGGTTAGAGTGGCGGACACAACGATTCTGGAGCGCCTTATGAAACGCCTTGGCTCTTTTCTCGCGGTAGCGGTGCTTGCCGTTATTGTGACTCTGTTCGCGACCCGTTTCTTCACGCCGTCAGGTCAAGCAACGCCTGCCAAGGAAACCGTTTCCGAACGCATCGTTCGCACGGGCACGATCCGCTGCGGCTATAGTGTGTGGCAGCCGCTGTTTTTCATCGATATGAAAACCGGAGAAAAAAAGGGCATCTTCCACGATCTTATGGAAGAATCTGCCAAGCGCCTGAACCTGAAAATTGTTTGGCAGGAGGAACTCGGCTGGGGAACGATCGTCGAATCCGTGAGAACCGGACGAGTCGATATGGCCTGCGCCGGTTACTGGGTGAATCCCGCGCGCATCAAGCACGTATCGTCGACCGCGCCGCAGCTGTACGCGCCGATGTACGTTTGGGTCCGCGCGGACGACACGCGCAAATTTGCTTCGCCCGGCGATCTGAACGCGGACCAATACACCGTGGCGCAAATCGACGGCGGCTCGACCTCGCAAATCGTGGCCAACCGTTTTCCAAAGGCAAAACAGCTTAATCTCCCCGAACTGGCCACCAACTCGGACTGGATTGAATCCCTTGTCACGAACAAAGCCGATTTCGTCATCGACGACGTGACGTCGTTCAACAATTATATGGCCAACAATCCTGGCAAAATCCGCAATTTATTTCCCGATCAGCCTGTCGGGCTTTATCCGGCGGGCATGCTCCTCCCGCCCGACGACTGGCGTTTAAAAGATATGCTCGACGCGACTCTCCGCACGATCGAGTTTGACGGAACGTTGGACGTTATCCTCAAGCGCTACGACGCGGACAAAATGTTCCTGCGCAACCCTAAACCAGAGCTTAGATAGGGCAAGAAGTTATTCATGAGACAAACCGGCTTAAAACTCAACGTCTTCCCGGACAATTTTTTTTTCGCGAGCATTGCGAGCGAAAGAAGATTGATCCGGGATCCAGTGAAAAAATCCGCAAAACAGTTCTTGAGGTATATGCAGACTGGATCCCGCATAAATATTCTTTCGTCCCCTCCGGGGCCAAAGAGAATATTTTGCGGGATGACGTTGGATAGTGTCGCCAGGGGGTTGACATGACCCCCGTTTACATCCTCGCCGGTTGCGCAGCCTTGGGGCTTCTCGTTTATCTTTTTGTGGCGCTTTTGAAACCGGAGATATTCCCTTGAATTTCCCGATCATTTCCGGCAACGGCTGGTTGCAGTTGCTCGTTTATTTCGCCGTTTTGTTCGCCTGCGTAAAACCGCTCGGCGCGCATATGGCGCGCGTTTACTCCGGCGAAAAAACGTTTCTGTCGCCGGTTTTTGGGTGGCTCGAACGCGGTTTTTACAGGCTGTCCGGCATCAATCCCGATCAGGACATGGACTGGCCGCGCTACGGGACGTCCGTCATCGCTTTTTCCGTCATAAGCTTTCTGGGGCTTTACGCTCTTTTATGCTGTCAGGGTCACCTCGGCTTGAATCCCGCCGCACTCCCGGACATTCCGTTTGATCTCGCCTTCAATACGGCGGTTAGCTACATCACCAATACGAACTGGCAAGCCTATGCGGGCGAGACGGCGATGAGCCTGCTTAGCGAGATGGCAGGCCTTACGGTTCAGAATTTCCTCTCACCCGCCGTTGGCCTCGCCGTGATGGCCGCCGTGATCCGGGGCTTCGCCCGGACAAAGACCAGTGGCATCGGCAACTTCTGGGCCGATATGGTGCGCGGCGTTCTTTATATCCTTCTGCCGCTTGCGCTTCTTATGGCTCTCGCGCTTGCGTCGCAAGGCGTCGTGCAAACGCTTCGCGCGTCGGCCGAGGCAGCATGGCTGGATCCCTCTGCGGAGACGGAAACGGCGCAGCATATAGCAACGGGTCCGGCGGCTTCGCAGGTGGCCATCAAGCAACTGGGCAGCAACGGCGGCGGTTTCTTTAACGTCAATTCGGCGCATCCTTTCGAAAACCCGACGCCGCTCAGCAACTTTCTGATGCTTTTGGCCATTCTGCTGATCCCCGCCGCACAGTGTTACATGTTCGGGCACATGGCTCGCGATACGCGGCAGGGGTGGGTTCTTCTCGCAGCCATGACCCTGATTTTCGTGCCGATGCTCATGTTCAGCGTGGCGCAGGAACAGGCGGGCAACCCGCGCCTCAAGCCGCTCGGCGTCGATCAGGCCGTCACCGCCGCGCAACCCGGCGGCAACATGGAAGGCAAGGAAACGCGCTTTGGCATCGTGAATTCCGTTCTTTGGGCCAACGCCACAACGGCATCAAGCAACGGTTCCGTCAACGCCATGATGGATTCCTTTACGCCGCTTGGCGGGCTTGTGCCGTTGGTCCTGATGCAATTCGGCGAAGTGATCTACGGCGGCGTCGGCTCAGGGCTTTACGGCATGCTTGTCTTTGTTATCGTGACGGTTTTTCTTGCGGGCCTTATGGTGGGCCGCACGCCGGAATATCTCGGCAAAAAAATCGGCGTCTTCGAGATGAAAATGGCCGCGCTGGCCGTCCTTGCGCCGCATCTCGCCGCCCTGACCGGAACGGCGCTGGCCGTAACGCTGGCTGCGGGAAAGGCCGGAGCGTTTAATCCGGGCGCTCAGGGATTCAGCGAAATTCTTTACGCCTTTACCTCGGCCGCGAACAACAACGGCAGCGTTATGGCGGGTCTTGCGGCCAACACGCCCTTCTACAACGCCGCGCTCGGCATCGCGATGCTCATAGGCCGTTATTGCGTCATCCTTCCCGTTCTGGCGATGGCGGGCGCGCTCGCCGAAAAGAACACCGTTCCTTCGTCGGCGGGCACCTTGTCCACAACCACGCCGCTGTTTGTTGTTATCCTGGCGTGCGTTATCGTTATGGTCGGCGTGCTCACATTCATCCCCACCCTCGCCCTCGGACCCGTGGCTGAGTATTTTCATTTGACGACGGCAGGCCAGGCATCATGAAAGTCCGCTGGAAACAACCCGCGCTTCTCACAGGCTCCAACCTCGGCAAAGCATTCGGCGTGTCACTCAAGCGACTGACGTTCCTCTATCAAATGCGCAATCCGGTCATGTTCGTCGTATACGTGGGGGCTATCCTGACCACGATCATCTTCGTTATGAACGTGCGCGCGCCGCAGCAGGAGCCGTTATGGTTCATCGGCGCGGTTTCGCTATGGCTTTGGTTCACGGTCGTTTTCGCCAATTTCGCCGAAGCCGTGGCCGAAGGCAAAGGCAAGGCGCAGGCGGAATCCCTTAAGAAAGCGCGGCGCGACATTTCGGCGAAAAAACTCACCGACGCCTCGGATCGCACCAAATATGAAACGGTGCCGGCGCATTCCCTGCGCCAGGGCGACCTCGTGCTCGTGGAAGCGAACGACTTTGTGCCGGGCGACGGCCAGGTCGTCGCAGGCATCGCCACCGTCGACGAAAGCGCCATCACGGGCGAAAGCGCGCCGGTGATACGCGAATCCGGAGGCGACCGCGACGCCGTCACCGGCGGCACGCGCGTTTTGTCGGATTGGCTGATCGTTTCCGTCACGTCCGATCCCGGCGAGAGTTTTCTCGACAAGATGATCGCTCTCGTTGAAGGGGCCAAGCGCAACAAGACACCGAACGAAATCGCCCTTGGCATTCTTTTGGCGGCGATGACGATCATGTTCCTTCTGGCTTGCGCGACGCTGTTGCCTTTTTCGCTGTTCAGCGTGGCGCGAGCCGGTCAGGGCGCGCCGGTCAGCGTCACGGTGCTTGTGGCGCTGCTTGTCTGCCTTGCTCCCACGACCATCGGCGGTCTTCTTTCGGCCATCGGCATCGCGGGCATGAACCGCCTGATCCGCGCCAACGTAATCGCAACGTCGGGCCGCGCGGTCGAAGCGGCGGGCGACGTCAACATACTCCTGCTCGACAAGACCGGCACGATTACCTACGGCAACCGTCAGGCCGTGGCCTTTCTGCCCGCGCGCGGCGTAACGGCGGCGCAACTGGCGACGGCCGCCACGCTGGCCTCGCTGGCCGACGAAACGCCGGAAGGAAAAAGCATCGTCGCGCTGGCATGCTCGAAATACGGCGTATCCAGCGAGGAAAAACTGCCGGAAGAAGCCTCGTTCCTTCCGTTCAGCGCCGAAACGCGCCTCAGCGGCGTCACGATCGCCGACCGTCAGATTCTCAAAGGCGCAGGCGACGCCATCGAAACCCGCCTCAAGAAGCTCGGCGGCACGACGCCCGAGGACGTTTTGCGCCAAACCGAAACGATTGCGCGGCAAGGCGGCACGCCGCTTATGGTTGCGGACGGCAACAAGGTTTTGGGCGTCATTCACCTCAAGGACGTCGTCAAGGCGGGCATCAAACAACGTCTTGCCGATCTACGCACAATGGGCATCAAGAGCGTGATGGTCACGGGCGACAATCCGTTGACGGCGGCGGCGATCGCCCTCGAAGCCGGGGTGGACGATTTTATCGCCCAGGCGACGCCCGAAACAAAACTGAAGTACATCCGCAAAATGCAGGAAGGCGGCGAAATGATCGCTATGGTGGGCGACGGCACGAACGACGCGCCCGCGCTGGCGCAGGCGGACGTAGCCGTAACCATGAACAGCGGCACGCAGGCCGCCAAGGAAGCGGGGAACATGGTCGATCTCGACTCCAACCCCACCAAGCTGATCGAGATCGTCGAAATCGGCAAGCAATTGCTCATGACGCGCGGCTCGCTCACCACGTTCAGTCTCGCCAACGACATCGCCAAGTATTTCGCGATCATTCCCGCCGTATTCGCCGGAACTTATCCGATGCTCGGGCACCTGAACGTCATGGGCCTCGCCACGCCGCACAGCGCCATTTTGTCGGCGGTCATTTTCAACGCCCTTACGATTGTTTGCCTGATCCCCCTGGCTCTTAAGGGCGTAAAATACAGGCCAGTCGGGGCGTCGCGTCTTCTGAGCCATAACCTTCTCGTTTACGGCGGCGGCGGCGTGGTCGTGCCGTTCATCGGCATCAAGGCGATCGATCTTTGTTTACATATAGCGGGAGTTGCCTGACATGCGCCACGTTTTCCGCCCCGCCCTGACACTGTTCGTTTTGATGAGCCTTCTCTTGGGCGCGGCTTATCCGGCCGTTGTGACTCTGGCGGCTCAAGTTCTTTTCCCGGTGCAATCGAAGGGAAGCCTTATCGAAAAAGACGGAAAGGTTTTAGGCTCGCGACTCATCGGGCAAGCTTTTTCGGATCCCGAATTTTTTTGGGGCCGCCCATCGGCAACCAGCCCGTTTGCGTATAACGCGGCGGCCTCGGCCGGCAGCAATCTTGGCCCGGCAAATCCAATACTGGCCGATAACGTCGAAAAACGGATCGAGGCGTTTAAGCAAGCCGATCCTGAAAACAAGCTTCCCGTGCCCGCCGATCTTGTCACGAGTTCCGGCAGCGGCCTCGATCCGCACATCAGCCCCGCCGCCGCCGCGTATCAGGCGGCGCGCATTGCCGGAGCGCGGAAGATAGGCGAGGATAAAGTGCGCGAACTTATTGCCCGTTACACCGAAGGCCGCACATTCGGTCTTTTGGGCGAGGAACGCGTCAACGTCTTGCTTCTCAATCTGGCGCTGGATGGTAAACTTCAGGAAAGCCTATGACCACCGATCCCTCCCGCCCTGATCCCGATGCCCTTCTCGGCCGCATCGAAGCCGAGGAAAAAAAGGCGAGCCGCGGCAAGCTGAAAATCTTTTTCGGCAGCAGCGCGGGAGTCGGCAAGACCTATGCGATGCTGGCCGCCGCCCACGAAAAATTGGATGAAGGCGTCGACGTTGCCGTCGGGATCGTCGAAACGCATCAACGTCCCGAAACCGAAAAGCTTTTGGAAGGCTTGCGCATTCTTGCCCCTCTGAAGGTCGACTACCGCGGCGTGGTGTTGAACGAACTCGATCTCGATGCCGCCCTCACCCGCAAGCCCGGGATTCTCCTTGTCGACGAACTGGCGCATTCGAACGCGCCGATCATGCGGCATCCCAAGCGCTGGAACGACGTCTTGGAACTTCTTGACGCGGGGATCGATGTCTATACGACCCTCAACGTCCAGCACATCGAAAGCCTGGCCGATCTTGTCGCCGGCTCGACAGGCGTGTGGGTGAAGGAAACGGTGCCCGATTCCGTTTTCGACGCGGCGGACGATATTGTCCTCGTCGACATCGACGCCGACGATCTTCTCGAGCGCCTTGCCGAAGGCAAGGTTTACGTGGCGCCGGGCGTCAAGGCGCGGGCCGCCGAGAACTTTTTCAAAAAAAGCAACCTTATCGCGCTGCGTGAACTGGCGCTGCGCCGCACGGCGGAACGCGTCGACGCAGAAATGTACGCATGGAACGACAGCGAAGGCATGCGCGATCGTGTGCCGGTGGCCGACAAAATACTTGTTTGCGTCGGCCCGGACGCCTTGTCGACCAAGCTTGTGCGTTCGGCGAAACGGCTGGCCTCGGCGCTTAAGGTTACATGGGCCGCCGTCTACGTCGAAAACGCGCGCCATTTCCGCATGAACGAAACCGGGCGGCGCAAGGTCGAGGCTATATTCCGTATGGCCGAACGCATCGGCGGCAAAACACTGGTTATTCAAGGCGAGAATCCGGTCGACGCCATCATCGCCCATGCGCGCGCGCATCATTTCACGAAAATCATGGTCGGCAAGCCGCTCCGCTCGGCATGGCAGCTTTTCTTCCGCGGTTCGCTGGCCGACAAGATTATCCGCAAAAGCGGCAATATCGACGTCTACGTGGTCACGAGCGATTACAGGCATGCCACGGAGCCCTTGTCGGATATCAGCCTGTCGGATTTCGATCAGCGCCCCTATCTCTGGGCTTTGCTTATGGTCGTGGCGGCGACGGCGCTGGGCATCGTATGGCGGCACGTGCTGGCCCCGGTCGATCTTGCGTTGATTTATCTGACCGGAATCGTTCTGGTCGCCGCCAAGTTCGGGCGCGGGCCGTCGTTGCTGTATTCGTTCCTCAGCGTGGTTGCCTTCAATTATTTTTTCATCGCGCCGCTGCACAAATTCCGCCTCGAGGACAGTTCCTACCTCATGACGTTTCTTGTCATGCTCATAACGGGATACGTCATTGCCACGCAGGCTTCGAAGCTGAGAATACAAATGCTTCTGGCGCGCGACAGGGAACGCCGCACACACACTTTCTACAGCTTGACGCGCGAATTGACCGCGACCCGGGGCCGCCAGAACGTGGCCGAGGCCGCGGCCCGGCATGTCTCCGATCTGCTCAAGGCGGATGTCACGATCTGGCTTCCGGATCCCGATGGCCACCTCGAAGCCGTTGCCGGCGACTTGCCTGCGGAAAGCTTCCTGAAGGAACGAAGCGTCCTGCAATGGTGTTATGACAATGCCAAAATGGCCGGACGCGCCACCACGACGATGCCGGGCGCCGAAGGGCTTTACCTGCCCCTCATCGGCTCGGCGGAAACGCTAGGCGTCCTCGGCATCATTCCACGCAGTTCCGAACGCGCTTTTTCGCTTGATGAGATTTCGACGCTCGAAACGGTGGCAAGCCTCCTGTCCTCGGCTGAAGAGCGCGTGAAAGCCGGCGAGCTGGCGCTGCAGGCGAAATTGGCCGAAGAAAACGAAAAGCTGCGTCTCTCGCTTCTAAAGGCGCGGGAAGAAACGACGGGTTAGAGCGTTTTCCAGCCATATAGAATCGTCATTCCGGAAAATTTTCTTTTCGGCGGCATAGCCGACGAAAGAAAATTGATCCGGAACCCAGTTTAGTTTCTACATGATTAATAAACAAACTGGATTCCGGGTTCGCTGTCACTCGCTGACAGAGACATGTTCTTGAAATAGCACAACTTGTTCTGTCAGCGAGTGACAAGCGCCCCGGAATGACGCCAGTAGATTGATATACACTAATATGATTTAGCCTTGGCAACCTCAATCTCCCAGCGCCGCTTCGACAAGCTTGACCCAGTACGTCGCGCCGATAGGGATGAGGGCGTCGTTGAAATCATAATAAGGGCTGTGGATGTTGGCTTGATGGTTCTCATCTCTGCCGCCAACCGATACAAAACAACCGGGAACCTGCTCCAGCATGCTGCCGAAATCCTCAGCGCCCATAACCGGCTCCATGCCGGTATCAATGTTTTCCTTGCCAAGTAAATCGCCCAGCACCCCTGCGCAAAAAACCGTTTCCACAGGATTGTTCACCGTCGCATCGATGCCATAGTGATAGTCGTAATCAACGGCCTCCGCCCCGAAGGCCCGACAGACATTGCCGGCAATCCTGATAATACCTTCCTTGAGCAACTCCCTGACTTCGGATTTGAAGCTTCGCGCGGTTCCCCGCAGCACAACGGATTCCGGCATGACGTTGAAAGTTTTGCCGCCTTCCACGTGCGCCACGCTGACAACCGCCGAGTCCAGAGGATTGACGTTGCGCGCCACAAGCGACTGCAACGCGGTAATTACATGCGCGGCGCAGAGAACGCTGTCCGTAAAATAGTGCGGAAACGCGGCATGGCCGCCTTTTCCGGCAAGGCGCAAGCTGAAATGATCGGAGCTGGCCATAACCGGCCCGCTGCGCAAGCCTGCCTTGCCAAAAGGAATGTTCGGCCAATTGTGCATTCCATAAACGTTTTGGCACGGAAACTTTTCGAACAGGCCATCCGCCATCATGGCCTTTGCCCCACCTACGCCTTCCTCGGCGGGTTGGAAAATAAAGCACACGCTTCCGCTAAAGTTGCGCGTCTTCGACAAATAATGCGCCGCCGCCAAAAGCATCGCCACATGCCCGTCATGGCCGCAGGCGTGCATCTTGCCCGGATTCTTCGATGCATAAGGCAGATTGGTCTGTTCATCGAGATCAAGCGCGTCCATGTCGGCGCGCAGGCCGATCATCGGCCCTTCGCCTTTTGCCCCCTTCAGAACGCCAACGACGCCCGTCTTGCCAAGACCACGGCGAACCGTGACGCCCCAGGACGCGAGTTTTTCGGCAACAAAATCGGAAGCAAACGTTTCTTCAAATCCGGTCTGCGCGTTTTGGTGCAAGGCGTGACGCCACGCCGTGTATTCGGCCAGATTTTGTTTGAACTCGGGAATGATTTGCATCGCGTTATCCTCTATTCGCCCAATTTACAATATCCGGCGATCCATTGCCGCAATTCCAGCCAGCTCTCCCGGTCCGGCGCCACAAGAAGCCCCCGGCCATAGGAAGACGGTTTAAAAGGTTCTCCGTTCCAGTGCGCCGAGTACCCGCCCGCCTCCTGATGCGCGAGAACGCCTGCCGCGTCGTCCCACGGCGTGCAAAACGACAACGATGCCCGGAAGTGAATCGGCGATTTCGGACGGGCGAAATGCGGGCTATCGACGACCAAACGGGCATATTCGTGGCAAGCGTAGCCCATGCGGCCATAAGACGGCGCCAATGCCGATTTGAAAGACGGCGTATCCGGCAGGTTCTCCAAAATGGCGTATCCAAGCCCGCCTTTCATCTTCTCCAGCGGTGCCGAAGGCAGCACGCGAAGCTTGACGCCATTATGATAAGCGCCGGAACCTTTTTCAGCCGTAACGAACTCTTTTGACGTGGGGTCGTAAAGCCAACCGGCAACCGTTTGATTTCGTTCCACGAGAGCAACGATAGTACCAAAATACGGTTTGCCCCCCATAAAAGCCCGCGTTCCGTCGATCGGATCGATAATCCAGACGGGTGATTCGCTAAAAAAGTGGTCCAAAAGACCTCGATTCGACGCAAATTCCTCCTCACCCACCACTTTTGACCCCGGCAAAAGGGCCGAAAGGCGACTCGAAAGGGCTTTTTCGGCCTCTTTGTCCGCTATTGTGACCGGATCATCGGCAGCTTTGTAGGCAATATCCCCTTCTTTCAAGTTCCCGAAGCGGGGGAGAATTTCGGTTTCCGCGACTTCACGAATGATATTTTCAACAGCTTCCGGATTTACTTTAACCACGAGGTTTCTTTCCGAACTTATTGTTAAACCGTCCAAAATCGGCCGCATCTAAAGTGACCTTTAGAGCCGCTTTTGTCTTTTTGTTCTTTCGCTCCAGAATCTTTCCATGCTTGTAAAGCCAGGCGAGAGCAGCTCCTTCCGACAACGGAACCTCTATATCATACAACTGTGTGCGCGAAGCCAGCCGTTCATCCAAAAGCCGCAACAGATTGCCGACCCCCTCGCCGGTCAACGCCGATACCACGACGGTGCCGCCCCGCGCTTCCTGCTTAAGCCCCTCAAGAGGCAAAGCGCGACGTGCTTCCCGACTTGTCCTGTCTGCATGCGCTTGCATGCGGTGCCGTTCGTCTTCCGGCAACAGGTCGGCCTTGTTTAGAACGTCGATCAACCGCGGGTCGTCCGCCTCAATTCCAAGATCGGCCAGAACCGCTTCCACCGCCTCTTTCTGGGTCCGGGCCTCGGCATGGGTTGCGTCGCGCACGTGCAGAATGACGTCGGCCAACTGCACTTCCTCAAGCGTCGCCCGGAAGGCTTCCACAAGATGCGTCGGCAGATCGGAAATAAAACCGACCGTGTCGGACAAAATAACTTTCCGGCCGCTTGGAAGCGTCAGCCCCCGCATGCTGGGATCGAGCGTCGCGAACAACATGTCCTCGACCAACACGTCCGCCCCCGTAAGCCGGTTGAACAGAGTGGATTTTCCTGCGTTGGTGTAACCGACGAGCGCGATCGTCGGGTGTTCCGCACGCTGGCGCGCCTCGCGCTGCAAGCCGCGCGTGCGCCGCACCTGCCGCAACTCTTCCTTCAGCCGCGCAATGCGGTTGGTGATCAGGCGCCGGTCGATCTCAAGCTGGGATTCGCCGGGCCCGCCCAAAAAGCCGAACCCGCCGCGCTGCCGCTCGAGGTGCGTCCATGAACGCACGAGCCGCGATTTCTGATAGGAAAGCGCCGCCAGTTCCACCTGCAACTGACCTTCGCGCGTGCGCGCCCGCTCGCCGAAGATTTCCAGAATAAGCCCGGTGCGGTCGATGACCTTGCAGTTCCATGCGCGTTCAAGGTTGCGCTGCTGCACCGGAGTCAGGGGATGATCAACGACGACGAGCTGGATGGCCTCGTCCGCTATAACGCTTTTCCAGTTTTCCACCTGTCCGCGCCCGAGCAGCGTCGCCGGCGCGGGATGGCTCAGATTGAAAGCTTCGGCTGCCGCCACCTTCAGGGAAATGGCTTCCGCGAGCCCGGCCGCTTCGGCCAGCATGGCCTCGGGCGCCCGCGCCGACGCCGATCTGTCCGTTTTCAAGAGCGGCTTGAGCACCAACGCGCGCGCGCCGTGACGCCTGCCCTCGATATCCAGCGTCGTATCTGTGGGCCTGGGCTTACGCTTGGGAGGCACCTTCACCCGCATCTTCGAAGAGTTGTACGGGCACGTTCGGCATAACGGTCGAAATGGCGTGCTTGTAGATCAACTGGGCGTGCGCTTCGCGGCGCAACAGAACCGAGAAGTTGTCGAACCACGTGATGATACCTTGCAGCTTCACGCCGTTGACCAGAAAAATTGTGGTGGGAGTTTTGTTTTTGCGGAGATAGTTCAGAAAAACATCCTGAACGTTCTGGCGGTTCTCGCTCATGCTCGCTGCTCCTTCGCAGTCTTGTTGTTATTCAAAGCCGTCCGGACCGTTTTCCGGGCCCGGCAATCGGCTGATCCATATTATACAACAATTCAAGCAACCCCTGACAATCGGAAAATGACAAATCGACGCCCATCCGCAAAGCCTCGCCGGGATTGTGGACAAGAACGGGCGTACAGCCGGAATTGCGGGCGCATTCGACGTCGGCATGGGTATCCCCGACGAACCAGATGGACGGATCGTCGGCCTTGAGCCCGGCACGGCCAAGCGCCAGATCGACCGGGTCGCGCTCCGGTTTGTCGCGCGGCGCGTCCATCGAGCCGACGATAGCCACGAACCGCCCGGTCCAGCCGAGATGCTCCGCCTCGGCGCGCAAATCGTCGCCGCGCTTGTTGCTGACGACGAAGGCGGGAACCTTCCGCTCGTCCAGCCACGCCATAAGTTCGGCCGCGCCCGGCATGACGTTTAAATGATCGAGATGCGTTTGGTGGTAACGGTCGTAAAAGATCATGCGCGCTTTGGGCCATTCGTCGCCGTACCATTCGGGAAAGCTGTAGCGCAACGCCTTGGTGCAGTGTTGCTTCGCCTCGGGGACCGACCAGGGATCCTGCTTGAAGGCCGTGCGGACTTCGTTGATTGACTCGGTAATCACGCCCCATACGTCGACCAGCGTATTGTCCCAATCGAAGATCACGGCGCGGGGAATTGATAGATTCACAGGAAGTGCTTTCGGGTGAGAATAAGCAACGGCGTCATTGCGGCCCCGGCGAAAGCCGGGGGAAGCAATCCAGATTCTGGATCGCCACGCCGCCGCCGCCCTTCGCCAAGGCTTCGGAGGACAAGTTGGCGGCTCGCGATGACGTTCCTATTGTTGAGATCTTGGAGTTACTTTTTGTCATCCGCAATTCGCCCGCGTTTGAACCGCAGCGCGCAACTTGTTTAACGCCCACTCGGCCGCCCACCTCAAACCGACAGGTGACGTTGGCTTCTCATCAGGATCGGGCCTGACAAGCGGGTTAGCCCTGAATTGCATCGCATAGTCAAGGGTAATTAGTCGCTTTTCTCCGGGGCTCGGCTCACGCGGCATATACACATGAACTTCGCAACCACACTCATACCCGTCTCCCATCACATAGTACCGTAACAAAGAACCATCCTTGTCAAAATCTAACGCTGTCGCTCCGCTCGGCCCAACAGCAAGCCCTCTCAAACTATACTCTATCCGCTGTATCTGCTGTCCGTCATAATAGAAACGCTTATACGACGCCGGACCGACTTCAGAATAATCCAGGGAGCCTGTACAGCGGCGCCATGCCTCGATAACGCCGCTTTTTGCTCCTCGCCTGACCATTATATACGCTTTTCGGCCGCTCGGACGATGTTCATAATTAATTACAGGAGGAACATCCCCGATATAGCGCAATTCTATCATTGCGATTCCCGGCTCTCCACTGTCCGGCGTGACTCTTTTTATAATCTTTATGCCGGCCTTCTTGAGAAAATCAGGCTCGGAACAAACCTCATCAATCGTCCCGTTCCATGGACTATTCACAATTTTATAATCGGGATTGAAAAAATCGACCCGCCAATACTTCCCGCTGGTTTTTGTTGGCAAATATTCTTCCAGCGCCGTCATCTCATATTTCGATTCCCCTGAATAAAACCCCATGTTGCTTCTCCCTTCCGGCTGATCTTCAATACTATGTCTTCGCAGAAAACGGGCTTCAAGCGCTAAGTTTGGTTAATTAAAGACGCTCTTAAATGTAGTGTTTTACCCTACCCCGTACAACTCCTTCGCCCTCTCCTCGAACGCGGCGGCCATTTTACGGAAGGCCTTGTCGAAAAACACGTTGATCATCGCGCCGATAACCGGCGAGCGAAAGGCGAAATCGACGTAAAACGTCAATTCGCACCCGTTTCCGTTTATCGGCGCGAACCGCCATTCGTTGCTGAGCTGCGACAAAGGCCCGCCGCCATAGTTCACCGAAATGCGGTTCGGCCTGTCCAGCGTGACAACGGAGGTAAAGGCGTCGCGAAAAACCTTGTGGCCGACGACAAGTTCCGCCGTGATCGCGTTGCCTTTCCGGCTGCAGATGCGCGCCTCCCGGCACCACGGCAGGAATTCGGGGTACCTCTCGATATCCGCCACAAGGTCGAACATCTTATCCGGAAGGTACGGCAATATTCTTTGTTCGAAATGTTGCGGCATGCGTAAAAATCCTGTCCTCATTCTTCTGATTCTACGGTAACAGTATGGGTGCGCTTCGCAACAAATACTCCGGAAAACATGCCGGGCCAATGAGGTTCGATCAAGTCCTATGTTAAGAAAACTTTCCATCCTTCTGATAACGTTTGCCTTTTTCCTTGGCACTCTTTCGATCTCGGCGGCAAGCGAAGAAACCAAAGGCGCCGTGGCCGGCGTACAGGCTTTTCTGGCTCAACCCACCCCGGCCATTGAGGGCTTCAGGCTCAATAGCGAGGAATTACGGCGCTTTTACGCCTTGCGGGAGTACAAACCCGTATGGGACACCAACCCCAACGGCGACCGCGCGTCGATCAAAACGTTCCTTTCCACCGTGACGTCCTTTGCGAATTATCACGGTCTCGCGCAAAATCATTATCCCTCGGCCCTTTTGACCAGGCTTATCGACAGCAAGCAGGAAGCCGATTCCGTGAAGATCGAGGTTCTCGTCACGGCATGGCTTCTGCGTTTGGCGCATGAACTTCACGGCGACTCGATCAATCTTGCCCAGCTTTATGCCGGCTGGTCCTTCCAACGCCAACCGGCCGATCTGGCGGCAGGGCTGGCAAAAGCCGTCGAAGACAACCGGGCATATGATTATATCGCCGAACTGGCGCCTTCCAATCCCGCCTATCTTTATCTGGCCCGCGAACTGAAGAATTACCGGGAACTGAAAGACAAGGGAGCATGGCCTTCCATCGAACCGGGGCCGACTATCCGTCCCGGCGAAAGCGGCCCCCGCGTCAATCAAGTGCGCGAACGGCTGATCGCTGAAAATTATTTGAAAAAAATCGAGGACATCAATGCCGATCCCGACGTTTACGACGCGGAGTTGCAGCAAGCCGTCGAAAACTATCAATCCCGCAACGGCCTCAAGGTCGACGGCAACATCGGGGTCAAAACCGTAGCGGCGATGAACGTGACGATCGGGGAGCGCATCGGCCAGATACTCGCCAACATGGAGCGCTGGCGGCACATGCCGGAGCATTTTCCCTCGCGCTATGCCGTCGTGAACATAGCCGCCGCCTCGGTCGAGATCATCGACGACGGCAAAGCCGTTTATCGCGGCCCCGTCGTCGTCGGCCGCCCGGACCGCAAGACCCCCTTCATCCACAGCGCGATCCGCAGCGTCATCTTCAACCCCTCATGGCATGTGCCCGCCAAAATCGCGCGCAAGGATATCCTGCCGAAGCTGCGCAAAGACCCGCATTATCTTGAGAAAATGGGCTTCGTCATCAACGGCAGCGCCGACGATCCGCACGGAACCGAGATCGACTGGGAAACCATCCGGGAGAGCGCCTTCCATTTCCAGTTACGGCAATCGCCGGGCGATCTGAACAGCCTCGGGCGGCTCAAATTCGATTTCGACAACGACTTCGCGGTCTACATGCACGGCACGCCGCATCAGGAGTTGTTTGAAAAAGCCGAGCGCAACCAAAGCTCCGGCTGCGTGCGCCTGCGCGATCCCGACGTGTTTGCCGTGAACGTTCTCGCCCATAATGAGAATATCTGGGATCTTGACCGCGTGCGCGCTGAAGTCGACAAAGGCAAAACCCATTGGCTCCGGGTGGCCGAGCCTCTGCCGCTCTTTTTCGTTTACTGGTCCGTCATCCCGCCCGAAGGAACCGACGGTCCCCTCAATTTCCGCAACGACGTGTACGGCTACGACCGGTTCCTGATCGAGGCGATGCATGAAAAGGGCCGGTCTTCTCAGGAAAATGAAGCCAAGGCTACTTCAGCGCCTCCCGGCCCAGGCCCGGCTTCGAATGGCTAAAGGACCAAAGCCTCGCGAATCTTTGGCTATTTGTAATAACAGGTGATAATAAGGGAATCGCTCGATTACTATGGAGGCTAACTCATGCGCGCTCTACTCGTGATTTCCTTGCTTGCTCTCATGAATGTTTCGTTTCCCGCCTTTGCAGTCGATACCTTCATACCGGGCGACGAATGTACGACCCTTGGGGCCACGCATATGGCGTTGGATAATGCCGGTCTTGTCGTATGCGGTCTTGTGACGGGAAACGGCGCCACGGCTTGCAGCATGAATGAAGACGGCTGCAAATGGAAATCCATGTCGTCGGGAGGCGGATGCTACACATCTTACTCGGCACCGCTTCCGGGATGCCTCGATTCCGTTGGCTCAGTTGTCAACAACTGCCATCTTCCCCAAGTAGGGTGCGCCGGAAATTCATGCTGCTTGCCCGGTTTTACGAATAAGGGATCTTTGGGAACTTGGGGGGTCCAATACGGCGACTACCATAACGGCGGCGGCGTCAGCAATTTTATCCCGCCCAACAGCCCTACTTTTCCATCATGGTCGGCGGCCATTATCGGCGAAGCTTTTCTCTGCTGCCAAAACTGATTCTTTTCGCCGCTTCATTCGGCATCCGCAAAGCAGATAAAGTTATCCCCAGATCCGTTTCATATTGGCCTTGCATAACGCCTTGAAAGAAGGTCGTTAACCACTCGTAAACCCTATTTTAACCAATTTTTACTAAACAATACCCTTGCCTCGCGTAGGGAAAGGTTCTACGCATTTTGTCGCGATGAATCGCTTTATGCCAACCAGCTTGGACGGCCAAAGACACCGGACAATCGCTTTATCATCCAACGGCTGACTTAGAACGCATGACCGACACGATTGACGGTACACGCCGCCGCTTTTTGCAAATGGGCCTTGTGGCTATGGCTTGCTCCGTAGCCACGCCGGCGCTTGCCGTCATGCCGCGCCCGAAGGGCAAAAGAAGCCTCGCCTTCCATAACTTGCATACGGACGAGCGCTTGCAGGTAACCTATTGGAAAGACGGTGCCTACAGCCGCGAGGCGCTTGAAAAGATCAACCGCATTCTGCGCGATCACCGCACGGGCGACGTTTACCCCATGCGCCCGAGCCTTATGGATATGGTCTATGACCTTCAGAACAAACTGAAGCATCACGACACCGTAGAGATCATTTCCGGCTACCGCTCGCCGAAGACCAACGCGATGCTGGCCAGCGCCTCCGACGGCGTCGCGAAACAAAGTTTGCACACGCAAGGCATGGCCATCGATCTGCGCCTTAACGGCATGTCGCTGCGCCAGGTTCACAACGCCGCGCTGTTCATGCGCCGCGGCGGCGTCGGTTTCTACCCCTCCTCCGGCTTCGTGCATATGGACGTGGGCCGGGTGAGGCGTTGGTGATTTATTTTAGTTAGTTTGGTTTTTTATTAGCGGGATAGTGTATGCCGGATTACGCCACCGAGGATTTTGCCGCGCATTACATCGCGTGCGCCTTTGCCGAAGGGAAGAAACCCGGCACCGCAACTGGCGAAAGCGGCGAAGGCAACCCCTCTCTTATTCTGAAAATTACGAACGAGTCGCCGTTCCGGCTGGACTGGTTGACGGTCGAGGTCATCGCGCTTGAAAGCTTTCTCGGAAGCGACCCCTCCCTGCAATCCGTATGGAAGATGAGCCGCTATGGATTAAAGGGGCTGGATGCGGGAGAAACGGCCGCGATTGAGGTCGAAGGCAGCAAACACATCCGACAATCCCCGGAGGGACTTACAGGCGTCGAAGTCTATCGTCTTTGGGGGAAACTGCACAACGGACCGGTGTTCGAACCGGAATGCAGCCGGAGGCTGGAGAAGGTTTACGGCAAAATTTACATGAACAAACCGCCTTCCCCGTGCTTCGTCACAACCGCCGCCTTCGGCGATCCGATGCACCCGATGGTTTGCACGTTTCGCGACGTGCGCGACGAAATCTTTCCCCGTTTCAGATTGGGCCGCCTGTTTAAGGAAGGTTACACCAGATACGGCCCCGCGCTGGCGCGCCTCATCGATAAACATGAAGCCCGCAAAACCGTAGCGCGCGCGCTTCTTAAGCCCTTGGCGCACACGACCGCCCTCGCCCGCCGGGTTATCGACACAAGCCCTCGGCTCAGCTCATTTGTCTATGGCTTAAGGCAAGGCTGACATGCCCAATAGAAGCCGTCATGCCTGCGCAGGCAGGCATCCCATTTATTTTTAAAGAAGATGGGACCCCAGCCTTCGCTGGGGTGACGCGTTGGTTAGTAGCGTCATTCCGGAAAATTTTCTTTTCGACGTGAAGCGGCGAAAGAAAATTGATCCGGAATCCAGTTTGGTTTTCTAACAATTATAAACTGGATTCCGGGCTCCGCCGCAAAGCGGCGGCCCCGGAATGACAATTTAAATTGAGTCCAGGCTCTAATTTGTTCTAACCCAAATCAATCCAGTACCGCCGCGTGAGGCTGCCTTCGTGAAAGACGGACGGCACCTTGTTTTCCAGAACGCCGCCGCTGGATTCGATGATCTTCATTGAAGCGATGTTGTCTTCGTCGCACGTCACCAGCGCCCGCATAACGCCGCGCTCTTTCAGCTTATCGAGCGCCAGCTTCAGAATAAGCGTGCCCAACCCCTTGCGTTTCATGGAAGGACGAACGCCGTAACCGATATGCCCGGCATGCTCCAGCAAAAAAGCGTTCAATTCATAACGGATGGAAGCCTCGCCGATGAACTCTTCGCCTTCGACAAGCCAGAACTCATGTCCCGGAACTCTCTTGACCCATTCGCCCGAAGGGAGCCGTACAAGGCCTTCCTGATCGTTAAGCTTGGCCAGAAAAGCCGCGAAATCGCGTTCGATGGATGCGATTTCCTCTTCCCCTTTGACAGGATCGTTGCCGCGCACGAACCCTTCCCGCAAAGCCTCGATATAAGAAACGGCATAGACATGATCGGGCAATACGAGACGCGGCATTTTATCGGCCCTTCCCGCTTTTCACGCCAAGCCTCGTCCATCTCGCCTTGATGACAGGGAGGGAAAGGGTCGAAAGCAAAAAGCCGCCCGCCGGAACGAGCGCGCCGAGCCACGGACGGTCTGCCTTGATAGCGAAAAGCATGACGGCGGCGGCGGCATACGTCAAAAGCGCGATAGCCGCGCGCCGCGTCCAGCTCGTTTCCCAAGCCTTATCGGTTTCGACGCGCCGGTTGCGCTGTTCGATAGACGAGAGACGTTTTTCGAGACTTTCGCTCATACCGCTTCTACGGCGCCGTTTCCGCCTGCGGCGGATTGTCCGGCGGCATAATGATGACGATCTCGCCCGGCTTGGAATAGTTGAGCAATTCGCGCGATTTTTCTTCGAGTAGATCGGGATCGAGACTGTTGGCGTGCAGCAATTTCGTCCGGTGCTGAAGTTCGTGCCGTTCCTGCTGCAACCGCGCCAGCGTAGACTGCGCCGCCTTCACCTCGTTCTGCATGCGGATCATGGCGGCCCAGCCGCGGTCGCCCTGAACGGTGTGAAAAACGAAGTAGCCGACAAGACACGCGCCGAGCACCGACGAAAACGTTTGCCACATACGTCTGTTTTTCCGGCGCATCTTGCGGTTTTTCCAGCCAGCCTATCGGGTTTCCGTTCAACGGACGCAACAGCCCGTGCCCCATAAAGGGGTCTTAATTTTTCCCTCATTATCCTTTAAATCCGGTTAACGCGGGCGCAAATTCCTGTGGAAAAAAAACCGGTTAGCTGGTCAGCACGCTGGTCCCCGCGAACCGGCCGATTTTGCCCAGCTGCTCCTCGATCCGCATCAGCTGGTTGTATTTGGCCAGCCGGTCCGAACGCGCCAGCGAGCCGGTCTTGATCTGCCCGCAGTTTGTGGCCACCGCCAGGTCAGCGATTGTGGAGTCCTCGGTTTCGCCCGAGCGGTGCGACATCACCGCCCTGTACCCCGCCTTATGGGCCATTTCGACCGTCTCCAGCGTCTCGCTGAGCGTGCCGATCTGGTTGACCTTGATGAGAATGGCGTTGGCGATTTCGCGTTCGATCCCCTCCGCCAGCCGGATGGGATTGGTGACGAACACGTCGTCGCCGACGATCTGGATGCGGCTGCCCAGTTCCTCGGTCATCAACTCCCAGCCCGAAAAATCGTCCTCGGCCATGCCGTCCTCGATCGACACGATCGGATAGCGCGTGCACAGGTCGCCGTAATAGCGCACCAGCTGCTCGGCGTTGAGAACCTTGCGCTCGCCGGCCAGATGATAGGCGTTGTCCCTGAAAAACTCGGTCGCCGCCGCGTCCAGCGCAAGCACGATGTCCTCGCCCGGCTCATAGCCCGCCTTTTCGCAGGCGCGTATGATGAACTCGATGGCCTCGTCGGTCGAGGCGAGCGCCGGGGCAAAACCGCCTTCGTCGCCCACGCTGGTGTTGTGGTCCGCTTCCTTGAGCAGTTTCTTGAGCGCATGAAAGACCTCGGCCCCCATGCGGACGGCGTCCGTCACGCTTTCGGCGCCGATGGGCATGATCATGAATTCCTGAATATCGATCGGATTGTCGGCATGCGCGCCGCCGTTGATGATGTTCATCATCGGCACAGGCAAAAGCGAGGCCGACGTGCCCCCGATGTAGCGGTAAAGCGGCAATTTGGCCTCGACGGCAGCCGCTTTGGCGGCCGCAAGGCTGACGCCCAGAATGGCGTTGGCGCCAAGGCGCGATTTGTTCGGCGTGCCGTCAAGCTCGATCAGCGCGCCGTCGATGGCGATTTGCCCGGAGGCCTCCATCCCGATCACCGCGTCGGCGATCTCGCCGTTCACGGCCTCGACCGCCCGCAAGACGCCTTTGCCGTTGAAACGCTCAGGGTCGTCGTCGCGCAGTTCGACGGCCTCGTGGCTGCCCGTGGAGGCGCCCGAAGGCACGGCGGCGCGGCCAAAAGCTCCGGTTTCAAGGGTGATATCGACCTCGACCGTGGGGTTCCCCCGGCTGTCGAGAATTTCGCGGCTGCGGATTTGGGTGATCTGGGACATGAATTTTTCCGTGCAAAAGAGGGATTTTTAGAATAACACAAGGTTAAGAGAGCGCGAAAGACAATTATGTATGGTCTCGTCTGAAACACTATCGGCAGCCATGAAGCAGGCCTGCGCCGAGGCAAGGCGCTGGCTCGGCGCGACCTCCCCCAACCCCTCTGTCGGTGCCGTGGGGCTTGACGCCGACGGAAACGTCCTTGGCGTCACGGCGCATCAGCGCACCGGAGGCATGCATGCCGAAGTGGCGTTGATCGAACATTGCCGCGAACAGGGCACACTCGACCGCCTGCATACCATGTGCGTCACGATGACGCCCTGCAATCATCACGGCCGCACGCCGCCCTGCTGCGATTTTATTATCGACGCCAAAATCCGCCGCGTTGTCATCGGCACACTTGATCCGAACCCCGCCGTAAAGGGCGGCAGCATCAAGCGCCTTTGCAAGGCCGGGGTCGAAGTCGTGGCCGGGGTCGAAGAGGAAATGTGCCGCCAGTTGATCTACGCCTTCGCCGTCAGCGTAAAGACCCGGCGGCCGTGGATCACGGTCAAGCGCGCGCTTGACGAACACGGCTCGATGATCCCGCCCGTGGGGCGAAAAACCTTCACGTCGGAATCCTCCTTGCGCATGGCGCACCAGTTGCGCAAGCGCGCCGACGCCATTCTCACGGGAAGCGGCACTATACTGGCCGATTTTCCCTTGTTCACGGTCCGCAACGTTCCGGATTATCCGGAGAAGAAGCGCTTTCTGGCCATCATGGACCGGCGCAAGCGCGTGCCGCCGGTTTGGCTGGACGAGGCGCGCGCGCGCGGGCTGGAGCCGATCGTGTACGACAATCTGCACGTCGCGCTTAACGATCTGGCCGCGCGCGGCGTGCGCGAAACCCTTGTCGAAGCCGGGCCTTTGGTGTCGGAAGCCATATTGAATGAAGGCCTCTGGAACATGGACGTCGTTATTAAAAAGGGCGAAACGGACAAAATCGAGGTTCAATTCAACCCTCAGGCCGAAGTCCCTTTTCATGTTCAGGAATGGCTATGGGAAAATGTTTTGCCCGCGTAAAGAAACAAGATTATAAGCACCTCATGTTCATCCAGCACATAACACAGGCCAATCTGCCGACGCGTTTCGGCGCGTTCGTGCTGCATATCTTTCGCGACAAGCGCGGCGTCGAGTCTATGGCGCTCGTGCGCGGCGAGCTGCGCGGCGGATGCCTCGTGCGCGTGCATTCCGAATGCGCGACGGGCGATATTTTCGGTTCCCTGCGTTGCGATTGCCGCGACCAGCTTGAGGCTTCCCTGCAAGCTATCGCGGCGGAAGGTTGCGGGCTGCTCGTTTACCTGCGCGGGCACGAAGGCCGGGGCATAGGCCTCGCCAACAAGATCAAGGCCTATGCGCTGCAGGAGCAAGGCATGGACACGGTGGAAGCCAACGTGCATCTCGGCTTTCCGGCCGATGCTCGCGATTACAAAACCGCCGCCGCCGTCATCAGGCATTTCGAACTTCATGAAATTCGGTTGTTGACGAACAATCAGGACAAGATCGAAGCGCTGGAAAAAGCCGGCATCCATATTGCCGAGCGCATCCCGCTCTGGACCTCCACCAACGAACACAACGAAGACTACGTGCGCACGAAACGCTGCGCAATGGGCCACCTGCCCGGAAGATCGCATTAAGCCTACGATCGCGCTATAGAGTCCCCCTCCCCTTGAGGGAGGGGTTAGGGGAGGGGTATATAGAAAGCATGGCTCCCTTCCTTCGTCTTGCCGAACATAAAAGCGATGCGCGCGACATTCGCCGCGCCAAGAAGCTCAGAAAAGAAGCGCCGCTTGCCGAGCGTTTATTATGGGAACCTTTACGCGCGGCGGCAAAAGAAGAAGGGCTTCGTTTTCGGCGTCAACACGCCTTTCACCCTTACATTCTTGATTTGGTCTGTTTGAAATCCCGGCTTGTTATTGAGATCGATGGCCCCTCGCATGACTTGTGCAGAGCTCACGACAAAGAGCGCGAAGACTATCTAAAGAAACATGGGTACGAGATCATGCGGTTTACGAACGAGGACGTTCGTATGAATCTGGAGAATGTGGTTCAAATGATAATCGCCCGCGCGCTTGAACTAACGGCTGTTGTTTATACACCCCTCCCCTAACCCCTCCCTCAAGGGGAGGGGGACTTGACTGTGCTTACGTTTAACGATGCCCCGCGCCCACATGCAGGGCGGCGGTAAGCAACCGGAACGCCGCGCCGGAATTGAAGCCGTGCGTGGACACCTGCGGATCACCCCTCTTGCCTCATCCTGGACTTTCCTTTTGCGTCATTCCCGCGAAGGCGGGAATCCAGCGGCCCGCGTCTGCGGGCCGTATGAGTCTAAGGAAGGCGCGTGACAGACGCCCCGGAATGACGCCGGAGAAGAACACTCGCCGCCTACCTGCACGTCATCATTTTACCCTCAAAGCGCCGGGCCGAAAATGAAAGCGCGAGCGCGCACCTGCAGGCCGCCGCCTATGAAATTGGACGAGGCCGGAGATAATCGCGCCGGATGAATGCCTGCGCGGCGTTTATCGCGCTTTTCCCATGACTTCAAGGCCGCCTTTCCGGCGAAGGCGGCGGCGCCGAAGTCATCACCCGGCAGTGTTCGAACACACATAGAAGCGCGCCATTACCCGAAAAGAAAGGTTTTGAGGACTAAAAGAGGCGGGGTTTGGGGAGAAAGTAGGTTCTTATCTTTTTATAGTGTCCGCTAAAGCATCTAGAAAAACCTGTGTATCAAGGAAGTAATTTGGATAAGCCTTTCTAAGAGAGGAGATTGAATCGACAGAAACCAAAACGGCCTCTGCTCCGGGAACATCGGCAATCTCACACTCAATTTTAAGATACTCTTGGGAAGCCTCTTCCAGTTGTTTTCTCTTAAATCCAGTAACGGTCATCCTTTGTTCACTCGGTTCTAATTTTAAAAGAAAGAAATGATCGCCTCTTAAAGCTACGTTTTCTCCGACAGTCAAGGCGCTCCCATACATTTTCAAGCTGTTTGCAACATTTAAGGTGCCTGTTATTGAACGAAGCTCCTTAACAAGCTCTGTTTTTTTGTTTGGTGTATTGGGAACTAAAGCTGATGCGTTCTCACGAAGAGCAATGGCACTGCCCATCAATTCAAAAAAACGAAGCCACTTTTCCTCGCCTTGGCTAGACTTAAGAGATTGTTTAAGAAATGTTCCGACTGTCTCAACCGATGTAGCCCAAGCGTGTTGCAAACGTGACCTAATCTGCATTTCAATATTCAGGCCATTGTAAACTGATGGGCCCTTTTTATCGCTGTTGTATTTGTAAATAAGGTGGACACCTCTATATCCAGAAGTTTTCGGTAGAGAAATGTAATCGTCTTTATCATCCAATAAATGTTTAAGATCGCTCTTTTCGTATTTTTCAACAAGCCTACGCACCTGCTTGATGTCGCTTACGATCGCACGACATCCTCCCAAGTCTTGCATCTGAGATAATTTCATAGTTGGGAATCTGTTCAGTTTATATTCAATTGATGATAGTCGCTTTATCCTTTGTGCGACCAAACATGATCGATCAACCTCCGCAGCCTTCTTGCGCAAGGTGACTTTAAAGGTGTTTAAAGGATAGTTGTGCGATGAACGCCAGTTGTTAACAACATCGAGAACTTTAAGGTACGCAGAGATATCATTGCCAAACGCGGCAACAAGGGCTTTCCCTGCCCGGTCAACCTTACTTTTTGAATATCCAGGCTTTGCCCATTTCATATCACCAATAATTGCTGATTCGCCTTAGATGCGCAAAGTGTCATTATAGGAATATATTCCTTGACGTTGCGCTCCGCTTAATGTAAGAAGAACGTCAAAAAAAGTTCTCTGAAACAAGAGAACGCGCGATCGTGCCCGGCGGGGATTTATGGTTACCACCTGATATAACAGGTGAAAAACAGGCAAGAACAGGCGCCCTGAATTTTCTGTTAAGGCGAAAAAACCTAAACCAGCCGGCTCTGCGCCACGGCCGCTTCGATGAACGAGCGGAAGAGCGGATGCGGAGCGAACGGTTTGGATTTCAGTTCGGGGTGGAACTGGACGCCGATGAACCACGGGTGATCCTTGCGCTCGACGATTTCCGGCAACGCGTTGTCGGGCGACATGCCGCAGAAGACCAGCCCGGCCTTTTCGAGTTGCGGACGGTAGTTGGCGTTGACTTCGTAGCGGTGGCGGTGGCGCTCGCTGATCTTGTCGGCGCCGTAGATTTCACGAACCTTGCTGCCTTTCGCAAGAACGGCGGGATACGCGCCAAGCCGCATGGTGCCGCCGAGGTTGCCGTCCTTGCGGCGTTTTTCGATCTGGTCGCCCTTCATCCATTCGGTCATGAGGCCGATGACGGCATGATCGCTCGGCCCGAACTCGCTCGACGTCGCGTTCGGGACGCCGCCCAAATGCCGCGCCGCCTCGATGACGGCGAGCTGCATGCCGAAGCAAATGCCGAAGTACGGAATCTTGTGCTCCCGGGCGAATTGCGCGGCGCGTATCTTGCCTTCCGTGCCGCGCTCGCCGAAGCCGCCGGGCACAAGGATGCCGTGCACGCCCTCAAGCTGTTGAACCGCGTCCTCGCGCTCGAACACTTCGGAATCGAACCACTTGAGATGCACGCGCACGTTGTTCGCGATCCCGCCGTGCACCAGCGCCTCGTTCAGCGATTTGTAGCTGTCGAGAAGGCTCGTGTATTTCCCGGCGATGGCGATCGTCACGTCGCCCTCCGGCTCGCGGATGCGCTTGACGATCTCCGCCCAGCGCGAAAGGTCGGGCGCCTTGCCCTTGTAAAGGCCGAAATGGCGCAGCACCTGCTCGTCGAAACCCTGATCGTGGTAATTGCCGGGCACGACGTAGATCGAATCCACGTCCTGCGCCGCGATGACGCGCTCCGGCTTGATGTTGCAGAACAGCGCGATCTTGCGCCGCTCGGATTCGGGAATGGGCCGGTCGGTGCGGCAGAGAAGGATTTGCGGCTGTATCCCGACGCTAAGAAGTTCCTTCACGGAATGCTGCGTCGGCTTGGTTTTCAGCTCGCCCGCCGTTTTGATGTACGGCAACAAAGTCAGATGGATGAAAAGGCTGCGCTCGTCGTTCAGTTCGTTGCCAAGCTGGCGGATGGCTTCAAGGAACGGCAGGCCTTCGATGTCGCCCACGGTGCCGCCGATTTCGCAAATGCAGAAATCCTCGTCCGTCAGGTCGGCAAGAATGAATTCCTTGATGGCGTCCGTGACATGCGGGATCACCTGCACCGTCGCGCCCAGATAATCGCCGCGGCGTTCCTTGGCGATGACCGTCGAGTAAATGCGGCCCGTCGTGACGTTGTCGCTCTGGCGCGTCGCGACGCCGGTGAAGCGCTCGTAGTGGCCAAGGTCGAGATCGGTTTCCGCGCCGTCGTCGGTGACGTAGACCTCGCCGTGCTGCGTCGGGCTCATCGTGCCGGGATCGACGTTGAGATAAGGATCGAGCTTGCGGAGCCTGACCTTATATCCGTTCGCCTGAAGCAACGCGGCCAGCGCCGAAGCGGCGAGCCCCTTGCCCAAAGAGGAAACCACGCCGCCGGTTACGAAGATAAAACGCGTTTTCATATGCTCATGGCCTCATCAAGAAAATCGTCATTCCGGCAAAAACCGGAATCCACTTGCCCGCGTCACTTCGCCACCGGCACCTGCGGGGCTTCAGGCGCAACCGGGGATTCGGGAGCCGCCGGAGCTTCAGACGTAGCCGGAGCTTCCGATTTCGTTTCCGGCGCTGCCGGAGCCTCAACCGGGGCAATCGGCGCGATTTGATCCGCCAGGCTGCGCGTTTTGTGATGTTGGCTCGCCAAAAAACCGAGCAAAAGGCTGGTGCAAATAAAGAGCGTCGCCAGAATGGACGTGGTGCGCGTCAAGAGGTTGGCCGAACCGCGCGCCGTGAACAGGCCGCCCATCGTGCCGCCGCCTCCGCCGCCGCCCATAAGGCCGCCGCCGTCCTGCGCCGTGCGCTGCATCAAAACCACCAGGATCAGCGCCACCGCCAGAAGCAGGTGAATGACAAGTAATACGGTTTCCATAGCAATCTCCTAGTTGCGTTGGCACGCCGCATACCGGCGTGCGTTCTTTTTGCTCATATGACGATGAGGAATGCCAACTTCGATAAATTCCTCGCCCTCAACCTCGTATCCCAGACTCTTGTACAACGGCACGATATAACTTTGTGAATCCAGAACAAATTTCTCAGCGCCCTTTAAATCGTGATCCGCTTCAATCGCATTCATGGCTACCTTTGCCAATCCCTGTCCTCGCGCCTTCTTGATCACGGCCAGCCTGCCTATTTTTGCCGTCTTGCCCCCGTCTTTCAAAACGGCGCGCACAGTAGCGACTGGCTCGCCGTTTTGCAAAACAAGATAATGCACCGCTCCGGAATCAAGACTATCAAAAACCAGTTCCTGAGCAATGTTTTGCTCGCCTATAAAAACCCCTCGTCTGACCCCGAAACAGCGCTCTCGTTCCACAACCGTAACAGCTTTGACAACGCAAATGCCCTCGGCTTGCTGCATGGCGCTTTCCGATAACAAAAACAAAGGGTTTATGGCTGGAATTACGTCTTAGAGCACTGGAGCGGAAAAAGCTAGAGGGTTTGAATTTTGGCCAGAAACTTCAAAACAACCTCTTCTGCCCCCCAATCGTACAAATCGTTATGCCCGGCTTCGGGGATATAGACCGCCTGTTTCGGTTCGTTGGCGGCGGCGAACAGCTGCCGTCCGAATTGAATTGGCACGATGCGATCCTTCTCGCCGTGGATCAAAAGAAGCGGCGCATGGACGCGGCCGATTTTCGCAAGCGAATCGTATTTGTCCTTCAGGAATGAACGAACGGGAAGCCACGGGTAATGATAGGCCCCCGCGTCCGGCAACGATGTGAACGGCGCTTCCAGAACAAGGGCGGCAGGTTTGTATTCCATAGCCATCTGTACGGCGACGCCGCTTCCTATGGATTCCCCGTAAAAGATGAGCGAAGACGGAGAAACGCCTCTTTGCAAGACGGCTCCGATAGCCGCGCGCGCATCGTTGTACAGGCCCTGTTCGGAAGGCTTGCCCGGATTGCCGCCATAGCCGCGATAACCCACGAACAAAAGCCCGTAGCCGTCATCGAGCCATGGGCGTACCTTGAAGTTCCGGTAACCGGAGTGCGCGCCGTTGCCCTGAAAGAAAACGATGACGGGCCTGCCGGATTTTTTCGGTCCCCGGTACCAGCTTTTCAGATTTAACCCGTCCGACGTGTTGACGGTCAGAGTCTCCAACTCGGGCATCGCCCATTCGGCAGGAATGAACGCCAATTTATCGGGAAAATACGAAAGATGGCGCTGAAACAGAAACGCCAGAACAAGCGTCCCGCCGTAGGCGAACATGGCGGCGGAGAGAAGCGTTTTGAGGGTCATGCGAGCACTTTACATTATTTCACGGGGTTTGATCGCCCACCAAATCACCCTACGATGTTCGCCACGACCTGCTCAAGCGACGTGACGGCCGCGCGCGTGTCGGCGACGACAACGCCCTGCTTCATCACGACGATGCGATCGGCGACGGCAAAGACGTCGTTGAGACGATGGGATACGAACACCACGATGCGTCCCTGCTCTTTTTCCCAACGGATGAGATCAAGCACCTGTTGAACTTCGTGCGCGCCAAGCGCCGCCGTCGGCTCGTCCAAAAGCAGAACCTTCGGATTGAACTGCGCGGCACGCGCAATGGCGACGGCCTGTTGCTGCCCGCCGGACATGAGCCCGACAGGCATGCGTAAATCCGGCAACTTGATCCCTATGCGCCCCAGCCCCCGTTCCGCCTCTTTCGTCATAGCTTTCCGGTTTAAAAAGCCGAGCCATGTCCTTATAATTTCACGGCCCATATAAAGGTTGGTTATCACGTCCTGCTGCTTGGCCAAGGCAAGATCCTGATAGACCATTTCGATGCCTTGCGCCCGCCGCTGGGTCGCCGAGAGACGCGTCAATTCTTTTTTGCCCAATTTTATCGATCCGCCGTCGGGCCTGAAAACGCCCGCCAGAAGCTTCAACAAAACGGATTTCCCCGCGCCGTTGTCGCCGACAATCGCCGTAACCTCGCCCGGCTCGAAACCCATGCTGAGCGGCTTAAGAGCCTGAACGGCCCCGAAAGTTTTTGAGATATCCTTGACCAGCAACGCGCTCATGACCGGCTCCCCGCGCGCGACAGGAAGGCTGCTGCCACAAGCACCAAGCCTACGAACAAGATTTGGTAATAAGTGCTGACCGCCATAAGATTAAGACCATTTTGCAGAACGCCGAGACAAAGCACACCCAACACGGTTCCGGTTATCGTGGCCCTGCCCCCGAAAAGATTGGCGCCGCCGAGGATAGCTGCAGTGATGGCGATTAATTCATACCCCTGCCCTGCCGACGGGTCGCCCGCATTGGTGCGCAACATGAACACAAGTCCCGCCAAACCGGAGTAAGCGCCCGCCAGCGCAAACACCTTAAGATGCAAGCGCGAAACCGGAATGCCCATCGCCTCGGCAGCCGGGGGATTATCGCCCATGATCAGCGTGTGTGCGCCGAATTTCGTTTTCGCCAATACCACGAAACCGAACAAGGCCCCGAGCAAGAGAAGAGCAACGTGAATGGGCATTCCCATCCAATTCCCCTGCCCTGCGTTCACGATGTTCTCCGGCAAACCGTAAAAAGGCTTGCCGTCCGAAACGATGAAGGCCGCGGCGCGCGCCACGCTCATCATGCCAAGCGTGA
>JAQUPC010000005.1 GCA_028716765.1 Alphaproteobacteria bacterium | reverse complement strand
AGTAGATCCGTTTGCCCTTCGCCGGAAATGGCCGGGCGGTCGGATGGATCGACGCTCAGGCGCGGCTCGCAAACTTCCTCCACGTCTCTGAGGGCTTCCTCGGCGTCGCGCGCCGCCGAAGGCCGTACCATGCCGAAGCCCGTGATGCGCTGGAACAGCGACTGTGAACGCTGGCTGACGTGCGTGGTGGTCGATGTCTGGGCGCCCGAGGACGTCAGTTGCGTCACGCGCATATCGCTTGAAGGTTCGTTGCTCCGTGCGGCCGCCGTTGCGGGCTGCACACGTTGCGGCGCGGCGGACACCGGCTGACGCAAGGGGGATTGAGGCATAGTGGCGCGCGGCGTTGCCGCATAGGCCGGGGCCGGCGTTGCGGCCGGTTCGACCTGACGGGGCATGGAGACAGCCGGTTTCACTGTTTTTTCAACGATGGGGTCCCGTTCGGGCATCATCGGCGTTGGGGCATGCTGGGCCGGGGCATCGTTTTCCATTTCGGCCTGTTGCGTTGCCATTTGGGGCGTCATCGCCTGTGGCATGCTGAAATAGGACGTCGAAACGTTCACGCTGGCCGCAGCCGGAGCCTGTGCCTGAACCGGAGACGCCACAGGCCTTGCGGCGGGCATAACGCGGCGTCCCATGTCGCGGGCCATATCGGGTGTGGCGCGCATAGATGATTGTTGCAACGGGGCCGTTGCAGACGATCCCGCGCGCTGGCGTTGCTGTTCGGCTATAGCTGCGTCGATGCCTGTGGCGATGACGGAGACGCGAATGCGGCCCTCCAGATCTTCGCCGAGCGTGGAGCCGACCTTGATTTGCGCTTCCGGATCGACTTCTTCGCGGATGCGATTCGCCGCCTGATCCACTTCGAACAGCGTCATATCGAGGCCGCCTGTGATGTTGATCAAAACGCCGCGTGCGCCTTTCATGGAAATGTCGTCCAGCAGCGGGTTGGAAATAGCGGCTTCGGCGGCGCGAATGGCGCGGTTGTCGCCGTCGGCCTCGCCGGTGCCCATCATGGCCTTGCCCATCTCGCCCATTACCGTCTTCACGTCGGCGAAGTCGAGGTTCATGAAGCCGGGCATGACCATCAGGTCGGTAATGCCGCGCACGCCCGAGTTCAACACTTCGTCCGCCAGACGGAAGGCTTCGGCGAACGTCGTGCGCTCATTGGCGATGCGGAAAAGATTCTGGTTCGGAATGACGATCAGCGTATCGACGTATTCCTGAAGTTCGGAAATGCCTTTTTCGGCCTGCCGCATGCGCTGGCTGCCTTCGAAGTGGAAAGGCTTGGTTACGACGCCGACGGTCAGGATGCCGCTTTCGCGCGCGGCGCGTGCGATGACGGGCGCGGCGCCTGTGCCTGTACCGCCGCCCATTCCGGCGGTGATGAACACCATGTCGGAGCCGTCAAGGATACCCAGAATGTCCGGAAGCTGTTCCTCGGCTGCCGCCTGCCCGATTTCAGGCCGGGACCCGGCGCCAAGGCCGCGCGACAGGTTGACGCCAAGTTGTATCTTTCGCGCCGCGAGTGATTGCGCGAGAGCCTGCGAGTCCGTGTTGGCGCAGATGAAATCGCAACCTTCAAGGTTGGAACGGATCATATTGTTGATGGCGTTGCCGCCTGCGCCGCCTATGCCGATGACGGATAGACGAGGGCGCAGAATGCTGTCCGGTTCTGCCATCGACAAATTGATCATAACCTGTCTCCTTGCTTGCTTGTTTGAGGCGCGGCGGCCGTCGAAATCTAATTACGATCCGGCATTAAGAATTGATGCCTTTGAATCGCCCCATATATGAATCCTTTCCTTTGATTCTTGCAAGTGCGAAACTGGCATTCGGCAAAGAAATTCAGTCGTTTAGGTTTTTCCACGGTGAAAGTGCATGCAGCAGGGAGGCAAAACGGATTCTTTCCAATGCGTTAGGAAGTGAATTGAATCCTTGATCTCAGATTCGGGCCTTTGAAGAGCCTTATTATGGTAAATTTGTGAAGAATTGCGGCTTATTGAAAATCCGTAATTCTTGAAGAAAACCCGGATTTACAAGGAATCCACGGCGGCGCGCAATTGTCTCGCGGTGTGGGCAAGACCGGCTTCCCACGACGTAGCTGCCTGACCGTCGGCCCCATCGGTGACGTATTTCAGGCAACCGAACGGGATGTTTTCGATCCAGCAAATCTTGGCGAGCGCGTAGGCTTCCATGTCGACGACGTTCCAGTTCGTCATCGTTGCGCAGGTCATAAAGCTGTCGCCTGTGCCGCAGGCTCCTTCGGGAAACTTCTCATAGCGCAAGCCGTTGTTGAGAAGCCAGGGCACGTCGTCGAGCGGCGTGACATAGGGTTCGTGGCCGAGCGCCGTCACGTCGAAATCGCGTTGAACGAAGCGCGTGCAGTTCACGATGGTTCCCGCCTCGAATCCGGTCGAGCCGGCGCTGCCGAGATTCAATACCAGCGAAGGCATTTCGTTGTGACGCTTGCGCCATTCGGCGAGACGGTGCGTCAGCCTGTAGGCGGCGTTGATTTTGCCGATGCCGCAATAGAGCGGCGCGAAATCGTCGAAATGCCCCTGCGCTTCGGCATCAAGCGCAAAGACTATGAGGGTATTGGGGGGATCGAGCTTCGGCATAATCAACTGAAATAAACGTCTTGCAGACCGGCGGCAAGAGAGGAGAGAATAATCCCATGATGGAAAGCTTTTCCAGCCGTCAGGAAGCAGGCAAGCTGCTTGCGGACGCTCTTTCGGCCTACAAGGGCCGGAAGGACGTTCTTGTGCTGGCTCTGCCGCGCGGCGGGGTTCCTGTAGGCGTGGAAATCGCCAAGGCGCTTGATTTGCCGATGGATCTAATGCTTGTGCGCAAGCTTGGCGTGCCGGGGCAGGAGGAACTGGCGATGGGGGCGCTGGCGGCAAACGATGTGCGTTTTTTAAATGAAGACCTTATCCGGCAGATCGGCATTTCCGAAGACGAACTTGAGGCGGCCATCGCGCGGGAAAGCAAGGAATTGCGCCGCCGCAACGACGTTTACCGGGACGGACGGCCGTTTCCGGACCTCAAGAACCGCACGGTCATTCTTGTCGATGACGGCATAGCCACGGGGGCCGACATGCGCGCCGCCGTACGCGCGGCGCGCGAACTGGGGGCGCTTCGCGTAACCGTCGCCGTTCCGGTATCCGCCGATACAGCCTACAGCATGCTGGAACGGGAGGCCGACGAGGTTATCAGTCTGCTCGTTCCGTCAATCTTTTATGGCGTAGGTGCCTTTTACGACGATTTTAGCCAGATGGTGGATGAGGAGGTCATGGCCTTGATGGCGGCTGTGTCTCCTTAACCTGTTACGGCATACAAGACCGTTTCCCCCGCATGAATGGAGTAATGGCCGAGGTAGAAGCGATAGCCAAGCCCAAGTGAATCGATAAACAACGGCACGGCATAAAAGTGTTCGATGTCGTGATAGATCGAAATAGCCAGTTTCGGCTTAAACCGGTGCAGGGTTTCCGAGGCTCCATGCAGCGCTTTAAGTTCCGATCCTTCGATGTCCATCTTGATGAAATCCACGCGCGGGATTTCGCCCTGTTTCACGAGATGGTCCAGCGTCGTTGTGGGATAATCGCGGTTTTCGGGTGAAAGGCTGAATCCGGGCTCGTAGCGGCCCGAGGCCGGCGAGGGCGTCTCGGGAGAAAAGACGATGTCCGACAAACCGCAGGGGAAGATTTTAAAGGAGGACAAGCCGGGGTTTTGCGTGATGTTGAAGGCGCAGGCCTTCACATGCGCGTCGAGCATATCGAAGAGGTAAACCGAACCTTCGGATCCCGCCGCCGCGCCAAAAGCGATCGCGGTGTCGCCGAGGCACGCGCCGCCGTCAATTACATGATCGCCCCGTTCCGGGCGTATCCGGATACCGTCTCTTTCGAGAAAATATTGGCGGATGAAAAAGGGCCAGTAGAGGCCGTTTGCATCCAGTTTGATAGGCGTGTTTTCAAAAACGAATTCGTAATGGAAGAGCTTATTGCCGAAAACGCCCGGTATGGAAAGAGCCGAAGGCGAGGAAGGCATCGCCGCAACTTTTTTTCTTTCGGCCCAATAAGCCGGCGTGTTCACAGGAAGGCGCACGTGACGATGCCCCGCCAGCCGATAGCGCAGCAGGCCGACAAATAAATCCTTCGACGTTTCGTCCGCCAGCAAGCACCATGCGCGGAAAAAAGATTCGGTTTCGCGGATCAGAGCCTTCAGTGTCGCGATGTGAAGTTCGGTATAGGGTTCCTGCGAGCGGTCTATGCCGTCATAGGAAAACCGCCCCCAGTCATAGTTGTTGTCTATCTCGCAGCGCATATCCGCGAAAAACGCGTCAGGACGTGATCGAGAAAGGCATCGGGTGTGAGAACGGCTGGCATCGGACGCGGTTTGCAAAGGGTAGCTTACGTCAAGCCTAGAGCATTTTCCCGTGCAGTAGAAGAACCTCGTTGTGTTTGTAAAATCGCTTAATTGGAAATCGTAAGTGCGTTGTGTTGCGCCGCTTGATTGAGAGCTTCCTGTACCTGCCCCTGCGGCTGTTCGAAAACAAGCGGCCGGCGGCTTTTTTTCATGGCGTCATAGGCGATCAGCAACATGTTCAGCGCCATCGCGTCTATGGATTCCAGACGCTTCATGTTAAGCCGTATTTCGGCGGCGTAAATGGCGCTTTGGATGGAGCGCAGCATCGTTTGAAAAGCCAAAGAATCCTGAAACGTAAACGGGCCTTCCATTGTGACACGTAGGGCCTCGGGATCTTTTTGAATCGCATATTGCATATACCGCCCTTTCCAGCGCTTAAAATTCCTCACAGAGGCTTATTCAAGTATCAGCCGGGCGTGCTTAACGGCGCGTATATTTGCGATATACGATGATATGCAAAGTGCGGATGAATTTATGGATTGACGGATTTGTCCGTCTGACAGGATGGCTCCGGCCCCGTACGCTGCCAGTAACGGCTTTCGCCGAAGAGCGGAATAAGCATATAACCGCGAAGTTCGAGCGTTTTCTCGTTCCGGAGGGTCAAACTGGCGCTGTAGGTGCTTCCGTCGCGCGGGCTGTAAATCCAGCCGTCCGCAAAACGGCCGCGGCCATCCGGCGCGAATCCACCCATAAATTGAAGGCCGCACATAGGCTCTTTCCGTTTTTTTGGATCAGGATTGTTGCCGTCGAGCGACGGGTTTTCAGGGCTGTCGTCTTCCAGCCAGTGAAACCGTCCGCAGACATTCTCCCCGCAGGCATAGATCTCCACGACGCCGTCCTTGTCGTCGGTAAGCCAGAAGCCGGTGACGGCCTTGATTTCCTCTTCTTGCGGTTGCGGGGTAACGGCTTGCGCAAAGGAATGACCCGACAGGAACAACGAAATCAGGCAACTCGCGGCAAATAATCTGCTTTTCATTGTGTGCTCCTCAACTCCAGCCGCTCAAAAACCCTGACGTTCCGAAACCCGATGCCATTTTGTTCAGCTTGACGTAATCGACCTTGCCGGTGCCGAGGAGAGGCACCTCGTCCAGCTTGACGATCTGGCGCGGGATCATAATCTCCGGCAACTTCCGCTCCTGCGCTATATCGACGATCTTTTCGCGCGTCACGGCGTCGCTGTCCGTATACAGGATCATTTGTTCGCCTTTGCGTGCGTCGGGAACGGCCACGACGGCCACGATTTTCTCGGGCGCGGCGGCCTGAACCAAAGCCTCGACCGCGGCGAGGGAGATCATCTCGCTGCCGATTTTGGCAAAACGTTTGGCGCGGCCGATGATCTTGACATAGCCTTCGTCGTCGACCTCGACGATATCGCCGGTGTCGTACCAACCGCCTTCGGGCGGTTGCAGGACTCCCGGCCGGTCGCTTTTCAGATAGCCGAGCATGACGTTCGGCCCGCGCACGACCAGCGAGCCGCCGGTCTCGATTCCCTCGATCTTTCTCAGGCGGTATTCCATGCCGGGGACAAGCCGCCCTACGGTTCCCGTCTTGTTGTGCATGGCGGTATTGATCGCCAGCACGGGGGCCGTTTCCGTGACGCCGTAGCCTTCAAGGATGCGGATGCCGAACTTGTCGGACCACATCCGGCGCGTATCTTCTTTCAGTTTCTCGCCGCCCGCCACGGCATAGCGGAGGCTGTAAAAATCGTAAGGATGAGCCATGCGCGCATAGCCGCCAAGAAACGTATCGGTGCTGATCAGGATCGTCGCGTTGGTTTCGTAAATAAGTTCGGGAATGATCCGGTAATGAAGCGGCGAGGGATAAAGAAACGTTCTGACGCCCGATAACAGGGGCAGCATAAGGCCTACGGAAAGGCCGAACGAATGAAAGACGGGCAGCGCGGTGAACAACACGTCGCCTGCGTTCAGGTCGATCGGGGTCGCCGCTTGATAACGGTTGGCGATGATGTTTTTGTGGCTAAGCACGACGCCCTTCGGCGTGCTTTCGGAGCCGGACGTGAAAAGAACGACGGCGGGATCGTCCGCCATAACGCGCTGCTTGCGGTAGAGATAACCCGCCATGTACGTTTCGGCTAAACCGCGAAGCTTGTCGATCAGGCCGATGTCTTTGCGGAGATCCTCGAGATAGACAATGTTCGCTTCGCGCCCGAGCGCTTCCACGACCTGCTCCAGTTCGAGCAGCTTGACGAAGCGGCGGCTGGTGATGATTTCGTCGATATCGGCCGTAATAAGCGCGCTTTGCAGATTGGCCAGGCCGCCCGCGAAATTGAGCATAGTCGGAACGCGCCCGTAGGCGAGAAGCCCGAAAAACACGCCTACGACGCCCACGCCGTTCGGAAGCATGACGCCGACTTTTTTGCCCTTGGCGGTAAAATCCGTAAACTTGCGGCCAAGAATGCGGCTCATGAGGACGATTTGCTTGTAGCTTCGCGGCTGGCGGTCGAGGTCCTCAAGGATTTTGGTGCCGGGGCCGTTCACGCGGCCGGCATCGAGAAACGCTTCGTAGAGCGTTTGATCGAGGCTGTACGAGGCAAACAGCATGTTCGCCATGATGTCGTAAAGCTGGTCGCTGTAAGAATGCCGCTTCTCGCGCGAGGAAAGATCCGCGCCGCCTTTCAGCGTCACGGGTGGCAGGATTTTTATCGTCAGGCGCGGAAACCATTTCAGCCGCATTTTGCCGCGCAAAGTCGAAAAAGGCGTATACTGGGCCCCGTCGATGCGGACGGGAACGAGCGGCGCTTTGGCCATACCCGCGATGACGCCCGGCGTTTCGTAAACTTTCATCAGAAGGCCCGTCTGGGTAAGACGGCCTTCGGGAAAGATCGCTACGGACCGGCCTTCCTTCAGCGCGCCCACCAGATATTTAAGCGCCGCAGGGTCGGCGGGGTTGATTGCCGGATGGCCGGCGAAGAAATAATAGAACCGCATCCACCATTTGCGCGCCATTGCGGGGTTGGCGGCGATGATGGGGCAGCCGGGCAAAAAGGCAGCCAGCAGCAAGCCGTCCAGCAGCGACGTGTGATTGACGATGTAGACGACGCCGCGGTGTTTTAGAGGCGCAACGTTTTCCCTGCCCGTAACCTTCGCGCCATAAAGGAGGAAGAATTTCAGGCGCAACCAGCTGCTGAAAATCCGGTAAGGCAGGTATTCGACGGCAAAGGCGGCGGCAACGAGGCTGAGCAAGCCCGCGGTTAAAAAAATGCCGGCCGTTCCAAAGCCGAGCTTGAACAGGGCAAAGGAAAAAACGGACGATACGGCCATGAACAAAGCGTTCATGATGTTGTTGGAGGCTATGACGCGCGCCCGGCGTCCGGGATTGCCGCGGGATTGCAGCACGGCATAAAAAGGAACCGTGTAAAAACCGCCCGCGGCCGCCATAAGAAGAAACAGAAAACCGATGACGACGCCCTGAAAGTGCGTCAGGAAAGACGGCAACGACGCAAGTCCGGAATCCGGGGTAAGCCCCCGGCTCAGCACGGACAACAGGATGACGGCCGCCGCCATGACGAAAACGCCGAAAGGCACAAAGCGCGTGTCGATTTCGCCGCGCAAGGCGCGATTGGCTCCGGCGGCGCCAAGAGCCGTGCCCACAACGAATAAGGTCAACAGAAAGGTCACAAGGGCGGGCGTGCCGCCTAAAACGTCCTTGACGTAATTCGGCAGCAGGGAAAGAAACAGCGCGCCGACGAACCAGAACCACGAAATGCCGAGAATGGCGCGCCAGAGAGACGGGCTTTGCCGCGTCTCGCGCAGCAGGGGCCACATGTTCGTCCAAAGGGATTTGGGCGCGGGGAATCCGGTCTCGCCTCCCTCCGTCCGGGGAATGAACAGAGAAAAAAGCCAGCCGCTAAAGGCAAGTATGGTCATGAGCGACGCGATAACGATCGTGCCATAGGGCAGGGTGACCGTCGCGCCGCCGATGATCGTTCCGATCAAAATGGCGACGAACGTGCCGCCCTGAACGTACGCGTTGGTTTCGATGAGTTCCTTTTCGGCCATAAGTTGCGGCAGAATGCTGTATTTGACGGGGCCGAAGAAGGCCGACTGAAGCCCGAGCAAAAACATGGTGATAAGCAGCAACGGCACCAGTTCGGTGACGAGTACGCACCCTGCAAAAAACATCAGGACAAAGTCGGTAAACATCAGCCAGCGGACAAGGCGCGTTTTCTCCATCCGGTCGGCCAGCGTTCCGGCCGTGGCCGAAAACAGAAAGAAAGGAAGGATGAAAAGGCCCGCGCCGAGCGAAATGACAAGGCCAGAGACGTAGCCCTCGCGCGCGGCGAGCTGGAACGCGACGAGCACGAAAACGGCGTTGCGGAACAGGTTGTCTTCAAGCGCGCCAAGAAACTGGGCGGCGAACATGGGCAGGAAACGGCGGGAGGAAAAAAGCGCTGCGTTAGGCGAAGAGGGCTTTAGAACGGCTTTCATGCGTGCACCACCATCTTTATTTTGAGGGCCACAAGGGGGCCGGATATATTACCAGCTGTTCTTGTGCCGTTCGATGTTGATCGCAACCAGCGCAATGAAGGCAACGATGCCGAACAGGGCGGCGATCAAGTGGGGCGTAAAACCGAAACGCCAGAACGCGGCCATGACGGCCAGCGCCGTGGAAATTTCGATAATGAGGTAGCGGCGGCTGATGGCCTTATGGCAATAGCGGCAGTGGCCGCGCTCTATCAGCCACGACAGGACCGGCACAAGATCGCGAGCCCTTAAATTGGTGTGGCACTGCGGACAGCGCGAAGGCGGGGAAATAATCGAGAGGCGGCGCGGCAGCCGATAGCTGAGCATCGTGATGAAGCTGCCAAGCACAAGACCCGTTACGAGCCCGGCAAGCAATCGAAACCAAACTATGTCGCCTACAGCCGTCTCCATTAAGCGGCCTCGCGCACGCATACGCCGTGCTTCAGCATCCAGCCAAGGCAACGCCATAGATACGGTCTGTCCTGCGGAAGCGCGCTCGCCATGACATCTTTCACGCGCACAAGCCCTGCGGGGCGCATCGCATCGATCAATTCGCGCAACAAGTTCACCGGCGGCAACAATTCGGAAATCATAAGATTCATCTCGTGTTTGAGGATAAGCGATATTTCGCCGCTTGTCATCACCACCCTCAGACCGTCGTCGGGCGACAGCGTGGAGGCCGGAAATCCGCCAAAAACGGCCCAGGGATTGGGGTAGGCCGGATGCGCGGCGGGCCAATGCGCGGGAACGGAGGTCCCGGGCGTTTCTTTTTTCCGCCGTTCGGCCAAATCCGTCCATAGGGCCTCGTAGGCCGGGATGATGACCCGCCAGTCATAGACGGCTTGCGCGCGCTTGCGGCCGTTTGCGCCTATCGCAAGCCTTTGGGCATCGTTTTCGGCCAGCGTAGCGAAAGCCGCGGCGGCGGCCTGAATGTCCACGGCGGTCGATTGCGCCGCCCCGGCCAGATATGCGCCGTAGTTGTTGGCGTTGAAATAATGGCCGGCAAGTTCCTGTCCCGCTTCGGCGGGCGGAGCGCATGTAGGGATCAAAAAGCCTTCCTGGCCATGTTGCAGGCTGTCGCGGTAGCCGTCCCAATCCGTGACGACGGCAGGAAGGCCGCAGGCCATCGCCTCGACGGGCGTCAGGCCGAAGCTTTCCTGAATGTTGTCGGCCAGCGATGCGAATATGTCCGCCGCCGCCCAGAGCCCGTCGGGAAAGCGCGGATCGCCGTTTGTCACGAACTCGCACGGGACGTTACGGCAAAAGTCCTTTGCCAGTTCGCGAAAGCGCGGCTCCATATCCTGAGGTAGGAAATAGCCGTAGAGAACGAGACGCAATTTGCGCTGTGTGCGACGCGCGGCTTCTTCCGCCGCCAGAAAGAGAGGCAACGGATGGGCCTTGGTCGCGGGACTCAGCCGCCCCACGAAGAGAATGACGATCTCGTTTTCGTCCGCGCCAAGCGCTTGCCTTTGCGCTTTCCTTTTATCCGCGGCGGCAAGGTTGGCAAATTTTTCCGTGTCGATGCCAATGGGGATCACGGGCGTTTGCACCGGGCAGCGGAACGAACCGCCGAAGCGGTGTTTGAGATAATCGGCCTGAATATCCCACAGTTTCAGCACCGCGCTGCGAATTGAAGCCGAGGGACATATAAGCGCATCGGAGTTTACCGTAGGGGCAAGGAGCAAGCCGGCCAGAGCGCGCGAAATCTGCTCGCCGCTTAGCGTATGGACGAGACCGCATGCGGCATAACCGTTGCCGGATAACTGTTGGCGCCGCCATACCATGTCCGCCAGGGCGGGGTCGGGCCGGAAAAGGCAGGAAATCGTTTCCAGATTGTGCCGCGGCGTGAGAGGATCGAGACCGATGCAGCGCGCTTCCGGATCGAGCCCGGCGGTGCAGGCAAGTTCTTTGAACCGCCCATAGCTATGAATATCGCCGGCGCGGCATATGAACTTTTCCTCTGCGCCAAACCGGAACCATGCTTTCAGAAAATCGCCTATGGCGACATGGATGCCGGGCACGCCGCCGTCTGAGGGCTCTCTTTGCGCATGGAAATATTCAACGGCGACGGTCATCAGTGGCTTATTCGCTGAATGGTTTCGCAATTGGCAGTGAAGACGGCGGGGTGTCCTGATAACGGGCAAGGATAGCGTCGATATCGCCGGAGCCCAGCATTTCCTCGAGCGTCATGTTGAACATCGACAGCAGCTTGTATTCGCCGATATCCATTTCCAGACCGTTCGCATAATAGCGGATCGGTTTATCCAGTTTGACCCTTTGAATTTTTCCAGGGTTTTTGGCCATGAAAGCGGAGGCCAGATGACGTTCGACGAACGTCAAATCGGCCTTGCGATCGGCAACGTTGATCAAGGCCGTCACGTAATCCGTCATCTGCGGCATTGTGAGTTGCGAAGCCTTGGGAAAGTTCTGATCGGCGATGACCTTTGTGGCGGTGCCGTCGATGGTTGATATTTTTATCGAGGGATCGTTTGCGGCTTTCAAATCACCGTCGAAACGGGCGTTCCCATCCCACGTGTACGCGTCAATGGCGCTGTAATAGAGAGGAATGGTCTGGCTGAGGAAGGGCGAATAGCCGCCCGAATTCCAGCCGTTGATGCAAAGCGCGTCGTAGCGTCCAGCCTTAAGGCCTTCGATCATGCTGCCGAAGTTGACTTCCTCAGCCCAGTCGACTTTCAGCCCGATCCTTTTAGCCATCAGTTCGGTAATATCGTAAATGATGCCTGAAAATGCGCCTGTGTTGGGATTCTTCATGAAGGCCGGGTCGTAAACCACGTAACCACAACGCAAGGTCTTGGTGCGCATCACGCGGTCATAGGCGCTCTCTTTTGCCGGTTGGACCGCGTCTCGGCCATTGCTCAACCATGCTGTCGCTAATGATGCGCTTAAAGCGACCACAACAATGATCATGAGAAGATGGATGGATTTCTTCATAACTTCTTGCTCCTGAAGAGGAATATTCGTTATGCTTTTTTGCGCGCAGTTTCCGGCTCTTTCAGCCGCTTGATCGTGGCCGTCGTGCTTTGTCCTTCGACCAGATTGGCAAGAACAATCTCGCCGCCCCAGCTTTTCACGAGATCGGCTCCCACGACTTTATCAAGCGTGTAATCCGCACCTTTTACGAGAAGATCGGGGCGTATCTCTTTGATAAGGTTCAGGGGGGTGTCTTCGCTAAAAATCACGACGCCATCGACGTCGGCCAGCGAGGCCAGTACGGCGGCGCGGGCGCTTTCGCCCTGCACGGGGCGGCCTTCGCCTTTCAGGCGCTTGACCGACGTGTCGCTGTTCATGCCGATGATCAGGCGGTCGCAAGCCGTGCGCGCTTGACGGATCAGGGATAAATGCCCCGGATGCAGAAGGTCGAACACGCCGTTCGTAAAGCCGATCTTGAGGCCTTGCTTGCGCCAGCGCTCCGCCGTTTGCGCCGCCTCGGGCAGACCCATGATCTTGTTTTCGCTTTCGCGCGTCTGGTCGTGCATGAGTTCCTTGGCCAGCTCGTCGTGCGTGACGGCGGCCGTGCCGATCTTTCCGACGACGATCGAACCGGCCATGTTGGCCAGCGCCGCGCCCTCGGCGAGGTTCAATCCACCCGCCAGCGCCAGAGCCATCGTAGCCACGACGGTATCACCCGCGCCGGAAACGTCGTAAACCTCGCGCGCAGCGGCCCTGAAATGCTGCGCGGGCTGGTTTTTCATCACGAGGCAAACGCCGTCGCTGCCCAGTTTCGCCAGTATGCCTTGAAGATCGTGTTCTTCAATCAGCTTTCGCGCCGCCGCTTCGGCTTCGGCGACGGTTCCGGCGGGCAATCCCGTGGCGTCGGCCAGTTCGCGGCGGTTGGGCGTCAGCATGAACGCGCCGCGGTAGCGGCTGAAATCGCGCCCTTTCGGATCGATAAGCAAGGGGCGGTTGTTCTTGTTCGCAAGCTTTATGGTCTCGGCGATGACCCGGTCCGTCAAGACGCCTTTGGCATAGTCCGACAGAATAACGACGGCGCTGCCGGGGAAGGCGCTCCGTACGCGCATGAGCAGTTGTTCTTCCATGTTGGCGGAAAGAGGATTGCTTACTTCATGATCGGCGCGAAGCAGCTGCTGGCCGCCTGCGACGAAACGGATCTTCAGGGTCGTCGGGCGCGAGTTGTCGGTCAAGAGATACGACGTCACTTGCGGCAACGCCGAGACGAGCTCTTCCAGTTCATAGCCGGGCTGGTCCTTGCCGACGATGCCGATCATGTCGACCTGACCGCCCAAGGCCGCGATATTGAGAACAACGTTGCCCGCGCCGCCCAGCGTAATCACTTCGCGCTGCGAGCGCAGGACGGGTATGGGCGCTTCGGGCGAAATGCGCTCGACCTGGCCGTAGACGAAGCGGTCGAGCATGACGTCGCCGACGCACAAGACGCGGTGGCCGCCGAGTTTTTCGAGGAGAGGGAGGAGGTGGGCATACATGGTTCAGCTCGGGCGCTTTCTTTTGTGGCCGGGAATCTCTTTGATTTGTTTATCGAGCGTCTTCAGATCGTTTGCGTTGGCTGCATCGACTTGCCGCGTTCGATATTTATGATATTCGGCCAGAGCGTGATCATCCGCAACCTGTTTCGAAATACGCCCGGCATTCCCGAGGATTTCGCGGTCGTTGAACTTGAGAAAGGCGTCAAGTTTTCCCTTCCAGTCCTTCATGTGCATGGGGCGGCGGTTCATGGCCTGAAGTTCGGCAAAAGACAGGTATTGATCGACAAGCAATTCGAGTTGTTTCAGTTCGCCTTCCGTCAGATAGTTTTTCGCCTTTATTGCGTCCGCGGCATGAACGGATTGTCCCTTAAAAGCCGTCAGGCCCATGTTGGGTTTTTTCGCGTCGGCGCGTTTCTTGATAATCTCCGCCGCCGTGTTTCCATGAACGGCCCAGTGCATCTTGTTCTGCACGGTTGCATAAAATTCCCGCGTGATATCCGAATGAGAGTCGTAATCGAAACTGGTGGCGTAAATCTCGCGCACCTTGCGGTAAAGATTGTATTCGGATGTGCGGATTGCCCGAACGCGTGAAATCAGTTCGTCAAAATAGCTATCCGTCGTACGTCCGCTGGAAAGCCTGGTGTCGTCCAGGGCAAAACCTTTAATAATATATTCTCGAAGCCTTTGCGTTGCCCATTGCCGGAACTGAGTGCCGCGGTGTGAATTAACTCTATAACCAACTGAAATAATTACATCTAAGTTATAATATTGCACTTGGTATGTTTTTTTGTCTGTCCCAGTATGTGCAAAATTTGCACATACTGAAGGTTCCTTCAATTCGCCTTCGTCAAAAATATTCCTGATATGCTTGGTAATGACAGACCTATCGCGCTGGAAAAGATCTGCCATCTGTGCCTGTGTCAGCCAGACGGTTTCATTCACCAACCGTACATCAATGCGCGTTGCTCCGTCTTCGGTCTGGTAGAGGAGCAGTTCGCTGTTCTTTCCGTCGAAGGCGATGGGTTTTTTGGTCATGCCGCCGCCAAGAAAACGGATTCACACATACCTGTCATCCAGCATTAAATAGTTTTGCACGTACTGCCGAACGCCTTCTTCAAGCGGCGTGAAGGGCGCGGTATAACCGGCGGCGCGAAGTTTGTTCATTTCGGCTTCGGTGAAATACTGGTAGCGCGCGCGCAGCTCTTCCGGTATGTCGCGGTAGATAATTTTCGGCTCTTTGCCCGCGGCGGCGTAAACCGCCTTGGCCAGATCGTCGAAGCTCCGAGCCTTGCCGGTGCCGAGATTGAACAGGCCGTTGACCTTCGGGTTGTCGAGCAGCCACAGCATGACGTTCACGCAATCGCCGACCCAAACGAAATCGCGCAGCTGGCCGCCGTCGGGATATTGGGGATTATGCGATTTAAAGAGCGGGAAAGCCTCGTCGCGCTGCGCGAAGGGATAAACCTGTTCGGCGACCGAGCGCATGCTGCCCTTGTGGTATTCGTTCGGGCCGTAGACGTTGAAGAACTTTAGCCCGGCGGTCTGCGTCGGGCCGCGGTCGCCGCGTCCTTTTTGGCGCGCGACCCAGCGATCGAACAGATGCTTGCTCCAGCCGTAGGGATTGAGCGGGCGCAAAGCGGCAAGGGCTTCTATGCTTTCGTCGTCCTTGAAGCCTGCCGAGCCGTCGCCGTAAGTCGCCGCCGAAGAGGCATAAACGAACCGCGCGTCGTTGTCCTTGCACCAGTGCCAGAGCGTACGGCTGAGACGGAAGTTGTTCTCGATGATGAGATCCGCGTCGCGTTCGGTGGTCGCCGAGATGGCCCCCATGTGAAAGACGATTTCGATGTCCCCGGCGTAGTAATTGAGAAAATCCATTAACCGTTCCGGGGCGACGATGTCTTCCAGATCGCGCTTGGCCAGATTGCGCCATTTGTCGTCCGTGCCGAGACGATCGCAAATGGCTACGCGCTCGCCGCGCTTGTCGAGCGCTTCCGCGAGGTTGGATCCTATGAAGCCGGCGCCGCCGGTGACGATGATCATGGCTGGAATGTTGCTTGTGGGCTCTGAAATTGGTAAACGGCGGCATTAAACCCGCTTGACGGGCGTTTTACAAGCAGGTTGAGTGGCGGCACGTTTTAACGAAATCGGGAGATTCCATGAATCGAGCCCTTATGTTTCCGGGGCAGGGCAGCCAGCAGGTCGGCATGGGAAAGGCGCTTTATGACGCTTTTGCCGACGCGCGCGCCGTTTTTCAGGAAGTCGACGATACGCTCGGCCAGAAACTCTCGGCTCTTATGTTCGAGGGACCGGAGGACGATCTCAGGCTCACGGCCAATACCCAGCCCGCGCTGATGATGGTCAGCATGGCGGTCGTCAGGGTTTTGGAGAAACAGGGCGGTTTTCGCTTGCCGGACGCGGCGCAGTTCGTTGCGGGACACAGCCTAGGCGAATATGCGGCTCTTTGCGCGGCGGGCAGTTTTACTTTGGCCGACACCGCGCGGCTGTTGCGCATCCGTGGCCAGGCCATGCAGCAGGCGGTTCCCGCCGGCATCGGAACGATGGCGGCTCTTCTCGGCGCGGATATCGCGGCGGCGCAGGAGATCGCCGGAGAAGCGGCGCAGGGCGAGGTTTGCATCGCCGCCAATGACAACGCGCCGGGACAGGTCGTTTTAAGCGGCCATACCGCCGCCATAGACAGGGCCCTCGTCCTTGCCGCCGCAAGGGGCTACAAGCGCAGCGTCAGGCTGCCCGTGAGCGCGCCTTTTCACAGCCCCCTCATGCTGCCGGCCGCCGAGGCTATGCAGGAAGCTCTGGCAAGGTTTTCTATCAAGGAACCTTGTGTGCCTGTGATAAGCAACGTAACGGCTGCCGCCACGAAAGAGCCGGACGTTATCCGCGATTTGCTGGTCAAACAGGTTACGGGCGCCGTGCGCTGGCGCGAATCCGTCCTGTATATGAAGGAGCAGGGCGTGGAGCAGCTGGTGGAATGCGGCTCCGGCGCCGTTTTGACCGGCCTTGCCAAGCGTATCGACAAGGATATGAAGGCAACCGCGCTGCAAAAGCCGGAAGATATTGACGCTTTTTTGAAAACGATTTGACGGGTTTTTAAAGATGTCCGCACAAAATGAAAAATATTGCGCCGTCGCGGCAGGGCGGACGTTCACGGATATCATTGCCCACGTTACCCATGCTTTCCTTGACGAGCACGGCATTCCCCTTGACGCCGGGAAGGCGTTTGACGCCGAAACCTTGCAACACATTCGCTCTCACCTGAAAGACGCGCAGATGGCGGCCGGAGGAACGGCGGCCAACGCGATTTCCATTGTCGCGGCGCTTGGCGGTAAGGCCGGGTTTTTCGGCAAAGTGGGACGCGACGACGTTGGCCGTTTCTTTCTCGATGACTTCGATCAGCGCGGTGTTAAGCTTTGCTGCGATCCGCTGGCCGCCGAGGGCATGTCGGCGACTTGCCTTTGCCTTCTGACGGAGGACGGCCAGCGCAGTTTTGCCACGCATCACGGTTGCGCCGACTCTTATTCTCCGGGCGACTTTGCAGGCTTCGATTTCGCGGCGGCCGAATTTTTCATGATCGACGCCGAGTTGTTGACCCGTTCGGCCGCCGAGCCCGTGATCCGCGAAGCTTTTTCAGCCGCGAAAGGAAAAACGCGGCTTGTCGTGAGTCTTCATAACGTCAATGCGTGGCTCGAAGAGGGGCATGGCGAGAGAGCCCGCTTCATTGCGGGCATGGCCGATCTTGTGATCGGCAACGAGGCCGAGCAGACATCCTTTCAAAAAGCCGTTCCCTTGCCCCACAAGCCCGGACAGCTTGTCGTCACTACGATGGGCGCGCGCGGCGCCGAGGCGAGATCGCAAACGGAAACGGTAAGCGTTCCCGGCCAAAAACCGCCCGTTTTCGTAAGTTCGGTGGGGGCTGGCGATGCCTTTACGGCCGGTCTATTATTCGGGTTGTCGCGGAATGCCGGCATCGGGGAAAGTTTGCAACTCGGGGTGCGGTCGGCGCTGGCCATACTCGGCGAGATCGGCGCGCGTCCTACGCGGCCAATGGACATAACAATAGGGAAAGGAAACTGACCATGTTTCAATTGAACGGCAAAAACGCTCTTCTGACGGGAGCCACCGGCGGCTTGGGGAAAGTGATCGCCCGGACGCTTGTGGAGCAAGGCGCGCGCGTCGTGTTGGCCGACATGAACATGGAGACGTTGAAGGAATTTCAGAAGGAACTTGGCGGCGGCAAGGCCTTCGTCGTCACGGGCAACCTGACCGATCCCGCCGTGCCGCCCGCGCTTCTCAAGGACGCCGAGGAACAATTGGGCGGCGGCGTGGACATCCTCATCAACAACGCCGGCCTGACGCGCGACGGGTTATCCATGCGCATGAAGGACGAAGATTGGGATCTTGTCATCAACGTCAACCTGTCGGCGGCGTTCCGCCTTTCCCGCGCCGTTTTGAAAGGCATGATGAGCCGCCGCTGGGGCCGTATCGTCGGCATCGCGTCGGTCGTGGGCGCGATGGGCAACGCGGGGCAGGCGAATTACGCCGCGTCCAAGGGCGGGCTTGTCGCGATGAGCAAATCGCTGGCGCAGGAAATGGCGCCGCGCAACGTGACGGTCAATTGCGTCGCGCCCGGCTTCATCGTTACGCCGATGACCGACAAGCTGACGGAAGACCAGAAAGCCAGGATGCTGGCGAACATTCCGCTCGGCTACCTCGGCGAGCCGAAAGACGTCGCCGCCGCCATAGCCTTCCTCGCCAGCGAGGAAGCGCGCTACATCACCGGCCAGACGATCCACGTCAACGGCGGCATGGCGATGATATAAAAAAATGAGATATAACAATGCGTTATAATATTATTGTAAAATATAACAGTTAGTGTTATATTTTACAACATGAAATATTTTAATCGTGCTGTAGAAACCCTTGTCAAAGAAGGGCTCTCGTCCATGCCCGCCGTATTTTTAAACGGTCCGCGGCAGGCTGGCAAGAGCACCTTGGTGCGGCATATAGCGCAAACATATCTTAAGGCGGATTATGTCACGTTTGACGATATAACTACGTTATCAGCCGCTGCCAACGATCCCGAAGGGTTTTTACGGCAATTCACCAAGCCTGTCATTATCGATGAAGTTCAGATGGTGCCGGAAATTTTCCGTGTGCTTAAGCTTTTGATTGATGAACGGCGCGCTCATGACCATGCCGGCGCCTATGGACGTTTTTTGCTTACGGGATCGGCGAACATCATGGCGCTGCCAAAACTTGCCGACGCGCTCGTAGGCCGAATGGCTGTTCTTTCGCTTTTCCCGTTTTCAGCGGTTGAATCCCTGGGAAATGGCAGACCGGTTATCAATGGCTGGTTTGATCAGGAAATAGCGTTCAAAAAGGGCGATGCGCTAAAGAGTGACCAGCGCGCAATGGGTGAAATTATCCATAAAACAACTTATCCTGAGATCGCAACTGAACCAGAAAAAAGCAGTGCCTTGTGGCTTGACGGTTATTTGACCACGTTGCTGCAACGCGATGTGCGGCAACTGGCGGAGATCGAGAAAATACCGGCGCTGCCAAATATCGTGAAAATTCTCGCCGCTCGTGCGGGCGGTTTGCTTAATGATGCCGATTGCGCTCGTGATGCCAAGCTTAATGCCGTCACATACCGCCGTTATCGTACCCTGTTACAGCAGCTTTTCCTGATCACACTGGTGCCTCCTTGGTACAGGAATATCGGTAAACGTCTTGTCAAATCACCAAAGTTGTTTTTTGCCGATACAGCGCTACTTTGCCATCAATTAGGCGTGAATTTGGAGAGTTTGCAACGGCAAAACCCCGGTTTGTTTGGTCATGTGCTGGAGAACTTTGTTGCTTCGGAATTGACTAAACAACTATCGACGATCATCGATGGCGGAGCGCTTTACCATTATCGGACTCACGATAACAAGGAAGTGGATTTTATCATCGAGCGCCGGAACGGCAAACTGATTGGCGTCGAAGTCAAGAGCCGGGATTCGGTAGGACCTGATGACTTTTCCGGGTTGAAGACGCTCAGAGAACACGCGGGAAAGAATTTTTCGCGTGGCATTGTGTTATATCTAGGGAGGGACACAGTTCCCTTCAGTGACGATATGGTGGCCATGCCGCTTGAAAGTATGTGGAAGTTTAATATGAAGATTTCATACGACGGCAAGGATGAAGTATACATAGATGGTTATGATGGCAGCGTTTTCTTCTGGGCGAATTATGGCGATAACACAAGAGTGCGATGCCGGGTTTTGAGGAAAACCATTGAGGATGTTTTTGTCCCTACAACAACAGAAGAACAACGACTCGCATTAATCAGGGAACATTTTGATGATATGTCGCCCTTGTTTGGGCGAAAAATTATAGATGGTCAAATTGATGTCGTCTCTGAGGGGGGACTAAAAGTTCGACAAGTGACGCTGACAGCACGGGATCTGGCTAGTAAGAATTATAGAAGACTATAAAATTTATGCCCATACGCGACTCCAACACCCTCCGCAAGCGCGCGGTGCGCTATGCCAAAGTTTCGAAAGCCGTCGCCGGGGCGGGCGCGCGTCTGGCCGGAGAGAAAGTTCTCGGCATAAAGAAAACCCGCCGGGAACGGGCCGTGTTGTTAGGGAAATCGCTTGGCGGCCTGAAGGGGCCGGTTATGAAGGTGGCGCAGCTTCTCGCCGCTATTCCTGACATCATTCCGAAAGAATACGCCGACGAGTTGGCGCACCTTCAGGCCGATGCGCCGCCGATGGGCTGGCCGTTCGTCAAGCGGCGCATGACGGCCGAGCTTGGGCCTGACTGGCAAAAAAAATTCAAAAGCTTCGAGCCTGAAGCCGCGCACGCGGCATCGTTGGGTCAGGTGCATCGCGCCGTAGGCTTGGACGGGCGTAAGCTTGCCTGCAAATTGCAATACCCCGATATGTCTTCAGTCGTCGAGGCCGATTTAAAACAGCTGCAATTGGTGCTGGCTATTTTCGAGCGTTTCGACCGCACCATTTCGACAAAACAGATTCAGGCGGAAATCGCTGCCCGCATGCGCGAGGAACTGGATTATGTGCGCGAGGCAAAGCACATACGATTGTACCGGTATATGTTTGGAGCTCAGCCGGAAAAAGAAACCCCCTCACCAGCAAAATCTAAGCCGTTACTGCGTAACGACAAGATTTTGCATCCTCTCCCGCAAGTGGAGAGGGATTTAAAGGACGCACATGTACCCGAAGTGGTCGATAAGCTGTCCACAGACAGGTTGTTGACGATGACATGGCTTGAAGGCGAACGGTTGGCCGATGCCGCCGATAAAAGGCCGCTCAACGACCGCAACGCCATAGCCATCAACATGTTCCGCGCGTGGTACGCGCCTTTCTACTACTACGGCATTATTCACGGCGATCCGCATCTCGGCAATTATATTGTGCGGCCCGATAACAGCATCAATTTGCTGGATTTCGGTTGCGTGCGTATTTTCAGGCCGGAACTTGTTAAGGGCGTAATCCAGCTCTATCACGCGCTGCGTGACGGTGAACGGGATTTGGCCGTCGAGGCCTATAAAGCTTGGGGATTTAGCAATCCGAACAAAGAGTTAATCGACGCTCTTAATATCTGGGCCCAATTTATCTATGCGCCAATTCTGGAAGATAAAGCGCGTCTCATCGAAGAAACAAACTCCGGGCTTTATGGACGGGAAACGGCGTTCAGGGTTCATCGCGAATTGCGGAAAATCGGCGGCGTGAACATTCCCCGGGAATTCGTTTTTATCGACCGCGCGTCTCTCGGGCTCGGCTCCGTCTTTTTGCGCCTGAGAGCCAAGGTCAACTGGCACAGGCTGTTTAACGATCTCGTCAGCGATTTCGATGCAAGGATGATGGCAAGCCGGCAACACAAGGCCTTGAGGGCGATAGGTTTATCGGCGGATTCTTCCTCTTAGCCCTTCACAGCCAGCATCAAATAGGGCAGATTGGCGCTCTCGTTACGATTCCTTCCCGGTTTAGTGTTTTGCCTAGATGAATATGAGGATTGCTGTTCCCAAAGAGCGGCGCGCGTATGAAAAGCGTGTCGCGGTAACGCCCGATGCGGTCAAGAAATACCGTGCTCTCGGTTATGAAGTCGTCGTGGAAACGGGAGCGGGCATCGAATCCTCTTTCCCGGATTATCTTTATGAGGCCGCAGGAGCCGTGATGGCTCCAAACGCGGAGGCGACGCTTTTCGGCGCCGATATTGTGCTGAAGGTCCAGCGCCCTATGAGTTCCGGAGAGGGCGTAGACGAAATCGGCTTGCTCAAGCCCGGGGCTTTGCTCATCGGCATGCTGAATCCCTATGCGGCCGTTGGCGACATAGCGCTCTACGCGGAAAATCATGTGACGGCCATGTCGATGGAACTTATCCCGCGCATTACGCGCGCGCAGGGCATGGACGTTTTGTCGAGCCAATCCAATCTTGCGGGCTACAGAGCCGTGATCGACGCGGCATGGGAGTTCGGGCGCGGATTTCCCATGATGATGACAGCAGCGGGAACGGTGGCTCCGGCGCGCGTTCTGGTCATGGGGGCGGGCGTCGCCGGGCTTCAGGCGATCGCGACGGCGCGGCGGTTAGGCGCGATCGTTTCCGGCACCGATGTACGTCCGGCGGCGCGCGAGCAGGTCCAAAGCCTTGGCGCGGCGTTCGTTATGGTCGAGACCGAGGAAACGAAGCAGGCGGAAACATCGGGCGGCTACGCCAGGGAGATGAGCGAAGACTATAAGCGACAGCAAGCCGCGCTCATCGCCGAGACCGTCAAGAAACAGGATGTGGTCATTTGCACGGCGCTCATACCGGGGCGTGCGGCTCCGGTGCTTATATCCGAGGCTATGGTCCAGACGATGAAAACGGGATCGGTTATCGTCGATTTGGCCGTGGAGCAGGGCGGAAATTGCGAATTGAGCGAGGCAGGCAAGGTCGTCGTCGTAAACGGCGTTAAAATCGTCGGGCACCGCAATGTGCCGAGCAGGATTGCCGTCGACGCTTCATCGTTGTATGCACGTAATGTCTTGAACCTCGTCGCACTTATCTCGGCCGAGTCGGGCGGACAGTTGTCCGTCAACTGGGACGACGAGATCATCAAGGCCGTAACGCTGACGCGGGACGGCCAGATCGTGAACCAGCGGTTTCAATAGCGTCATGAAAAGGTGTTTTCCGTCACACGACCACGCATTCTGAGATATCCAACCGGAGGAGGCGACTATGCATCAGGCCAGTGAGCAAGAAAATCTGACCTCGCAATGGATTACAAGTCTTGCTATTTCCGTCGTTTGTTGCGCGGCGCTGTTTCTGGTTTTTGCGGGTTACATGATGGACCTGCATGAAAAAACGGGGTGGATCACTTCCCGTTTGGAATTTTATATGGAGCGGCAGAACCAGTTGACCACGGAAGTTGACATTCTTCGCCGTCAAGCCCTTGTCATGCCTTTGGCCCCGGCAGCTGTTCCGCCTTCCGTCCCTAACGCAGCCCCTAACGTGGCTCCGCCTCCCGCCGTTCAGCCCAATGCGGCGCAACCCGTGGAAACGCCTGCTCCCAGCGCAATGAAACCTGTACCGCCTGCGCCTTCTGCGCCTGCCATGCAGCCTGCGCCTCCTGCGGCCAAGCCGATTCCGGGAAAGGCCCCGCTTCCGGGTAAGGCGCCCGCTTCCAAGCCCTAAGAACGAAATACCGATATGGACAGCAGCAGTATAGTCTCAGGCCTGACAAGCCTCGCCTCCGAGCAGCAGAAACTCGCGGATTTCGCGAACGCTTTGGCCGAGCAGTCGCAAAGCCTTGTGGCCCAGAGCGTTTCAGGCGGCGGACACGGCTTTTTTCTGACCGGCCTCACGGTTTTCGTTCTGGCCTGCTTTGTCGGTTATTACGTCGTATGGCGCGTGACGCCTGCGCTGCATTCGCCGTTGATGGCCGTGACGAACGCCGTTTCGTCCGTGATTATCGTCGGCGCCTTGCTGGCCGCTGGACCGGAAGCGTGGACTTGGTCGAAGTGGACGGGACTGGCGGCGGTGTCGCTGGCCTCGGTAAATATTTTCGGGGGCTTTATCGTGACGCAGCGCATGCTTCAGATGTTCAGGAAAAAGGACAAATAACATCATGACGGCAAACCTGGTTGCGTTCGCTTATCTTGTTGCGGCGGTTCTGTTTATTCTTGCGCTTCGCGGCCTCGCTTCCCCGGTGTCGGCCCGGCGCGGCAACCAGTTCGGCATGGCGGGCATGGCGATTGCCATCGTTGCGACGCTTGCGCTTACTTCACTCGCCTCGTTTTTGCCGATCATTCTGGCGATCGTCCTTGGCGGCGCAATAGGGGCCATTGTCGCGCGTGCGATCAAAATGACGGCCTTGCCGCAGCTCGTGGCGGCTTTTCACTCGCTGGTCGGCCTTGCGGCCGTGCTCGTTGCGGCGGCGGCGTTTTTCAATCCAGCCGCTTTCGGCATCGCTTCGGGAAGCCAGATTCATTTTTCCAGTCTTATCGAAATGGGTCTCGGCGTTGCCATAGGCGCGATTACGTTCACGGGCTCCCTCGTGGCGTTCGCCAAGTTGCAGGGGCTGGTTACGGGCAAACCGCTCGTCTTTCCCCATCAGCATCGGATAAACCTCGGCCTCGGCGTTCTGACCCTCTTGTTGATCGTCGCGCTTGTTTTGGGGCAATCGCCGATTGCGTTCTGGGCCCTAACGGTCTTGACGATGGCGCTGGGCCTGTTGCTGATCCTGCCGATCGGCGGCGCGGATATGCCGGTCGTGATTTCCATGCTGAACAGCTATTCGGGATGGGCTGCGGCGGCGACAGGGTTCACGCTTGAAAATCCGCTTTTGATTATTACAGGCGCTCTTGTGGGCTCGTCGGGCGCGATCCTCAGCTATATCATGTGCAAAGGTATGAACCGCTCGATCTTCAGCGTCATTCTCGGCGGGTTCGGCGGCGAAGCCGCGGCCACGCAAGGCGGCGGCGGTCCGGAGCGTCCCGTTAAGTCCGGATCGGCCGAGGACGCGGCTTTTCTCATGAAGAACGCCGCCAGCGTTATCATCGTGCCGGGCTATGGCATGGCCGTGGCGCAAGCTCAGCATGCGCTGCGCGAGATGGCCGAACTCTTGAAGAAAAACGGCGTTCAGGTTCGCTACGCCATTCATCCGGTGGCTGGGCGCATGCCGGGGCATATGAACGTGCTTCTGGCCGAAGCGGGCGTGCCTTACGACGAAGTTCTGGAACTGGAAGAGATCAACCGCGATTTTCCGCAGACCGATGTGGCGTTCGTTATCGGCGCGAACGACGTGACCAATCCGGCCGCGAAAACGGACCCGCAGTCGGCGATTTACGGCATGCCCATTCTGGACGTCGAGAAGGCCAAGACGGTGCTTTTCATCAAGCGCTCGATGGCGACGGGCTACGCGGGCGTTGAGAACGAACTTTTTTTCCGTGACAACACGATGATGCTTTTTGCGGACGCCAAGAAGATGTGCGAAGAGATCGTCAAGGCTTTGGAGATGTGATCAAATGCCGAATGTTTTTGCCGCGATACCGCCCGCTTTGACGAAAGCCGAATATGAATTGCGGCGACTGCCAGAAACAGCCCTCATGCAGTTTATGCGTTCAAGCGGCGAGGCTTTTGTGAAAAAGATGAAACCGAGAAGGGAAACGCCTGCAGAATACAGGCAAAGGGAAAAGAGATGGCCTGAGCCTTTGTAAGGGGACGGGGGATCTTAATTAAGATAAACCAGCCTGAGTAATTGTAGGCTGGCGCAGAGGATTACGTCTGCAATTTTATTAATGCCGCCGTCACGTCCGGTTGTTTCAACAGCGACTCGCCGACAAGGAAACAATCGACGCCCGTATCGCGCATGCGCCGGATGTCGTCCGGGGTTTTGATGCCGCTTTCGCTGACGATAAGGCGGTCTTTGGGGACATGCGGCGCGAGTTCTTCCGTTGTGCGCAAATCGGTTTTGAGCGTCTTCAGGTTGCGGTTGTTAATGCCGATGAGGCCGGACGGCAAGCGAAGCGCGCGATCAAGCTCATCGCGGTTATGCGTTTCGATCAAAACGTCCATGCCGTAGGCGACGGCGGCAGCATGCATCTCCGCTGCGTGGCCATCTTCTTCCAGCGCAGCCATAATCAACAGAATGCAATCCGCGCCTATGGCCCGCGCTTCGGCCACCTGCCACACGTCGAGCATAAAATCCTTGCGCAAGACGGGCAGGGAGCAGGCCTCTCGCGCCGTCATCAAATGATCGTTGCTGCCCTGAAAGTAAGGTTCATCCGTTAAAACGGAAAGACAAGCGGCACCGCCTGCCTCATAGGCCTCGGCCAAGGCCGCCGGATCGAAATCGGGTCTGATCAGGCCCGCAGACGGCGAGGCTTTCTTGATCTCTGCAATCAGGCCGATGCCGTTTTGCAATGCCTTGTTTTGCAACGCTTCGGCGAAACCGCGCGGCGGCGGGGCCGCGCGGGCCGCGCGATCCATATCGGCGAAAGTCTTCGCCGCCTTCAACAAGGCGATGTGCCTGCATTTACCGGCGCAAATTTGCTGAAGCTTATCGGTCATAAAGAAGCTTTGTTTGTCATCTGCGTCAACGCATCAAGTTTATTCTTTGCCGCGCCGCTATCGATAGCTTCGCCCGCGAGATTTATGCCTTGAACCATATTCCCGGCTTTTCCGGCTACGACGAGCGCAGCGGCGGCGTTCATAAGAACAATGTCGCGATAAGCGCCGCGTTTTCCGGCCAGAAGGTGCCGTATGGCGTCCGCGTTGGCCTTGGCGTCGCCGCCTTTCAGGCTTTCAAGCTTCGTTCGCGGCAAATTCACTTCTTCGGGCGTCACGGCGAAAGAAGTGATTTTTCCATCGCGCAATTCAACGATATCCGTTGGCCCGACGGTGGAAACTTCGTCAAGGCCGTCGCGGCCATGGCCTTCGCCGTGAACCAGCCAGGCAAATTCGCTCTCGAGCGCCTTCAAGACTTCGGCCATAGGCTTCAGCCACGCCGGATCGTAAACGCCGATCAGGTGGCGCTTGACGTTCGCGGGGTTCGTCAGCGGGCCGAGCAGGTTGAAGATCGTGCGGACGCCGAGTTCCCGCCGCACTTCGGCGACATGACGCATGGCCGGGTGATGGCGCGGCGCGTAAAGAAACACGATCCCGATTTCATTCAGGCATTTTTCGAGGACTTCCCATCCGGGCTCCAGATTGACGCCGAGCTTGCCGAGCGTGTCGGAGGAGCCCGAAAGGCTGGAGGCCGCGCGGTTTCCGTGCTTGGCGACCGGGATGCCGCACGCCGCGACGACAAACGCCGCCGCCGTGGACACGTTTAACGTTCCATGACCGTCGCCGCCCGTGCCGACGATATCGACGGCATTTGCCGGGGCATGGATCGTCAGCATGTTCGAGCGCATCGAGCGCACCGCGCCGAGTATCTCTTCCGTTGTTTCGCCCTTGCTGCGAAGGCCGATAAGGAAGGAGGCGATCTGCTCCTTCGGCATCGTGCCCGTGAAGATCATGTCGAAGGCCTCGTTGGCTTCGTCAGCCGTCAGGTTCTGCTGGGCCGTCAATTTATTAAGGGTGTCCGAAAGAGGCATGTTCAGGAGCGGCTGATGGCCAAAAAGTTCTTCAACATCGCGTGGCCGTGTTCGGTTGCGATGCTTTCCGGGTGGAACTGCACGCCGTGAATGGGCAGCGTTTTGTGCATTAATCCCATGCACAGGCCGTCGTCGGTCGTGGCCGTGACGTGCAGAACCTCAGGCCAACGCTCGTCGCGTGCGACGATAAGGGAATGATAGCGCGTCGCCTCGAATGGCGAGGGAAGGCCTTGAAACACGCTCAAGCCATGATGATGGATTTGGCTCATTTTGCCGTGCATCGGCAGAGGCGCGCGCACGACGTTGCCACCGAACGCGTGGCCGATGCACTGGTGCCCGAGGCAAACGCCCAAAAGCGGCGCGCCTGCTTCCGCGGCTTTCTTGATAAGGTCGAGGCAAATGCCGGCTTGCTCCGGCCCGCAAGGCCCCGGCGAAAGGACGATGTGGTCCGGCTTCATGCGGATAGCCTCTTCGGCTGTCAGCGCGTCGTTGCGCTTTACGACGACATCGGCCCCCAGATCGCCAAGATACTGGACGAGGTTGAAGGTAAAGCTGTCGTAGTTGTCGATAAGAAGAAGCATGGAAACCCGCGGACGCGTTCGTTTTGGCGATATTGGCCGAAAGCGCGGGGCAGGTAAAGACGGGAGTTGAGGCGGCGCAGTTACGGGCTTTATGTCCGCCCGGAAATCAGGCCGGACAGTTTGCGGGGAAAAACATCCACGCAAACTGACCGCGAACCCGAAAAATTACTTAACGGAAGGATGTAATGCCTTGTAAAGAGCCTTATGGAATGTCGCATCGCTTTTTGCTCTGGCATTTACAAGAGCCTGATCATTATCCGGCAGGCCCATTACATCTCTCATGTTGTTTATGGACACCTTGGTCGATTGCTGTTGGGTAAGAGCATGATCAATCTTTCCGTACGTTCTATGCAAGTCGTCAACATCGGCGCGGCTCAAACCGGAATCAAGCTTTGCATAATGTTGCGGGGTTCTGTGGCCTCTGTACGTCTCCTGTGCAGGAGCAGTCTTGCCCGCCATCGGTTGCTTGGGGGCGGCACCCTTTTCCGGGATTTCTCCGCCCGGCACTGGAGCAGTCTTCCCGGCTCCCGGCGCAACCGGGGTCTCAGTGCCCGGAGCCGGAGTTTCTGTTCCCGGAGTAGCGGGAGGCGTTCCCGGTTCCGTTTGACCCGGTTCCTTCCACAATGGATTCGGGTCGGCGCCTGTTCTGTCGTCGTGGGTTAGTCCGGTGTGATCCGGCGCAGCAAAGAGTTCGGAAGCAAATAGTGAGGCAAAACCACCGACAACCGCGCCAATCCCGACGGCTTTGGCAAGGTCCTTCAGACTGCGCTTTCCTTCCATCACGGTCGCGCCCACACGGGTCATAACGCCCGTCAGGGAGCCAGCGCCGAAGATGCCCACGGCGCCAAGCGACGCGAGACCGTAAAGCGAGCCCAAATAGATGCCGGCTCCGGCCAAACCACCCACCGCAAAACCTTTCATGAAGGCCTTGGTGCGCCATTTGCCTTGTTTCGCCTCTTGATTTTTGGACATATACGCAACGGCAAGTCCGCTTATGCCTCCCGCAAGAGCCAACACGGCCGCACCAGTGAAGAGCGGAGTCATAAGTGGGAGAGCAGCAATACTGGCAAAAGCCGGAACCGTTGTTACCGCGCTGGCCAAAAGCCACTGCAAGCCAAGTTTTGAAACAACACCCGTTAGAGCGCCAACGGCAACCGTAGGAGCGAGAGAAACTGCTCCGGACAGAAGCCGGTTCTTCAGGCCACGGGTATCGACGGGTTGCTGCGTATCGCGGCCAGTCGGGCGGACGGCAGCATCAGGCGTAGGCTCGAAGGGCGTTGTTGGGCGGGGCGGTTGCTCGTCTTCCGGCTGAACTTCGGGACGGTCCGTTTCCTCCGGAGCCTCTTCGTCAATTTGGCCGTTCAGATTCCTGAGCAATCTTTTGTTCTTCTCTCTTTCGGCGCGGAGACGGGCCTTCAACTCGTCTTCGCCATTCTGGCCCGCCAAAAATATTAGCCTGTTGAGACGGGCTTGTTCATCGATAAGCTGCTCTCTCTTGTCCTCGTCCGTGAGGCCGGCTTCAGGAACCGGAAGTTCCGCCTTCGGCATTTCATTGCCGTCGACAATTTGCGACAGGGTCTTGATTTGCTGTTCGTATCCCAATGCCTGATCGAGATAGTGCGCGCCCATGTCCTGTTCGCCAAGCTTTTCGGCAACAGCCATGAAATCTACGCGGGTTTCCCGCCTGGTTTCGAGATCCTTTTTCAGCTTGCCGGCCAGTTCTTTCAATTGGCCGTCGACGCCGCTTTTTTCGATTCTAAGCTTTTGGCTTATGTCAAAGCTGGCGCCGGTGTCGCCTGTGGCGGCAATTTCTTTTTCCAGCTCAAGGCTGTGGGCGATCAATTCATTAAGCTTCTCGAACTGGCTCATAAAATTCTCCGTTTGGAAAAGGAAGTTTATTAAAAAGCGAAAGCATTATCCTTTATGCGGCCTGTTTAAATCAAGCATGATTAATGTTTTCATGTTATAAAATTATAGTTAATTGGTTGAGGTGATCGAGTTTGACATATCTCTATTAACCATGAACCCGTTGCATCACAGCCGCGAAGAAGCCGTCGGTATTATGTCCGGCAGGCGTCAAGGCCATATAGAGGCCGTTATGCGGGACTTTGGGTAAATCCGCGCAGGCTTCCTCAACCGGAACGGGCTGGAATTCCGGATGAGCCGTAAGGAATTGCTCGATCTGCTGCTCATTTTCCTCCGGCAGCAAAGAACAGGTGGCATAAATTAACCTTCCACCCGGTTTTACGAGCCGTGCGGCGCTGGCCAAAATATTGGCCTGAAGCGGCAACAGCGTTTCCAGACCTTTGCCCAGCGAACGCCAGCGCTGATCCGGGTTGCGCCGCCAGGTTCCCGTGCCGGAGCAGGGCGCATCGACAAGCGCGCGGTCGAACATTCCCTTGTGGCGTTTGACCCACGGGTCGTTTTCGCTGTTGAGAGTTTTGACTTCGATGTTGTGAACGTCGGCGCGGCGAAACCGCTCGGCGCTGCGTTTGAGGCGGCTTTCAAGCACGTCGCAGGCGACGATGCGGCCTTTGTTCTTCATCTGCGCCGCAAGCGCCAAAGTCTTTCCGCCAGCGCCTGCGCAAAAGTCCACGATGCGTTCGCCCGGTTTGGCGTCCACGAGCAGAGCCACGAGCTGCGAGCCTTCGTCCTGTATCTCGGCGTGACCGTTGCGCAAGAGTGAAACTGTGTTCAGGGCAGGGCGCCCCTGAATGCGGATGCCGAACGGCGACAGCTTGCAGGGCTTCGCGTCGAATCCGTTTTTCAGAAGGACGGCAAGAGCTTCCTCGCGCGTCGTTTTCAAAGGATTGATGCGCAAGTCGAGCGAGGCGGGTTGGAGCAAGGCGGCCATTTCAGCGTCAAACCGTTTCCCAAAACGTTTTTTCAGCGATGGCGCAGCCCATTCCGGGCACTCGCCGGGAACGGTATCCGGCATGTCCGGATGTTCCAGCGTATGGCCTTCCAGTTTCTTTAGCAGGGTCCGTTCGGCCTCGGTAAGGGGATCGGGCGAAAACTTTTTTCCTGTAAACAATTCATTCAGGGTCGAAGGCTTCTTGTTTTCAACCAGAAATAAATAGGCCAGAAAACGGGCGCGCGGCGTGATGCCGGCCTTGATCTTTTCCAGCCACCAACTGAGTCGCGCCTGATGCCGCAAGACGTCATAAGTCATGGCGGAGATGGCCGCCCTGTCTTTGGAGCCTATATACCGCCGGGCACGGAAATAGCCGCTTACCAGCGCATCGGCGGGTTGCGGCACCGTTTCGATCATGCCAAGCAACTCGATCGTTGCCTGCAGGCGGGCGGAAGGGGTCATGTAAGTCGCACTATAGGCTTGGATTATGTTGCGGTCCTAATTACCATTTGCCAAGCGCAAGCTGGTGTTTTATCCATCTGGCGAACGGGATTCCAGAGAATTCCTCGATTATATTCTTATCTCTTGAAGGAACCATGCAGGAAAAAATCTCGGTACTGGGCCTTGGGTATGTCGGGTTACCGCTGCTTATAGGGCTGGCGAAGCATTTTGAAACGGTTGTCGGTTTCGATATCGATTCACGGCGCGTCGAAGCCTTGCGCAAAGGCCACGACTGGACCGGCGAGACCGAAGACGCCGCGCTGGGAGCCACGCGCGCGCGCATAACGGATCGTGCCGAAGACCTTAAAGATTGCACCTTTTTTATCGTCACGGTGCCGACGCCTATCGATCAGGCCAAGCGCCCCGATCTGCGCCCCGTTCTTGGCGCCTGCAAGACGATCGGCGAGGTGCTCAAGCAGCGTAAAAAAGCGGGCGGCAATAAGGGATTGGTGCCGCTTGTCGTTTTTGAATCGACGGTTTATCCGGGGCTGACCGAAGAACTTTGCGGCCGGGAGATAGCTTACCTATCCGGCCTGAAGCAAGGCGTCGATTTCAAGCTTGGCTACTCGCCGGAGCGCATAAATCCCGGCGACAAGGTCAACCAGCTTGAAACGATCATCAAGGTGATCAGCGCCGAGGACGAAGAAAGCCTTGATCGCGTGGAAGCCGTTTACGGCAAAATCATTACGGCGGGCGTGCACCGCGCCGCCAACATCCGCGTGGCCGAGGCCGCCAAGGTGATCGAAAACACGCAACGCGATCTCAACGTCGCCCTGATGAACGAGATCGCGATTATTTGCGACCGGCTCGGCATTCGCACGCACGACGTGCTGGAGGCGGCGGGAACGAAGTGGAACTTCCTGAAGTTCACCCCCGGCCTTGTCGGCGGGCATTGCATCGGCGTCGATCCCTATTACCTGACCGCGCGGGCGGAGGAACTCGGCTACCATCCGCAGGTTATATTGGCGGGACGCCGCATTAATGACGGCATGCCCGTCTTTATCGCCCAAAAGATCGTCAAGCTGCTGATCAACGGGGGCCATTTGCGGGAAAGCGCGCGCGTCGGCATTCTCGGCCTCGCTTTTAAAGAGAACGTTCGCGATCTCCGCAACAGCCGCGTGCCGGACATCGTGCGCGAACTGCACTCGTTCGGGATCGAGGTTCTGGTGCATGATCCCGTGGCCGATCCGGCCCATGCGCGGCACGAATACGGGATCGAACTTTGCGACAAGGAAGCGCTGTCGAAACTGGACGCCATCGTTCTGGCGGTTCCGCATCGCGCGCTGATGGACGATTTGGCAAGTTATTGGCCAAAGTTGTTGCCGGACGGATACGTTATCGACGTCAAGTCCGTTCTTGACCGGGACAAGCTGCCGCGCGGCTTGCGCTACTGGAGTCTGTAATGCCCGTTTTGGTGACCGGAGCCGCAGGCTTTATCGGTTTTCATGTGGCCCGGGCTCTGTTGGCGCGCGGGGAAACGGTTATCGGCGTCGATAATCTGAGCGAATATTACGACGTGAAATTGAAAGAAGCGCGCCTTGCGCTCCTGCAGGCGCAAAAAAACTTCCGGTTTCATAAGCTGAACATTGCCGACAAGACGGCGATGCTCGAACTGGCGGCGGCGAACGCGGACATCACTCACGTCGTTCATCTCGCGGCGCAGGCGGGCGTCCGCTATTCGCTTATCAACCCGTACGCCTACGTCGAGTCGAACGTCATGGGGCAAGTGGTGATGCTGGAGTTCGCACTTCATCTGCCGAAGCTCAAGCACTTCGTTTATGCGAGCTCGTCCTCCGTTTACGGCGGCAATACCAAAACGCCGTTTGCCGTCGAAGACCCCGTTGAGAAGCCTATTTCGATCTATGCCGCGACCAAACGTTCCGGCGAATTGATGGCATGGACCTACGCTCACCTTTATCACTTGCCGTGTACCGGGCTGCGCTTTTTCACGGTTTACGGGCCGTGGGGAAGGCCCGACATGGCGGCTTATATCTTCACGCGTCAGATTCTGGCCGGAGAGCCTATACGCGTTTTCAATCACGGCAAGATGCGGCGCGACTTCACCTTTATCGACGATATCATAACCGGCGTTCTCGCCGTTATGGAGCGCCCGCCGGTTGACGAAGGCGGAACGCCGCCGGCGCGGCTTTACAATCTCGGCAATTCGCATGCCGAAAATCTTATGGATTTCGTGGCTGCTCTGGAGAAGGCGCTCGGCAAAAAAGTCGAATATGATTTCCAGCCCATGCAGCCCGGCGATGTGCCGGAGACGTTCGCCGACATCGCGGCCAGCACGCGGGATTTTGATTATCAGCCTAAAACCGTCATTTCCGAGGGCGTTCCGCGCTTCGTGGAATGGTACAGGGAATATCACAAGGCGTGAACGCGCCTAGCCGATGCCGAGCATCTTTTTGACATAAGGCGCATATTGCCGGTCGATGCTGTTGATGTGGCCCAGCCACCAATCCTTTAGAAAATCCAGAGCGATATATGCGTTTCCTGCATTGATGGATTCACGGGCGATGTCTTCCGTCTTAATAGTCAATTTGCGGTGCATCCGGATATGATCGTCATAGCCTGGGTAGCCCGAATCTTTCATCAAGGGCTCTTCGGTGCGAAAGTGAACGTCAATATATTGCACAAGGGTCATGATAATAGGCTTGACCATCTCAACGCCTTTACCTTCCTTGATAAAGTAATGATAAGAATTAATCGCTGAAACCAGCCCTCTATGCTGTTCGTCTATGATGGGAATCCCCAGATCGTTTTCCTTGTTCCAAACGATATATAGATCGTTGCTCATATTATACCCTACCGTTTGGGGTGCTGATGGAGGGAGGTGGTTGATTTGCTCTTATGCATCTTAGCTAACACCGGCAGGCGATTGTGACAATCCGTTGCCTGAAATAATGCTGTTGCGGGGGAATTCTTCCGGCTTGCAAAGCCTTAATAACACGATAAACTTAACTTCTCGTTCCCGAACCCACGATTCGAGCCATGGCCGACAACAAAGACGGTAAGAACCAGTCTGAACCGACAATGGAGGAAATCCTGGCCTCTATCCGCAAAATTATTGCGGATGAGAAGGAGCCTACGGCAGAGCCTGCCCCTCCGGCAAAGGAAGAAGATGTTCTGGAATTAACCCAGATGGTGCAGGACGACGGTTCCATCGTCGATCTTGCCGCCTCTGCGCCCCCGCCGCAGCCGGAGCCTGAACCTCCCGCGCCCCCACCACCACCGCCACCTCCGCCGCCACCGCCGATGTTTGAGCCGGAACCGGTGTCGCCGGAACAGGAGACCCTGATTTCCGAGCGCGCCGCTTCGGCCACGGTAGCTTCTTTGGCGACGCTAACCAGCACGCTGCAAATCGAGCGGATGGCTGCTTCCGTTCCGATCGGCACGCCGCTCGGGAACGGGATGCGCACGCTTGAAGATATGGTGGTAGACCTCATTAAGCCGATGCTTAAGGAATGGTTGGACAGCCACCTTCCCGCTATCGTCGAGCGCGCGGTTCAGAAAGAGATCGAACGCATCGTTCGCCACGCGTCGGACTGAAAAATCTTTTCCGCTAAAGGCTTGGCTCTTCCCCTCACGTCAGGAGTCCCCGATTATGCACATGACGACAAAAACGATCGCCGTGGTTTGTCTGCTGGCCGTCGTTGCGCCCGGCCGCGTTCTTGCGAACACGATCGAGACCGGAAGCAAAGTCTCATCGGTCACGGTTTTTGCCGACAGGGCCGCCGTGACCCGCGCAGGAAGCGCCCGGGTTCCTGCCGGCGCTCATGTGCTCGTCATCGGCGATTTGCCCGCGGGATTCGACGAAGCTTCCTTGCGCGTGCAGGGCACGGCTTCGGCGGCCGTCAAGATAGGTTCGGTCGATGTCAAACGCCTCTATTTGTCGGAATTGGCCGCGGCGGCGGAACAGGAAAAGGCCAAAGCCCTTCAGGCCAAGCGCGACGAAAAAGCTATGAACGACGCCGAACTGAAGGCGTTGCAGACGCGCGCCGGCTTTATCGAACATCTTGCCTTCAGCCCGAAAGGCCAGGCGTTCCAAACGGAAATGTCGCAGCCCGCTGGTCCGCAGCGCGGCATGATGAATCCAGCTATGCCCGCTATGCAGCAGGATTTGAACCCGAGAACATTGGATCTACTGCCGGAAAAATGGCCTCAGGCTTGGGGCGCGCTGCAAACGGGGATGGCCGAGACGCAGAAAGCGCTTGTGACGAAAAACATCGCCGCCCGCGAGATCGATCAGGAAATCGCCAAACTGGAAAAGGAATATAACCAGATCAAGACGGCGAAACGGGAGCGACGTCAGGTTATCGTTCATGTCGAGGCCCGGGACGAAACCGAGTTCAATTTTACGATCAACTATCAGGTCAACGGCGTATCGTGGCGGCCCATTTACGATGCCCGCCTGAGCACCGACAAGGCCGAACTGAGGCTCGAGCAGTATGGCCGCGTGTCTCAGCAAACGGGGGAGGATTGGCAGGGGATCGAGCTGGTGTTCTCGACGGCGCGGCCGGAATTGGGCACGGAAATGCCCAAGATGCAGGAATGGTATATTCAACCGGTCGAAATGATGCGTCAGGCCACTTTTATGAGCGCCGAGACGGCAAAGGTAGGGCGTGCGGCTCCTTACATGATGACGAATATGGATGCCGCCGGTGGCGCGCACCCGGGCAGCATGGCTGCCAAAAACGAACCCGTTGCCGCTGAGCCGGAACCCATGAAGCTTGTCGCCACCGGTTATACGGCCGAGTTCCATGTGCCGGGCCGGGTCGATCTCAAGTCCATTGCCGAGCCTTCGAAGTTCTTTGTGGGCGCCCAGACGATGAAGGCCGATATGAACGTTCAGGCCACGCCCCGGCTTGGCGAGCAGGCCTATTTGTTCGCCAAGGTCACGAATAAGGAAAAGTATCCCGTTATTCCGGGGCACGTCGCCAAATACCGTGACGGCGCGTTTATCGGCAATTCCGATATGCAATTTTTAAGGCCCGATGAAGCGACGGATTTGTCGTTCGGCGTCGATGACCGCATTACCGTCAGTTATCAAAAGATCAAACAGGAGCAAAACAACCCCGCGCTCGTTTACGTCGGCGACATCACGGCCGAACGCTATTTCCGTTCGAAGATTAAAAATCTTCATAAGTCGCCGTTGCGCATCACCGTCCTTGACCAATACCCCGTATCGCGCGACCCCGACGTAAAGGTCAGGCTGATCGACGACTCGACCACCAAGGGCTATGTGAAAGACAAGGAAGACCGCCAGGGCGTTTTGACGTGGACGGCGGATTTTCAGCCGCAGGAAGAAAAAACTTTCGATTTAGCTTTTAGCGTCAAATATCCCAAAGAAAAGCGCATGCCGGAGTTTTAGAGCGAAAGACCGTTTCGCCCTAGACCACTTTCGCCAGCACGTTACCCATCCATTAACTGATGGCGGTGCAGGATCGCGACTTAACGCGTTGATAAAAATAAACAATTTATCAAAGGGTGTGGTGTGAAAATATATATATATCTGGACACCAAATTGGAGAAGGATATATAGTTTAGTAATAACGATGAAACAGTAACTTGTTTAAGTTCGAAGCCGCTTTTTATAAATTTTTGTATAAGGATGTAAAAAAATGGGAATAGACCATTTTTTCCAAATTGTGAAATCCATATTGCCCCGGCGTTTTAGCGCCGGTCTTCAGGCCCAATATGTGCTCGCCGCCATCGACAACGACGTCGCAAGAATGAAGTTGTTGGAGAAACTTGGCGCGGACGCAAATGGCGACGTGGACGAATTGATTTATGGCCCGGAAAATAGAATGGGTGGCGGGACTGTTCTTATGGCTGCTGTGGGTGCTGGCGCTTTTGATGCCTCCCTTCATTTGGCGCAGTCGGCAGACGCCACGGTTATTTCGGGTGCCTATCATGAAGAACATATGTGGATGAGAGCGCTTGATTTTTTGATCAAGTGCAATGTTCAGAGTGCCGAGGACACGAAAGCCTATTTATATGAATGCCTGGCCGGCGTGCCTCGTAAAGTTGTCGCAAAAGAAAATGAAGAAGAAAAGAGGTTGCGGCATTGGAAAAATACTGATCTGGACATTTATACCCCGGAACAGCGCATGCGGATTTTCGAGGCACTTGTCGCCCACGTAAAAAAACCGCTGGATCTTGTGACGGTACAAACTGTCTGCCTTGCAGTTCAGATGGGGCGCGCTGATATGATTCCCTTGCTTGCGGGGATAGGCGTAGAAATTGAAAATCAGCATTTTGTCGATGCCGCCCATCCGCTTCATCGGCCCGGCGCGGCGCTCCCCATGATGGAGGCCACACTTCCCTATGTGGAAAGCGTAAACGTAATAGGAGATTACGATCTGAATGCCGGGCACAATGCCGCGGCACATACCGATCTTGAAGCGTTCAAGTGGCTTGAAGCGAGAGGACTTGAAATGGCTCCCGCCGTAAAATACGGAACAAGCTATGCGCATGAGGTTGCGGCCGATTTCATAATGGGAGGCAATCGCGAGGAAAAGGTCGCTTTCGCCAAATATCTGGTTGAACAGGGCTATCCGATCGACGTCATAGCGGGGAAACACAGGCGATATACTCCAGCCGATATCGCATTTTTGGACAACGGTATTCCAGCCGTCGGCCTTGTGTATTTGGATGCAGGCGCGGAGGCAAGGCCGGAATATCTTATCGGTGCCATTAATGCGCGGCATTTTAATCGGATTTCAGACGCGGATCTGCTCAGGACGGTAAAATTGCTCGACGAAAGAGGCTTGCTCAATAAGCAAAATGTATTGAAGGCGGCGTTCATCGAAGTTGCCGAATGGATAGCGGCGAATGAAAAAAATATTCCGTCGATGACTCCGGTCGCGGCGTTTCTTGTTGAGAAAGGACTTGTTCTCAAGCCGAAAATGCAATCGATTGCACATAAGATCGTTTCGTTTCAGCCCCTGAATGAAGATGATCAGCGGACTGCCGCGATAACGGCGATGAAGTGGCGCAGCAATCTTATGCAAGCTGATATATAAAAAAACTACACCACCCTAACCAACACCTCGCCCAGACGTTTGCTGAACCCGGCGGGATCCGGGATGGTTTCGCCTTCAAGCAACCGCGCCTGATCGAGAAGCAGCCAAACCGCGTCTTCAAGCCCCGCTTTTGAGCCTTCGCCCGCGGCGCGTTTCGCCATTTTGCGGATTAGCGCGTGGGCGGGATTGATCTCAAGGATGCGTTGCGTAACCGTTTTGAGCTGGTTGTGCTGTTTCAAAAAGCGCTCCAGATGAATGTCGATATCGCCCTCGCTGGCGGCAAGGCAAACGGGGCTTTCCGTCAGGCGCGCCGAGGCGCGAACGTCTTTCACCTTGTCGCCCAGCGTCAGCTTCATCAAAGCGATGAGAGACGAAAGATCGTGATCGGACGCTTCTTCTTTCTTCGCCTTGTCCGTTTTTGTTTCGACGGGAGCGATCTTGTCCAAATCCTGCTCGGCGCGGGTGACGGACATAAACTTCTTGCCCTCGTATTCGCCGACGGCCATCGGCCAAAAATCGTCGACCGTATCCGTCAGGAGCAAAACTTCGATTCCGCGCGCCTTGAAGCCTTCGAGATGGGGGCTGCGCGCAAGGGCCTCGGCGTTGTCGCCGTTGATGTAATAAATCGATTCCTGCCCTTCCTTCATCCGCGCCGCATATTCAACCAGCGAGACCAAACCTTCGCCATGCGTCGAACGGCAGCGCAGGACTTTCAGCAGTTCGTCGCGATGGACGACGTCCTCGTAAAGGCCTTCCTTGATGACGGCGCCGAAATTCTCCCAAAATGCGGCATAGGCTTTTTCATCCTCGGCGAGTTTGACAAGATCGCCCAGAACGCGCCGCGTGACGCCTTGCCGGATTTTGGCCAGCACGGGGCTGTGTTGCAGCATTTCGCGACTGACGTTGAGGGGCAAGTCCTCGCTATCGACCACGCCGCGCAAAAAGCGGAGATAGGGCGGGATCAGCCCTTCGGCGTCGGCGGTGATGAACACGCGTTTTACATACAGCTTGCCCCCATGCTGCCGGCGCGGATCGAACAGGTCGTAAGGCTTCATGCCCGGCACAAAAAGCAGACCCGTATATTCGATCTTGCCTTCGGCCTTCCAATGGATCACGGCCGCCGGATCCTCGAAAGCATGCGCGACATGATGATAAAATTCCTTGTATTGTTGGGGCGTTATCTCGCTCCGGCTGCGAAGCCAGAGGGCACTTGCCCGGTTGACGGCCTTGTCGTCGTCGTTGAGCAGGACGGGCAACGCGATATGGTCGGAGTAGCGGTTGATGACGGCGCGCAGACGGTCTTCTTTCAGGAATTCGTCTTCGCCCTGTTTGAGATAAAGCGTCACGCTCGTGCCGCGTTCGCTGCGCTCGTCTTCCTCAATCGCGAACTCGCCCTTTCCGTCCGAGCGCCAGCACCAGGCTTCCTCGCTTCCGGCCTTGCGCGAGGCGACTTCCACCATTTGCGCCACCATGAACGAAGCGTAAAATCCTACGCCGAACTG
>JAQUPC010000004.1:38084-40713 GCA_028716765.1 Alphaproteobacteria bacterium | reverse complement strand
CGTTTTTCGTTTGTCCTTTTTCTGGCTCTTGCGCTCGGTCGCCTTGTGTTGGGCCGCAGCAAGCCGGTGGTTTTGGAGCATGTTCGCGCGCGCGTTATGGACGGGATGACCCCTGTTTTGGGCGCCATGGCGAGGCCCATGACAGCGATCGAGACCGCGGCGCGCCGCGTGACGGATTATTTCCAGTTGCAAAGCGAAAACGAACGGCTTCGCGCCGAGAACGCGCAAATGGCTCAGTGGCAAAACGCCGCGCTTGCGCTTGAAAATGAAAACAGGGAATTGCGGTCGTTGCTGAATTACAAAACGGAGCCGCAGGTCGCCTACATTTCGGCGCGCGTGATCGCCGACGCGGGCGGACCTTTCGTCCGTTCGCTTGTCGTGACGGCGGGGCGGGAAGACGGCGCGCGCGAAGGCATGGCGGCGATGACGGGCGAGGGTTTGATAGGCCGCGTTGTCGAAGTGGGCGAATGGTCGTCGCGCATCTTGCTGATTACGGATTTGAACTCGCGCATTCCCGTGACCGTCACCGGCAGCGGAGAACACGCCATTCTGGCCGGGGATAACGCGCCGAAGCCTAAATTGCTCTATTTGCCACAGGATGCCGTGTTGCAACCCGGTGTCCGCGTGATGACGTCGGGCCACGGCGGCGTTTTTCCGCCCGATTTGCCCGTCGGCGTCGTTACCAGCACGGAGCGCGGCGTCTATGAAATTACGCCCTTGGCCTCTTTGGGCCGGATTAACCAGGTGCGCCTGATCGACTTTCATTTGAAAGGCGGCGCTTTCAATCCGATGACGGACAGGATCGAAGCCTCCGCCGCCTCTCACTGATGCTGACAACCTTTGCACAGAGGCTCGAACAAAACGTCCGGCAGTTTCTGCCTTTGGCGTCGACGCTTTTGTTTGTTTTGATGGGGGCGGTGGCATGGCCCCTGCCTTTTATAGGGGCCGTCTCGCCTTCGCTTGGTCTGGTCGCCGTTTATTACTGGTCTATTCACCGGCCCGATCTCTTCCGGCCTTTGCCTGCTTTTGCGGCCGGTCTCATGCACGACGTGCTTCACTTTTTGCCGCCTGGCCTGACGGCTCTTGTTTTTGTTGCGGTCCATCAACTTGTGCTAAGGCAGAGGCGGTTCTTTGTCGGCCAGACTTTTTTTATGCTATGGGCGGGCTTCGCCCTTATTATGTTGATTGTGATGGTCGTTGAATGGCTGATTTTGTCGGCCTTCGATGGCCGCTGGATGGCGTTCTTGCCGGTTCTTCTTCAGGGTCTCCTGACGATTGCTATTTTTCCGTTGCCGGCATGGCTGTTGATCCGGTTGCAGCGCGCCGTTTTAAGACAAGGCTAGATCATGTCACGTGACAGCGAACGTTCGCGCCTGTTTACACGCCGGGCTATTCTCCTTGGCGGCGCCAAGGCAGGATTGCTTTCGCTTTTGGCCGGGCGGATCTATTACCTCCAGATTCTTCAGGGCGATAAATACCGCACTTTGGCGGAAGAAAACCGGGTTAACTTGCGGCTGCTGGCGCCGCCTCGCGGGCATATACTTGACCGCGCGGGCGTGCAATTGGCCGTCAACCAGCAAAATTACCGGCTGGTTTTGCTGCCCGAACAGGTCGACGATCTGGAAACGCTTCTGAATAACATCCGGCCTTACGTCGATTTGACCGAAGCGGACCGCAAACGCATAGCGCGGGATTTAAAAAACGGCAGCGGCCTTAACGCCGTCATGGTGCATGACAACCTGACGTGGGATCAAGTCGCGGCCATTTCGCTCCATGCGCTTGAATTGCCCGGCGTGGATATAGAAGCCGGCGAGGTCCGCACGTATTCTTACGGCGAAACGCTCGCCCATTTGACCGGGTATGTAGGGGCGGTTGCGCAAGGCGAAAACGACGGCGAAGAGCCTGAACTGGCCATACCCGGGTTTCGTATCGGCAAGAACGGCGTCGAAAAACAATACGACGGCAGTTTGCGCGGCGAGCCGGGAAACGTGCAACTGGAAGTCAACGCGCACGGCCGCGTTGTGCGCGAACTCGCGCGTCACGAGCCGCGGGCGGGTCTGGACGTCACGCTGACGATCGATATCGGATTGCAGCAAGCGGTGCAGAAAAGGCTTCTAAACGAGCAAAGCGCCGCCGCGGTCGTTATGAACGTTCATACCGGCGCTATTTACGCCCTTGTATCGCACCCCGCTTACGATCCCAATTTGTTTACGTACGGAATCGGCCAGAAGGATTGGGATTCTCTGAACACCGATGAACACACGCCGCTTTTGAACAAGGCCGTTGACGGCGTTTATGCTCCCGGTTCGGCGTTTAAGGTCATAACGGCTCTGGCGGCGCTTGAGGCGGGAGTGATGGAGCCGGAAAACCGCGTGTTTTGCCCGGGGTATGTCGATTTAGGCAATCACAGGTTCCATTGCTGGAAACACGGCGGTCACGGCCACGTCAATTTCTTTCAGGCGATGGCCGGATCATGCGACACTTATTTTTACGAACTTGGCCGCCGCACAGGCATTGATCGCATTCAGAACATGGCGAAGCGTTTTGGTCTGGGCCAGAAGACGGGCATCGACCTTCCCCATGAAAGGACCGGCCTTGTGCCGGGACGGGCGTGGAAAAAGGCAACAAA
>JAQUPC010000004.1:0-38074 GCA_028716765.1 Alphaproteobacteria bacterium | reverse complement strand
AACAAGGCGAGACGCTCATAACCGCCATCGGCCAAGGCTACATGCTCACCAGTCCTCTGCAACTGGCTCTTATGACGGCGCGCATCGCCAACGGCGGGCGGGCGGTAAAACCCCGTCTTGTCAGGCAAATCGGGAAAGAAAGCCTCGATACCGTACGGGCGCCGTCGATGGGCCTTGACCCAGAGTATCTGGAACTTTTGCAGGAAGCTATGGACGGGGTTGTCAACGAGCCGACCGGAACGGCTTACGGCGCGCGGTTGCCGGACGAAAAAATGGCCATGGCGGGCAAGACCGGTACGGCCCAGGTGCGGCGCATCAGCAAGGCCGAGTGCGAGGATGGCAGCTTCAAAGACGTCAAGCCGTGGAAAGAACGCGATCATGCGCTGTTTGTCGGTTTTGCGCCTGTGAGCGATCCGCGCTACGCCGTGTCCGTCGTCGTCGAGCATGGCGGCAGCGGTGCGCACACGGCCGCGCCTATTGCGCGCGACATCCTTATGGAATGCCAGAAGCGGAACTTGGCGGAGGGGTAGTTAGGGTCTGTGCGATCCAGTCTCTCAGCCTTCCGCCGCCAGTTCTTTTTGCCGTTCCAGCAGATAGGCGGGGTTTTGGCGCCATGTGCGAAGCATGTCCTGCGCCACGGTGAGCGAAAGGCGGTCAAAGGCGGTAAGCGCTTTCGTCAATTCGCGCGGATGAACCACATGTTCGTCCTGCCGCGCGCCGCGCGAAAGCAGGAAGAGCGACACGAAGCCGGCCTTGTCGACGCAGAGCGCCCGGCACAGTGCGGCCAACAAACGGCCGTCGGCTTCGCCCACGATGATGTCGGCCAAGGCGAGATCGAGATCGGCCAGACGGCCGAGAGCGATGTTGAACAGCCGGAAGTGATTCAACCGCAACAGCTTCGGCAGAAGGTCAAGCGTGATGGCGCCGCGCTCGAAGAGCCAATCGGCCACGCGCATCATGGCTTCGTCGTCATGGCGCTCGAAGATGTGTTCGTGCAGCTTTTGCTCGATCGATCTGGCAAGGGCCAGATCAAGCAAGCCCGCGGAAAAACCGAAACGTTCAAGAATGTTCCGGCGCAAATCCTGCGCGATCCACCAATACAGCCGCGAGGCGGCGTCCGGCGTCAGCTCGGGCCGGTGCATAACGGGCTCTTGCAAAGACGTTACAAGCCGCGCGGTTTCGGCAAGAATTGTGACGGCTTTGGGCGAAAGCTTTGCGCCGAGATTTTCGGCAACGGTCTGCATGACGAGAAGGCTTCCGGTCGTCACGAGCGCGTCGGCGACGGCTTCGCTAACGTGGTTTCTTTCCGCCACGGCGCACGCGTGATCGACGCTCTGGATTCCGACAACCGTGATCAGGTCGTCATCGGTCAACGTCTCGCACGTTTTCAGAACCGAACGCGCCACGTCGATCAGGGCGGACCCGCAGGCGAGATTCATCGCCAGTCTGCGCGGCAGCCGCGCGTTGGCGAATTTCTTCACCAGTTCGTGGCGCATGCTGTCGTCTTCGGTTTTGAGAAGAAGGTCAATGAGTTCGTTGACCATTTGCTCTTCGCGCGGCGTCAATTCCGTTTCATGATCGAGAAATAAATCGGACAACTTGCCGGCCAGCTGCAGGCGGGCGCTATCGCTCCGGTCATGAGCCAGTGCGAAAAGCGACGGCAGTTCTTCTTGCACCCGGCCCATCATACCACCCCCTCACCACCCACAACGCTACAATAAACGCTAATTATTTCAATCTTATCTAAAATCCATTTAAACACGAATTGCTTAACGCTTCCTTCATTTCGACGATGCAATAATGCGTCTAGTATGGTAAATAGATTCTTACTATTCTTGTTGGGGACAGAGCTATGATCGAAATTGTCCCGCTTCCGCTGCCCCCCTTGGTCTCTGCAGCCCAGCCGTTGCAGGGGATCACAAACGTTTTGCCTCAGGTCCAGGGACAAGCAATTCCGCCCATTACAGCGAACGCTGTCGCCCCTACGCCCAAATCCGCCCGAAACCAAAAATCCCGCCGAAAAGGGGACAAGGAATCCGAAGGTGAAAGGGAGGGCACGGATAAGCGCGGCAGGAACGTTAATATAAGCATTTGACATTTTTTATCCCCTCTCTAATCTCAATAAATCGCCGTAAATGAATAATGCGCTGTCTATCGGGCCATTATACAGGCTGACCATGAAACTAAATCGTTGATTCTATAGTAAAAATTTTGTTAACCTAAATTATTGCCCAAAAGGGCATCTTTTGTCTTTTATGGGTATGTTCTTGCCGTTTATGGGTAATTTAACATGAAAAAGAAATTCAAAATCGGAACCCGCAGCAGCGTTTTGGCAAAAATCCAGGCAAGAATCGTACGGGATTTTATATTAAAATTTCACGCCGATCTTGGAGAGAATGACATAGAAATCGTTCCCATCGATACGTGGGGCGATTGGCGGCCCGGCCAGAAAGAACAAACGTTTTTGGACATGGGAGCCAACAAAGGCCTGTTCACCAAGGAAATCGAAGAAGCGCTTCTTGCCGGAGCCATTGATCTGGCCGTTCATTCGATGAAGGATGTGCCGTCGGAAGTGACCGAAAACCTTGTTTTCGGGGCCATGATAAAGCGCGGCGATCCAAGAGACTCGTTTGTCAGCACGAAAGCCGCGACTCTTGATGCATTGCCTGCGGGGAGCCGGGTCGGAACCTCGAGTTTGCGCCGTCAAGCGCAAGTGCTGGCAAAACGGCCTGACCTTCGCGTGGTTCCCTTCCGTGGCAACGTCGATACACGGCTGCGCAAGCTTGAGGAAGGCGCCGTAGAAGCCACGTTGTTGGCCGTAGCGGGGCTCGAGCGCCTTGGGCGCATGGATTGCATAGCCTCCATTCTCGACGTTCAGACGATGCTTCCTGCGCCGGGGCAGGGGGCTCTCGGCGTCCAGATCCGGCGTGACGACGAAGACATGCGTAACGCGCTGCTTGCCGTCAATGATGAAAACACGGCGCTTTGCGTCGTTGCGGAGCGGGCCGCTCTGAAGGTTCTCGACGGTTCCTGCCGCGCGCCTGTTGCCGCGCTGGCGCATATCAAGGGAGACCGGCTGACGCTTGATGCCTTGGCTGCAAAGCCTGACGGCACGTTGATCGTGCGCGCAAGCCGCGAAGGTCTGGCGCTGGAGGCGGCGGCGATTGGCAAGGATCTTGGCCTTGAGATCAAGGGCCGTTTGCCGTGCGGCTTTTTCGGTGATTCTTGTTAGTTTTCATGTGCTGACGGCCTCTTTTTGTGCCTTAATATAAAAAGACGATGCCCGATTCACAGGAGACTGCCATGAGCGTTCGTTATGTTTTTGTTGCTGTTGCCTTGCTGGCTCTAGTTGGCAGCGCACAGGCGGCTTCGGCTGAAACCAGACTGCCGGGAAGTACATGCAGCCCCTTGGGCGCCACGACGATGTCGGATAATCACGACACACTCATCGCTTGTATGCTTGTGACAGCTGCCCCCGGGATTACTAACTGCACATCAGGCGTGGAATGCCGATGGAGAGCAATGGCCACAGTTTTGCCCGTATGCGACGAAAGCACCGAAGCGCTGCAGTCCGATGGTGTATATGCTTTATGCAAGACAATAGGACCCAAGGATTGTCCCGATACTATGCTTGCTCATCCTTCATCAGGCGGCGTTTTCAGCACGGGCCCCCAATATCACGGCACAATAGTCGCGGTGGGGGGGTCTGGTTGCGGCCCGGACACCCTCATTCAATGCATAAACGGGTCTTACGTTAACTTTAATTTAGGCGTTACTGTTACTGGGTGCGTTGCGCCAGGGTGATGATGAAACAAAGGGACTTTGCTTTCATCCTCTAAGACCATGCCGCAGAGTTTTTAATTTATGCGGCGGATGCTTTAACATCTCAACATGACAACCATACTTATCACGCGTCCCGCCGTTGCCGCCGTTCACCTGGCCGAAAAAATCCGTAAATTCGGTTATACGCCGTTGATCGAGCCGCTGTTGACTATCGTGCCGTCGGGAGCCCCGCGCCCGGCCTCAAAGCGCGTCCGTGGCGTCATCATCACCAGCCGCAATGCCCTTGCGGCTTTGTCTTTGCGGCGCAAGGAAGCTGCCGATCTTGTCAAGCTGCCATGCTATTGCGTCGGGCCGCGCACGGCAGAGGCGGCGCGCGCATTTGGGTTTGAAAACATCAAATCTTCCGCTGGCGACGGCCTTGATCTTGCCCGCCTGATCCAGAAAGAAGAGCCGGGAAAATCCCCGCACTTGCATATTGCGGGCGATGAAACGTCCCCTGCGATGGCGGGGCTATTGAAGGAATCCGGATTCCGGCTTTCCGTTTGGCCGGTTTATAAGGCCCAATATGCCGGGGCATTATCGCTTGCCTTGCAGCAGAAACTGGTCGAGCGGAAGGTGGATTCGGCCCTTTTCTTTTCGCCCCGTACGGCGGCGGAGTTCGTCAAGCTCATGCAGCGGCACAAGCTTGAGGCTTGCTGTGCCTCTCTATCCGCGATAGGACTTAGTCGTACGGTCGTCGAGGCTCTTCAGCCGCTTGCATGGCGGCAGGCCGTGGCTGTTAAAGTGCCCACGGAAGATGCTATGGTTGCCTGCTTGCAACGCATTTGTCCCGTTTCGTGAGGATGCCATGAATCAGCAAAGCGATAATTCAACTCCGGCAGCCGAAGAAACGGCGAAAAAAACGCCGGGTTGGCGTTTGCCGGCCCTTTTGATTTCTTTGCTGGCCGTCTTTATCCTTCTTGCCGCTGCTATCTGGTATGTGACTCAGGTACAGCCTTTTCCCTCCGGCCTGCTGCCGGGAATGGCGGGAGCGCAGAAACCCGGTTTTGAAGATGGGGCTACTGCCCAAACGAATGTGCCAGGCGAAAGCGCACAAGTTGATGACGACGCGCTGCCGGGGCTGACGGCACGTTTGGAAAAGCTGGAGCAAGCCGCTTCATCCGGCAAGGAAGGCGGCGAGCAAATAGCGCGGGCGGAAGAAGACGTCGCGCGCCTGAAAAACGATTTGATAGCCATGACGGCGGCACTCGGCGCGCTTCAGGCGCAAATCAAACAGGAATCGCGCACGGCGGGGGCGGCGCAAAGCGCGGCAAAGACGCAAGTGGCGGAGGCCGTCGCCTTCGTGCAGTTGCGATCGGCGATCGACTCAGGCGATGATTTCTCCCGTCCCCTGCAAACGTTGCAACAGGCGGCGGTGCACGACGCAGCCGTGACGGCGGTTATCGCCCAGATAGAGCCGACAGCCGCGAACGGCATATTGCCAATGACTGCGCTCTATGACGAATTCCTCGCGCTTAAGCCCGCCGCGCAAACGGAAATGCGAAAGACGGAAGCGCATACATGGAAGGAGCGCTTGCTGGCGGAACTCCAAAGATTCGTATCGGTCCGGCCTTTGCATGGACCGTCGGGCGGTGAGGGAGATTTGGCTGACATCGATCGCGACCTGGCCCGGAATCATTTGAAGGCGGCGCTTGAAAAGGCGAAAAGCTTGCCCGATCCTGCCCAGACGGTTTTGAAAGACTGGCTTGCGAAGGCGGAAGCAAGGCAAGGCGTCGAAACGGCTCTTGACGCCATCGCGGCGCATCTCGTGGAGCAGGCGCAGGAAGAGGGAAGTCCGGCCGCTATCACCCCGGCGGCGGAGGAATAATGCGGTTGCTCGGCTTTCTTGTCCGGCTGGCGATCATTGTCGGCGTCGTGGTCTGGCTGGTGGTTCAACCGGGGACGGCCCGCGTCGTTTGGCACGGTTACCAGATAGAAACGTCCGCGGCGTTTCTGGCCGTCGTCCTTCTCGGCGCGGCGTTCGTTTTTTATCTTCTCTATCGTTTCTGGAGCTTTATTACCGAGGGGCCGCGCATCTGGCGCTTGAATAACAGGCTCAACAAAATTCAAAGAGGGCAAGCGCTGCTTACGCAAGGCCTTTCCGCCATCGCGGGAGGCAACGCGGCGGAAGCCGGAAGGCTTGCGGTCAGCGCGCGCCGTTTATTGGGCGTCACGCCCGCGACAAGGCTTTTGCAGGCGCAGGCGGCGCAATTGGCCGGCGATCACCGCGCGTCCAAAGAGATTTTCCGCGCTATGGCGGCGGAGCCTGAAAGCGCCGTGCTTGGATACCGCGGGCTTATCATGGCCGCAGTCCGTGATGGCGATTGGGACGAAGCCGAGCGCCAGATGGGCAATCTGCGCCGCCTGAAGCCGAATACGCCGTGGCTGAATCTGATCCGTTTCGATCTGGCTACCCGCCGCCAAAATTGGAGTGATGCCAGCGCGGCGTTGGCGCAAGCGGCCTCGGCGCGGTTGCTCGAAGCGCCGCGCGCGCGGCGCCATCAGGCAGCCTTGCTGGTGGCGGCATCGGTAGCCGAAACGCAACAGGGGCAGGCGGACCGAGCGTTGCAGAGCGCGGAGAAGGCCGTGAAGCAAGCGCCCGACTGGGTCCCTGCGTTGCTGACGCTGGCGCAAAGGCAGCTGGAAGCCAGGCATTTCCGGACCGCGCTGCGCACGATCGAAAGAGCCTGGAGGAACAAGCCTCATCCGCATCTGGCGGACCTCTATCTGAGGGCAGGGCGCAGCGGGAGCCCCTTAAACGCGCACAAGCTCATGGCGCATTTGACGCGCACCAATCCGGAGGATCCTGCGAGCCGCCTTGCTCTTGCGGAAACGGCCATCGCCGCTGACTTGTGGGGAGAGGCTCGAAGGCATCTGATGGCGATCATCGCGCAGGGACAGGCCACGCAGAAAGCCTACCGTTTGCTTGCAAAGCTGGAGCGCCGGGAATCCGGCGACGAACGAGCCGCTGCCCAGTGGCTTATGAAAGCCGCGGAGGCTCTTCCCGATCCCCGCTGGCTCTGCACGGCCTGCGGCGGCGGCCATGACGACTGGCAGGTTCTGTGCGCCCATTGCGGGGCGTTTAACAGCCTCGAGTGGCAGACGCCCGGTGTCGGCCGGAACGGCGGCAAAGCCGCCTTGATCGCCGGAGCATGGGAACCGGTCGCGTGAAAGAGCCGATAGATCCGGCACCCGGCAAGCGGACGGTCGTGTTCTTCGATTACGACGATACGCTCGTTAAGGGCGACAGCTTATGGCCTTTTCTCGTCGCCGTGGCGGGATGGCCCCGGGCCTGTATCGCCTTGTCCGAGGCGATTGTCGGGCTGATTTGGGCATTGGCCAATGGCGGCGATCACCGCACTTACGTCAAGGAACGATTGCTGCAACGGCTCTTGGCGGGAAAGCGCATGGAAGAATTGGCTCCGGCGGTCGAAAAAATGCTGGGCTGGCCCCGCGAGCGAGGCCTCGTCATGAATGCGCTGAGAGAACATCACGACAGGGGGAACCATATCGTGATCGCTTCGGGCAGTCTGAGCCTTTATCTTCCCGCCCTGTTACGCAAGGTTCCACATCATGCGGTGCTGTGCACGGACATGGAGATCAAAGACGGCGTGGTGACGGGGCGGATGGCGTCCGGCAATTGCGTGCGCGCGCGCAAGGCCGAAAGAGTCGCGGACTATCTGCTGACGCATGGCCCGTTCGACGACAGTTGGGGCTACGGCAACGCGCCTAACGATCTTCCGATGCTTGAAAAGGTCAAGCACAGGGTGGTGGCGTGATGTTGACGGGGTTAGCCCTGCTAACTACAGCCCCAGAGAATACTTCGCTGAAGATGGAGAGCCTTCAATGCGGCGGGCAAGAGCGTCATCGGGAATGGCTTCCGTGATGGCCTGAATGGCGTGAATGACGCGATAAACACCCTCATCGGCCATGTTTTTGACGAGAGGATAACGGTCACGATCCGTCAACATTTCCGCGTACAGATAAGCGGTTGCTTTTGCCCGTATCAGATTGAAGGTGCAATTATCCTTCCCGTTATCGGCTAAATCGCCGCGCGCCACAAAGTTCGAGCCGTAGCATGTCTGACATGCGCTCGTGATGACGCACTTTTCGCAAACAGGATGAACGATTTCTTCCGCGGCGTCTCGCAACAGCCTTTGAGTGTTTTCTTTATTCTTTTGGTTTTCTAACGTTTCCTGAACCGAAGGCATGAACATATGGCAAGCATAGTCCTCTCCCTTTTGGTCGACACAGGTCATATGTTTTCCTGCCCCGCACCATCTGCGTCCTTGTTCCCGGGCGTAAGGCGTAAATTTGTCGAGCGGCATGGACAGGAGTTGGGAAAGCTGCTCTCCCGGATTTTGGAGATGGTGGTCGCAAAGTTCCCTCATCTCCCTTTCATACAGAGCGAAGGATTCTTTTGGCCATGCGATGCCTTGAGCCAACCCACCGCTAACCTCAAACCCCAGGCCCTGCATGAAAATAACGCCCTCTGCCAGAGATGGAAGAGTTTGCGGAGATATTGTCATCTTAACAGGCTGGTCAGGCCAGGTTTCTTTGAAAAAGCCCAAGTCTATCGCGTCGAATGAATTGCTCCTGTTTAGATTATGCATCTCCCGCGTGCCGTCGAGGCTGAGGCACAAGGAGAACCTGTGCTTATTAGCAGACGACCATTTCTGGATTTCACCATGCGCCAGCGTCCCGTTTGTCGCCAAATAAAATCTATGAGGCCGGGGCAGGGGTTGAGGTTGAGCCCACACCGTCTCGCATATGTGCTGGATTTGGGGAAAAACAAGAAGCGGTTCCCCGCCGTGGAAGCTGATATAAAGATCCCTCCCCGGGTTCCGCCGGAAGGCCGCCTCGATAGCTGAAAAGGCGACATCGTAGGACATGACGGCGGCGTCTTTGGCGTGTTCGTAGCAATAGACGCATGAAAGATTACAGCGTTCCGTAATAGTCAAAGAAAGCGTTTCAGAAATTCCGTTGGTATCTCGTGGCATCATTATTCCCCATAAAAAATAAATAGACTGCGCACCAACCATGCTGCGAAAAAAACGCAGGCGCTTATAAATACTTGAAAAAATATGCCGCAAAAAAATATCAGAGGCGTAATCTCTCAGCCGGTCGCGCGCCGCGCTTTAAAACGAAGGCTGCTGCGGGCGTCCTTGTGGGGCTTTCCTGAAACCCGCGACGATCATTGCCGCTGCTCGAAGATCCCGCGCAGCTCGAATGGCAGCCATCTCCTTGGCAATTTCCGCCACAACTGCTGTCGCAGCCGCCTTGACAATTATTGGAGCAGTGGCCGCCACAGCCACCGGAGCAAGAGCCATCGCATTCCCAACAACCGGAATCGGAATAGTCTTTACGGTCTTGAGCTGAAGTGGACCAACACGTGCTGTCACAATCGCCATCGCAACCACCGCCGCAAGTCGTGTGTGCATAGAGCGGTGCCTTACCTTGATCCAGATTGCCGGGCGCTCTCATTCCTCCCCGGAGGAGGATTTCGCTCATTGCAGCAAGTGCGTGCAGTTTAGCGGGGGCAATCCGTAAGGTGCCTTGCGAACCGGTCGCCATTTTATGTCTCCATTTATCAGATTTACGCAATAATGAGCGTCCAAAAATATCAACTTTGTACACGCGAGGCAAAGGCTATGTTTGGTTAATAGGCATAAAAAACGCCGCGACGGCCAGCCATCGCGGCGCTTTTAAGCGGTTTATCGAAGGCGTTTACCGCCTGTCGCCGGTCAGGCTCAGGATGAACTGGAAGGCGTTGATGAAGTTCAGGTAAAGCCCCAGCGCCCCGACAACGGCCATTTTGTTGTTGGCTTCGGTGCCCCATCCCGCCGCATACGTCTGTTTGATGCGCTGAACGTCATAGGCCGTGAGGCCGGTGAATATCAGCACGCCCAGCACGGAAACGATCCATTGAAGTCCGGACGAGGCCAAAAAGATGTTGACCACCATCGCGATCATCAGGCCGACGAGGCCCATAAGCAGGAACGAGCCGAACCCTGTCAGGTCGGTTTTGGTGGTGTAGCCCCAAAGGCTCATTGCGCCAAAGGAGGCGGCGGTGATGAAAAAGGCCCGCGCGACGCTGGCGCCCGTAAACACCATGAACAGAGCCGCCATCGACAGGCCCATTGTGCCGCAGAACAGCCAAAACAGCGTCTGAGCCTTTGCGGCGCTCATGCTTTGCATTTTGACGTTCATGTAGATCACGAAGACGAGCGGCGCGAAAATCGCTACCCACTTCAATGGCGTACCGAATACGACTCCGGCCAGTGCGGTGTTGGCCACGATGAAGGCGACAAGGCCCGTAATCGCAAGACCCCCCGCCATGTAGTTAAAGATGCGGATCATGTGCGCGCGAAGCCCGGCATCGAAGGTAACGCCTGCGCGGGTTCCGGTGACGGAAGCGGGTGTGAATGGATTGACCATAGGTTCAGCCTCATGAAAAATGGAGAGCAACTGCCGTATGATATGGGGCAAACCGATGAAGTTTCAATAGTAAATGGGGTTTATGATTAAAAACAAGCGGTTGCTTAAGCTGGTTATAGCTCCCGTCGTATTATTGCCGTCTTTGCATGATTGACAGGATGGTCAAAAAAGCCAAATTTGGTTCTGTCGTTTCTCCCTATCTTCTTAGGAAACCAATGAAAAAGTTCTTTCAGCGACTTTCCCTTGCCATGCTTGTGGCAATACTTCTTTCCGCCCCAAGCGCGGGGTGGGCTGTTTCTTCGCAACCGGCCATGCAAAGTCCATTGCCTGCCCGGCAGAACCTTGCGCCCATTGCGGAAGAATTGGGGCAGCAGATTCAGGCCCTTGTGACGGGTAGCGAGAACGGCGAGATCGAGCCGCAAGAGACGTTCGGCACCCGCGCCTTTACCTTGATCTTGACGTTCTTTAACGCCGTGCGCGAGGAAGGGGCGGCTTTCCTCACCAACTTTTCAGCCTGGCCGCAGGTGGTCGCGTGGATCGACAAGCAGATCGGCGATCCCAAGCTTAACGGCATCTGGGCGCAAATCGGCCAGCAGTTGTTGATAGTGCTTGGCGGCGCGTTTGCCGCGGGGTGGCTTGCCGATTTAGTGCTGTTGCCGTTCCGGCGCCGCATCAGGCGGCAAGATCCGTTGACCTTAGGGGCGAAAATAGGCGCCTTGACGGGCTGGTTTTTTGTGTCCCTCGTCCCCGTCGTTCTGTTTCTTGCCGCGGCGTTGTTGCTCATGGCGCAAAGCGAGCCCACCAAGCTGGTGCGTTTTTTTGTGATGACGGTTGTGTACGCGTTGGCGGTTTTACGCCTTGTTCGTCTCGGCATTCGTTTTTTGCTGGCTCCCAACTCGCCGGCTCTGCGCTTTCTTCCCATAGCGGACTCGCAGGCCATTTATGTTCAGCATTGGCTGAACGCCTATAGCCTTGTCATGGTGGCCGGGTATTTCGGCGTTGATCTCGCGCAACTTGTCAGGGTGCCGGTCGAGGCCATTACGGCCTTCAACAGCATAATCGGCCTTCTGATCGTGGTGATGACGATCATCATCATCCTGCAAAAACGTTCTTTCGTTTCCTCGTCTTTACGCGGGGACTTGTCGGCCGCCCAGAGCGGCTTGTCGCTGTGGCAAAGCCTGCGCCTGTGGCTGGCGCGCAGCTGGCATGTATTGGCCATCGCTTATTTAGTCATCGGCTATATCGTCACGATGTTGGGCGCAAAGGGCGGTTTCGCCATCATGCAGCGCGGCACGATCCTGACGCTTTTGCTTTTGTTCGCCATGCGCATGGCGTTTTATGTGATCAGCCGATTGCGCCCCAGGCTGCATCCCAAGGATGTCGCCGTCACCTTCAGCCTTTTCCGGCCCGTCATGCAAACGTTGCTGCGGCTGGCGACGTGGGCGTTTGGCGTTGCGGGCATTGCGGCGGCATGGGGAGCGGACGTTGAGGCCATCGTGGCTTCAGCCTGGGGCCAGAGAATTCTGGGTTCCGTTTTCACTATAGCCGCGACGGTGGTGATCGTCGTGCTCGTCTATGAGATGCTGCAAGCCACGATTGAGCGCAAACTCAATCCGCGCGACGCCAAGGGAGACATCGTCGAGGCCAACGCGCGCGCACGTACGCTTTTGCCCATGGTGCGCAACGCGGCCATGATCGTTTTGGCGGTCATCGCGGGGATGGTGACGTTGTCCGAGCTTGGCATCGATACCGCACCGCTTCTGGCAGGCGCCGGGGTCATCGGCGTGGCCGTCGGCTTCGGCTCGCAGACGCTGGTGAAAGACTTTCTTACCGGCATGTTCATCTTGCTTGAGGATTCGCTGGCCGTCGGCGATCTGGTTCAGATCGGTGACAACAAAGGCAACGTCGAAAGCATCACGATGCGCACCGTGCGTCTGCGCGACCGGGACGGCTCGTTGCACGTTTTGCCCTTCAGCTCGATCACGAGCATCATTAATCGCTCGAAAACGTTTTCGTACGCGCTTATCAACCTGAGCGTGGGCTATGACAGCGATCTGCAGCACGTCATGGAAGTGATGCGCGACGAAGGCGAAAAACTTCGTGCCGATAAGGCGTTCAGCCATCTTATCCTTGAGCCGATCGAGGTGCTTGGCGTCGAGAGCCTCGGCGATTCCGCCATCAACGTGTCCTGCCGCATCAAAGCCGCTCCCGGCAAGCAATATGATATCAAACGCGCCTATCTGCTCAGGATCAAGCAGCGCTTTGACGCCGAGAAAATCGAAATTCCTTTCCCGACCGTGATGCAGTTGCAACGGCCTTAAGCGGAGATTGACCCGCCTTATCCGCGCCGCAGGCCGGATCCTAAAGCCAAATATGGTTAAAAACGGCCATGAGGAATTTCTTGAAATTACCGGAAAGTTATTGAAAAATCGCCTAACAAAGATGTGCGCGATCCGTGCGCATCGCGACACATGATTTTAAAGTTTTGCGTGGAGAAATAAATGTGTATTTTTTCGGTATGTAAGTGTGACGATCCAATGTTCTCAAACCGTAAAGAAACAAGAAGATTGTGGGATCTGGCAAAAACGGAAATTACCGTTGGCCTTGCTTCTTTGACCGTCGGGGGCGTAAGCCTTTATCACATTGTATCGCAGGTTTTTGCGGATGCCGCCGTCGATACGACAGGCGCTCTGGCATTTGTAGGGACGGCCGTTGGAGTAGGTGCGGCGGCGCTGTGTGTTGTGGGCGCGTGGAGGAAGACAGCGGAAAGACGCGGGCGAAAGGCCCATCACACCGGTCTTGTTCCGGAGCCAAAGTAATTTTTTCAATTTGCGGATAGACGAAACAACTCTTTTTCAAGGAAACAAGCCATGCAAGTACGCAGCTACAACAAGAAAATCGCCGACATACCTTTTCAAACAGAAAGTTCACGAGCCTTGCTTGAAAGATTGAATGATCTGGCCGGCCCATCCGGACTCAGAATCGTTTATGTGCATGACGACCGGCAGGAAAACCCTTACTATCTTGATTTTGCCAAAGTCTTATATAATGGGTGCGCGGTCTTGTGTTTGGCGGCATCGGGAAAAACCCCCGATGAGGCGGTCGCAAAAGTCATCAAAGGAATTACCGAGAACTGCCTTAAAACAGGAGACGCGCTTCTTCTTGTCGATCGCGAGAGGAAGCAGCATCAATTCGTGGTAGGGCGGGAAAACGGGAGCCTGACGTTCCGCCCGATTCCCTTGGTGCCAAGGATCGTTTATTCATTGAACGGCGGACCCAATCCCAGGAGGTCCGGGCACTTGATACTCAATGTAATTCCGCAGCCAGCCTAAGCAAGGCGCTGAATTTCTAATTCTCATCGCTTTGAAATCAGCCATTGTTTATCAATATGTTGCATGATGTTTCTTTTACTTTCACGAACCGCATGATACAAGATAAGGCATATTTTAGTTATTGCAAAAAAAGGAGATTAAAGATGGGAATACAAGCAAGGAAAAAGCGAGAAACACGACAGTTGCGCGAGAACGGCGTGTATTTCGATTTGCAAAATAATCTCGTCGTCCCGATTGAACTGAGCCCATTCAACAACACCATCCTTCAGTCGATAAACAAATGTTTTGGCGGCGGCATGGTTATAGTCTGCGGCACCAAGAAGTATTCCTTAGTCCCTGAGGATCTCCTTAGCACAGGGGCAACATTGGGTAATGTATATTATCGAATGAAAACAGGCCGGGAGGAGTGGGAAACGGAGATTAGTCCTATTACTTCTAAAGGCACGACTGTGGAAACGGTGCTGGCCGATATGTCCGCGCAATTCGAGTATTGCGTCCGGGGGGGACATGTGATCGGTTTCCTTGGAGGCAGAAATGGAAACGGAGAACGTGAATATATAGTTTTAGATGAGGGCAATAACAGTTGGCGTTTCATGCCAGTGGAAAGCTTCCCGTGGCTGAATATTTCTTCTCCGCAAAGGCCGGAACATACGGTCTCTCCGGCAGGGGGTGCTGCTGATAAGCAGACTTTACCAGAGCATTGCCAGCTTTAATAACGCACGAATCTTCTCCGGGTCTTTTCGGCCCGTTGCGTCTTCGACGCCGGAGGAGAGATCGACAATGCGCGCGCCGGTTATGGTAGCGGCTTCGGCAAGGTTGTTGATGTTGATGCCGCCCGCCAACATCCAGGGTTTAGTGAACTCCCGCCCCTTTAAAAGTTCCCAATTGAACGAAAGGCCCGTGCCGCCGGTCGGTTTGGGGCCGGTTTTTGTGTCGAACAACAGCATGTCCGCCACGGCCTCGTAGGCGGGCACGGACGCGAAATCTTCCGGCGCGGCGATGTGCATGGCCTTCATAACCGGAAGATGGGTGAGCGCGCGCACGGCGGCCACCCGCTCCGGCGTTTCAAGGCCGTGCAGCTGGATCATGCCGAGGGAGGCGAGGCCGGTAACGGCGCGCAATTCTTCGTCATCCGGATCGACGAACAGGCCGACGGCTTGTAGGCGTCCCGGAACCTGCCTTATCAAAAGGCCGGCTTGTTCCGGCGAAATGTACCGCCGCGAGGCGGATTCGAAAACAAAACCCGCGTACGAGGCGCCGCCTTGCGCCGCTGCGTTCAACGCCGTTTCGTCCTGAATGCCGCAGATTTTGACTCTAACGCTCACGCCGCGATTTCCTCCGTTATGCGGCGGGCGGCGCCGGCGGGATCGTCGGCGTGGCGGATCGGACGCCCGATGACGAGATAGGTGGCCCCCGCATTAAGGGCTTCCTTGGGCGTCATGATGCGCTTCTGGTCGTTTTTGGCCGACCATGCAGGGCGTATGCCCGGCACCATAAGAATGAAATCGGGGCCGCAGGCTTCGCGAAGCATGGCGATTTCGGCGGGCGAGCAGATAACGCCGTCCAATCCGTTGGCTTTCGCGAGAAGGGCAAGGCGCTGCACCTGCTGAACCACATCCGCCGATTGCCCGACTTCTTTTAGATCGCCGGAGTCGAGGCTGGTGAGCACCGTCACGCCAAGCAATTTCGGCCTTGCGGCGCCCGCCTGTGCCGCGGTGTCGGCTGCGGCGCGCATCATGGCCGGGCCGCCCGAAGCATGAATGGTTATAAAGCCGGGCTTCAGCGGCAGAAGGGAGTTCACGGCTCCCTGAACGGTGTTGGGAATGTCGTGCAGCTTGACGTCGAGAAAGATAGGCAAGCCCAGATCGGCAATCCGTCCATATCCGGAATTGCCGTTGGCCATGAAAAACTCAAGCCCAAGCTTAAGCCCGCCGACGTTATTTTTGACTTTAAGGGCCAGATCGCGGGCCGTTTCGACGTCGGGCGTATCGAGGGCGCAAAAAACGGGGTTCGTCATGGTCATGATTTGCTCCGGAATAAACGAGGCAGGCAAAGGCGGCGGGTAGGCGCGGAGGGGGGACTCTCCAGCTTTTTATGCAAAGCTTCAAGATCATGCCTCAAGCGGCGGATTTGCCAGAGATAGCGGAATGAGCCAATCCAGGTGAGGAAGCTGCCTAGAAGCAGGCCTGCGAACAGGAAGCCGAACAGCAGGACCGGAAGCGGCATCGTCAGGGCAACATTGAACGGCCACAGGCTCAGCGTCACGCTGCCGCTATTCTCGACCGTGAAGGCAAGGGCGATCAGCACGATTGCCAAGGTCAATATCCATAGGAAGAAGCGCATCATTTTTCACCGTTTAGAGCAGGAATGAGCCACTATAGCCGCGGTTTTTCACGGGAGAAAGCGGGAATTCGGCGGGAGGCGAAGTGCCTGTTTCGCGGCGGACAGGCGTGTTACGGTTGAATAACCGCCGTTTTTTCTTATCAATTTCCCATGCCTGAACTGCCTGAAGTCGAAATAGCCTGCCGGGGACTCGCCAAAGCCTTGAAAGGCAAGCGCATAGCAAGGGCCGAACAACGCCGCAAAGACATGCGTTTTCCGCTGCCCCGGCGGTTTGCCGCCCGTCTGGAAGGGCGCAGGATTCTCGGAATTGCGCGCCGCGCTAAATACATACTTGCCGAACTGGATAAAGACGAGATTTTGCTGATCCACCTTGGCATGTCGGGACGGCTGGTCTTGGGGAAAGATGACGGCGCGCCGCCCGCCAGGCACGATCATGTGATTTTTCATTTCGCGGACGGCGGAAAACGGGTTCTGCGCTTCAACGACCCGCGCCGCTTCGGGCTCTGCGATCTGGTTCCGAAAGAAGAACTTGCCCGGCATAAACTGTTGCGCCATCTCGGCGTCGAGCCGCTTGGGCCGGGATTAACCCCGGCGTGGTTGAAAGAAAAACTGCGCGGCAAGAAAACGAGCATCAAGGCGGCGCTGATGGACCAGCGGTTGATAGCCGGGCTCGGGAATATCTATGCGTGCGAAGCCCTGTTTTATGCGGGCATCAGTCCCAAGCGGCGCGCGGGAGCCTGCCCCGGCGCGCAGATCGAGAAGCTTGTTCCCGCCATACGCAAGGTTTTGCGCATGGCCATCAAGGCTGGAGGATCGAGCCTGCGCGATTATGTGCAATCGGACGGCAGCCGCGGGTCTTTCCAGAATCATTTCGCCGTCTATGGGCGCGAAGGAGAGTCTTGTCCCGGTTGCGCGTGCGACGTGAAAAAAACCGGCGGAATCAGGCGGATTACCCAAGGCGGACGCTCGACTTTTTATTGTCCGCGAAAGCAGCTTTAGCGCGTCATCGCGAGCCTGCCGCTCGTCTGCGAGAGGCAGGCGTGGCGATCCAGTATAAATTAAGATTGTCGGCGACTTCCGAATTTTGGATTGCTTCGCGCCCTTTGGGCGCTCGCAATGACGGCTAAATGGTGCAAATAAAAGAATATTTATGAAGACCTCTGGTGGTTGTCAGAACGCTTTTGTTACGTTAGTTTCGACTCATGACCAATTTTTCCAAAGTTTTTCTCCTTGCATGTTTGGCTGCCGTGTTCGCAACGTCTGCGATCGGAGCCGATTCCAACATCAACAAAAGCTATGCGGCGGCACCAAAGTCCGGCACCCGGTTTACGAAGGTCATCGACGATCTTCCCTTGATGCCGGGGTTGGCGGAGCAGGAGGACAAGGACGTTCTTTTTATCGCCGGACCAGGCCGGATCGCGCAGACGACGGCCACGGGCATGATCGATATCGATACGGTATATCAGTATTATCAGAAGGCTCTTCCGCAATTGGGTTGGGAGGCCATCGATGCCCGCACGTATGAGCGGGATAACGAACGTCTGCGTCTCGATGTGAGCGGCTCCAACGCGGGCGGTTTGACCGTGGCCCGCTTCTCGGTTGAGCCGGTCACGAAGGGCAAGTGATTTCCCATTAACCATAAAACCATTTGGGAAAAATAAAATTGAGGCTTCCTGAAAATGGTGCCATCAATAATCGTCATTGCTGTGTCTATTTAAATGAAGGTGTGCCATGCCCAAGCACAAGACCGCCGCCTATTTAGGAAGCTTTAACGGATTTACAAACGGCCATCTTGACGCCGTTGAAAAACAGGCCGGAATTTTCGACGACGTCATCGTCGGCATCGGCGTCAACCCGGACAAAAAGGATAGGGAATTCTCCCTCGCCGAACTTGAAACCAATGCGCGGCACGTCGTTCGTCATCTTCCCAACGTTCGCGTCTTGTCTTTCTCGGGGCTTTTTACTGATTTTCTTCAGGAACAACGGGCCCATGTTCTTGTGCGGGGCCTGCGCGGCGGGAGCGAGTACGAAGCGCAGATCGGCATGGAACGTTATGCCGAATGGCATAACGCAAGAAGAGCGTGGGAAGACAAGCACAAGGGCGTGACCTTCTATCTTCCCGCCGCTTCCGGTAAGGAATTCATCAGTTCCAGCCTTGTCAAAGCCGTTATGCGCGAACAAGGGGACGTCGAGGGTATGGCGCCCGCAAGCACGGTCGCCCAGCTTCAGGCGCGACGGGAAAGACAATATCCTTATGGTCTTACGGGCATGAGCGGAGCCGGAAAGGGCTATGTCGCCGGAAAATTCAGGGAAATAGCGAACGAACTTTGCATTCCTCTGCACTATGAAGATATGGACCTTATCCCGCATGATATTCTTGGTTCCCGCCCGGAAGCCGATTATGTCTTGTTGCGCCGGGAGATCGGAAAAACGTTCGGCCGTAAACTCGTGAACGGGGACGGGTCGATCGAGAGGTCCATGCTTGGCCCCCTGCTGTTCAAGAGCCCGAAGAAGATGGCGAAGTTCAACGCCATGATGCGCGGGCGCGTTTTGCTGAGGCTCCGCAAGAACCTGAATCGGCGCAAAGGGATTCTGTTGATGGATTCCGCGCTTCTTGCCGAGGCAAAATGGACGAACCTCGTGAACCACAACGTTCTTGTGGCAGATGCCGATCTCGCGACGCGTACCGCGCGGCTTGAAAAACGCGCCGACTTAACCCCGGAGCAGGTCTTGCGGCGCGCCGCGAGCCAATTCACGACGGAAAAGAAGATCGCCATAACCCGGCAAGCCATTGCCGCAGCGGATTATGGTTCGGTTCAGGTTCTTGAGAACAACGGTCAGCTGACCGACCGGGATTTTCGCGCCGCCTTTGACGGGATGCTGAAGCAAATCGACATTTTCGGCGAGCTTCGCATGACCGGCTTTTTCAAACGGCTCGGCGTCGCGGAACCGGAACAGGCCTACGATATTGTACGGAAACTCTATGGCGGCGATGAACGGCGTTATCACGCCCTGTCTCATGTCGTGGACGGGTTGAATATTATTCCGGATATTGCGGATCAGATCGAGGATCCGGACGCCTTTATGCTGGCCTGGGTGTTTCACGATGCCGTGTACGACACAAGGGTGCCGCTGCCGGAAGGGGTGAAAACCAGTGAAGAGCGCAGCGCCGACCTTATGGCGGAGCATGCCCGTAAATGGGGGCTTGACGAGGGCCTAATCGAGCGCGCCCGCAGACTGATACTCGTGACACAGTACGGAAAAGCAGGGTTTGAGCCCGTCACGAATGACGAGATGCTTTTCGTCGATCTTGACATGTCGATTTTGGGACGGCCGCCGAAAGTTTTCGCAATCTACGATGAAGGCATCCGCTATGAATATGGCCATGTACCTCAAGCCGCTTGGATTAGTGACATGTACTCTGTCTTGCTCCCTATGCTGCTAAGGTTTACGAAAGGGCGGGCGATGTTTTTACAAAGCCTTGATGCCGAACGTCTGTTTTATACCCCGTATTTCTCTGAACGTTATGGCCAACAGGCCAAAGAAAACATTGAGGGCAGCTTGGCTGAGCTTGCGCGGCGAGGAAATATCGTTCGCAACGAACCTTTAAGAAAACCAGAGGTTCAATGAATAATTGAAGGTCTCAGGGCTTCTTGCATTCTTCCAACAACGCCAAAAAGCCGGGAAGGGCGCCGTCGTCGTACGTCGGGCCGCAGGCGATGAAATCGCTGTTGAGGAAATCCGGTTTGCCGTAGGCCAGCGTTTTTCCGCCGCGGGTCACGATACGTCCGCCCACGGCGCGGAGGATCGCGTCGCCTGCGGCGGTATCCCATTCGCAGGTCGCTCCGGCGCGGGGATACAAATCGTCTTCGCCGCTCACGAGAAGGCCGAATTTGTAACCGCTGGAACATGGCCGCCAGGCGCTGATTTGCCCGCCTTCAAGCCATTCGTTTATTGGGAGCCGTTTGGCTTCGTGACGGCTTGTCAGAAGGCGAGGGGGCTTGTTGCTCTTGGCATAGGAACCGGCCTTAAACGCGCGTTTTCCTTGCGGCGTCATGCGTTCGACGCCGGTTGGATCGCCGTAAAAAAGGTCGTCGACGGCCGGGGCAAATATGACGCCGATGCAGGGCTCGTTGCCAACCAAAAGGCCGATGTTCACCGAAAACTCTTGTCCCCCGGCCACGTAATCGCGGGTGCCGTCCAGCGGGTCGACAAGCCAGTAGGTGCCGTTCGCTGCAAGCGCGGCGGGGTTGTCCTTTTCTTCCGCGACGGCGGGAATGCCGGGCGTAAGGGCGCGCAAGCCTTCGATAATGATGCGTTGCGAATCCCGGTCGGCGGCGGTGACGGGGCTCCCGTCGGTTTTATGCTCGGCGGGAGCGGTCGCGGCGGCGCGATGCGCCATGATGCTGGCGCCCGCTTGCCGCGCGAGATCCTGAAGCGCCGCCGCATGACGGGGCGACCAGAAGGAAGGCAAGGACAAGGTCATTAACTAGATGCCGGGGTGAGGGGAAAGGCCTAGCTCAGCTTCTGGCCGCCTTCAGCCGCTTTTTGCTCAGCCGTCTGGATGACGTCGCCGAAGATATCGCCCGTCGTCGACAGCTGATGCAGGATTTGCTCCAGCGTGTTCATGAGATCGTCGCCTTGCAGCTTAAGCGCGACGCGCATGCGGTCGGTGCGTTGCTGCATCTCCTCCACGGACTTGTTCATGGAAAGAATTTGGCTCTGCGTATCGGCGAGGTTCCGGTTCATGCCCTGGGTCTGATCTCCGTAAAGCTGGCCCATGCCCTTGATGATGCCGGACACGTTGTCGGAGCCTTGCTTAAGTTCATGCAACTGCTTTTCCACCGCCGCGGATACGCCCGAGAGGCGCGATACGGCTTCGTCCGCGACGTCCGCCGTCAGCATGCGGTTGGTCTCGAGCTTTTCGGTGATCGAGCCGAGGTGCGACAGCGCCGACTGCAAGCGGCCGATCAGGTCGCTTTCCTGGCGCTTGATGCCGTCGCCTGCCGTCGAGAGGCGGTTAAGCAGCACGTCCATCTGGTCGCCGAATCCGCCCAACAGCTTCGCCACTTCTTCGGTGGCGACGCGCATGCGCGCCGTGCGGTCGGTAAGCTGGTGCGACGTGTCCTTGCTGGTCTGGTCGAGGCGCGTCGTGATCTTTTCGACGTCCGAAACGGCCCCGGCCGTGGCCGAGCGCAGGGTGTTTCCGGTGCGCTCCAGCTGCGCGGTGATCTGCATAAGGCCGCGGTTGATGTCGTCGATCTGCATCTGAACGCCGGAACGGATGCGCTCCAGCTGTTCGCGGAGGCCTTGGCTGGCGCCCGTCATCTGGCCTTCGGCGCGTTCCGCGACCTGAGCCAGCTGGGTTACCTGCTTGCCGAGCCCTTCGCCCGCCTGAGCGAGGCGCTGGGTGGTCGAGGTCGCCATCGTTTCGATCGATTCAAACTCGCGCGCCAGTTTTTCCGTCGTCTGGAGGGCGCTGGTGCGAACCTGCGCGAGCCGATCGCTGGCGGACGTGAGCTGGGCGATGGTCTGGGCCGTCTTGTCGACGAGGACAGACTGCTCGGTGGAGAGTTCCGTCGAGCCTTTCTTGATGGCCTCAAGCTGTTCGACAAGCGCCTGATTGAACTGGCGCAAGGTTTCGTCGGCGGTGTTGGCCACTGTGCCGAGATTGCGCATTTCCTCCATCATCGTGTCGCGGGCGGCGCCCGTGACGCTGATGAAGCGGTCGGTCGTCTGGACCATCGTCTTGTTGACTTCGTCCGCCTGCGCCTCGAACGTCTTGCGGGTGGCGTCGATATGCGCCGTGCTGCGGTCGAGGACGGCCGGAATCTGGACCGTTTCCTCGCGAACGAGATCGGCGGCCTGTGTGAGGGCGGATTCGGAGGAGGAAAGGTTGGCGCGCAGCGAGTCGCTGTGCGTTATCAAGACCTGACCCGCCGCCGTAACCTGCTGGACGGCCAGCTGCGATATTTCGGCGACCTGTTGCAACTCGCGCTGCAGCGTGGCTTTGATGTCGTCGATCCGCGTGCTGGCCTGCACCAGAATGTTGCGGCCGTCCTGATCGCTGTCGGCCATCGTCTTGCGCAGCGCGGCGAGGCGCGAATTGGCGTGTTCGGCCGTGTCCGCCAACTGCTTGGCCTGCTGGTCGGCTTGCTCGCCGGCGTCGGCCACAACCTTGAAGTGGGTGCGGATTTTTTCGCCGGCCTCAAGAACGCGGCCTTCGGCTTTTTCGGCGATATCGGTAACGCTTATGGCGTGCTTTTTCAGCGCTTCGTCCGTGGTGTTGGCAAGCGTCGTGATTTGAAGCACGGACTGATCCAGGCTGTTCACCATGTTGCCGCTCTGCTGCCTGAGCTGCTGGCTGGTGACGTCGAGCTGGGAGATGACCGAAGTCAGATGCTCGATCACGCGCGCCGACTCGTTTTGCATGGATTCGCGCAACTGCCTCGCTTGCTCTTCCATTCCCGCCGTAACGGAGAGAAGGCCGCGTGTCTGCTGCTCGGTTTGCTGGGCATGGACGTTGAGCGAGCCCGCTTCGTCGGCAAAGCCGGCCCCGGCGGCGCGCACGGAGGCCAGAGTGTTCTGGGCCTGCGCGTCGATAACCTCGATCTGGCGCGCGATCTGTTGCGCGCTTTCGGACAGGCGGTTCGTGTTGCGCTCAGCCGTCGAGGCGATCTCGTCCTGCGCAAGGCTCAGGCGGTTGATCAGGCCGCCCATCGTCTCGCGCTGGGTCTCCAAAGTCGAAGTCAGGTCGCGTTGCCGCTCGCCGATCTGCTGCATCATGCCGTTGAGCGCCGTCGTTTGGGCGTCGATGGTGCCCTGCAGGTCCGTCAGCCTTGTGCCTGTCGTTGAGCTCAGGTCTTGCAGCGCGACGTTGCTGGAGCCCAGTTTGCTGAGCATGGTGCCAAGCATATCGCTAAGCTGTTCGCTTTCGGTCTGCATCGTCTCGCGGACCTGCCGTGCCTGATCCTGAAGCGTCGAGGTGCTCGCGGACAGAAGGCGCGTAAGCTGTTCGGCCTGTTCGGCATGGCGGCCGAGCGTATCGGCTTCGCTAATGAAGCTTGCGCTGGCGTTCTGGACGCTGGTCAGGGTGCTTTGCGCCTGCGTGTCCATCTCTTCCATGTGCGTGGTGATGAGGCGGGAGCTGTCGGTTATTTTCGCCGCGTTGCGCTCGGCCACGGAAGCCGTTTCGTCCTGCGCCAGCGACATGCGGTTCAAAAGCCCGTTCAACACGTCGCGCTGCGCGTCCAGCGACGTGGTCAGGCTGCGCTGCCGGTCCGTAATCTGCTGCATGACCCCGTTGAGCGCCGTCGTCTGGTTCGTGACGCCCTGATGCAGGCTGGTGAGCGTGATCTCCGCCGTCGACGTGAGTTCGCGGAGCTCCGAATTGCCCGAGCCGAGCTTGCCGAGAATGCCGCCCAGAAGATCGCCGGTGCGCTCGCCTTCGGCGTGCAAGGCTTCGCGAAGCTGACGCGCCTGATCCTGCAGCGCGGAGGTGACGGACAGAATGGTCCGCGCCTGCTGTTCGGCCTGTTGGGCGTTCTGGAACAAAAGCGTCGCCTGATCGGCGAAGCCGGAGCCGGTGGTGCGGATGTCGGCGAGGGCCGTTTGCGACTGATCGCTCAAGGCGCCAAGCTGGCGGTGGATTTGCTGGAGGGAATCCGTCAAGCGCGCAATGGTGCGTTCGGCCACGTCGGAAGCCTGGCCGTGGGCGGACCCAAGCTTTTCGAACAGGTCGAGCAATTGCGTGCGCTGGCTTTCGTTCGCGGCGGTCATGGCGCGGTGTTGCTCGTCCATCTGCTCGCTGACCAGATTGAGCGAGGCGACCTGTTGCGTGATGCTGGCGCCGAGCGCGCTCAACGTGGATTCCGCCTTGCCCGCGATGTCCAGAAGCTTCTCGCTGCTGCCGTCGAGGTGTCCCGAGGCGTCCTTCGTGATTTCGCTGAAGCGCGTCGCGGCGCTTTCGACGCCTTGCGCGGCGTGCGACGTCGCTTGCTGCATCTTGAGGCTGGCGCCGTCCAGCTGGCCCACGGACTCGTTGAGGCTGGTGACAAGGCGCTGGTTGTGCTGTTCCATCGCCGAGCGGATTTGCGTCGTTTGATCCGCAAAGGCCGTGGTGGCGGCGTTGAGGCCGCGGATGCTCTGTTCGACCTGATGGGTGGTGTCGAGCATCTTGCTTGCCTGCTCGCCATAGGCCGCGCCCGCCTTCTGGATCATCATGACGGCGTTCTGCGCGGATTCGCTCAGGCTGTTGTTCTGGCGGAGGAAGGCGCTGTTGGTTTCTTCGAGGCGCGAAATGACCTGTTGCGCGCCGCTGGCCGTCGCTTCTTGGGTCAGCGAAAGTTTTTCGTTGAGCGTGCTCAGCTGTTGAAGCGTTTTGGCGCCGGTGCTGACAAGCTGTGTGGCCTGCGATTCCATCTGGACGGCATTGTTGCCGATCAGGCTGGCTTGCTGCGCGATGGCGGAACTAAGCGCGCCGACCTTGTCGTGCGCCGAGGAAGCCGTCTGGCCGAGCTTCGTGGCCCGCTCTTCGAACTCATCCGTCACGCCGCGGGTCGTGTCGTTGTAGTGCGCGGCCATGCGGTCGAGGAGGGCGTAGGCGGCGTCGGTGCGCTGCTTCAGCGATTCCCCGATCGACATAAACTGGCGTTCGGCGCGCGAAAGGTCGTTGTTGAGGTCGTCCGCCTGCTTTTGCAGCGTGGCGCGGATTTGCGCCGCTTCGTTCTGGAGGGCGGAAGTGACGACCTGAATCTTGGAGCCGGAATCCTGGGCTTCGCGGAGCAAATCCTGCGATTGCTGGCCCACCTGCGCGGCGGCCTGATGAAGCGTGTCCACGGCTTTCGTGGTGTGATCGCCCAAAACGCCGACTTCGCGCTGCAGGCGTTCGGCCATCGTGGAGAATTGTTCCAGCGTGCTGCGGGCCGTTTCCTCCTGCGCGGCGCGCACGGTGAGGAAGCGGTTGTTGAACTGCTCGAGGGCGTTCAGCGTGTCGGTGGTCATGCGGCTCGTCTCTTCGCCCACATCGCCCACGCGCGTGTTCAACTGCTGCAAGCGGCCGAGATGATCCATCATCTTGCCGCTGTAGCGTTCCAGCGTGTCCGTGCCCTGATTGGTGCTTTGCTCGATCTGCTGCATGGCCTGATGAACGGGCAGGGCGGCGCGCGCGGCAAAGTCCTGAAGGCGCAGATCGGCGCCGTCGAGCCGTTCCTGCGTTTCCTTCATCAAATTCACCAGACTGGCGTTCTGCTCGCGCAGCGATTGTTCGGCTGTCCGGGCCTTTTCTTCCAGCTGGCCGATGGTCGTGCGCAGGGCGGATTCGGCGGCATGACTTTGGGTGGCGATGTCGCCTTCCTTGCGGATCAGCGAATCCGAGGCCGCGCCCAAAGCGTGCAACGTCATCTGGGCGGCTTCGTTGATGCGCGTGATGATGTTGTCGTTCTGCTGGACAGCCGAGCGGAGGTTGTTCGTCAGAGTCTCGCCGACGGTTTGCGTCGCGTCGCGGGCCGCAAGCAAGCGCTCCAGAACATGCTGGAGATTTTGCAAGGCAACGCCGGCGCGGGCCTGGACTTCCTGTCCGGCTTGCTGCGAGGCGTTGTTCAAGGCCTCGAAGCGGACCAGCTGCGCGCCCATTTCTTCGGTCATGGCGCGCACATGCGTGCTGTTGCCTTCGGCAAGACCGTTGAGCTGGCGAATGACCGATTCGTAACGGGCCGTCGTCTCGGCCATGTGGGAGGCAACGTCGTCGGCGCCGCGGCGGGCTTCATCGTTGACGATGGTGAATTGCCGCAGGCTTTCCTGGGTCCGTTCGCCCAAACCGGTGATGCTGCTGTCGAGTTTCTGGGCGAGGTCGTCCGTGGCGCCGCTGATGCGCACGACGAGGCCGTCCAGATCGCTGCGGCGTTGCTGCAGATGGCCGTCGACGTCGTTGAGGCGGGCCGTGAAGCGGTTGAGAATTTGCTCAAGTCCTTGGGATTGGGCATCCAGATGTTCGCCGAGCTGCACGGCTTGCTGGCGCGCCATCTGTTCGCTCGCGAACAGGCGGTCGGTAACGCCGCGAAGCAGGGCTTCCGTCTCGTTGATGCGCGCGGGAAGGGTGTTGCTGACTTCGTCGAGCATGCGCGTCTGGGTTTCCAGCGTGCCGCCCAAACGTTCGGCTTCGTCGCGCGCCGTGCCGACGCGTTCGAGGAAATGGGCGATCGTAAGGTCGATCTTGCCGGACAATTCCTGCAAGGAACTGGAGGCCGTCTCCGTGGCGCTGACAAGGCTGGCTTCTTGCGCGTGGGCCGTATCGGCGAGCTTTTTGCCGTCGCGTGACGCGCGTTCCAGCGAAAGGCTGACCAGATGCGCGTTGGCTTCGATTTCCTGCAACATTGACGTCATCTGGTCGCGCACCGTTTCCGTTTGCCGCGCGACTTCGTCGCCGCTTTGGACCAGCTTGCTGTCCAGAATGCGCAGCATGGTGAATTTATCCTCAAGCAGCTGTTCGATGTGCTGCATGCTGCGGCGGATGACTTCCTGAATTTCCTTAACCTGATAGACGCTGTGCTGCTCGAATTGCTCCAGATCGTTCTTGTGCTGGCGGACGCGATCCATAATGGCGACAAGATCGTTCTGGCTGAAGGTCTGCGTGCCGCGCAAAAGTTCGATCTGCTCGCGGAGCGATTGGTTGAAGCGGCGGATGCGGACTTCGGCGGCGCCCGATTCACCCGTGATCATCATAAGCTGGCGGCGCAAGGGCTCGGCGATCGATTGGACGTCGGCCGCCCGTTGCAGATAGGCCGTGACCATCCAGATTAAAGCTACCGGCGAGGCGACGGCGGAAATGCCGATAGCCCAGTTCGCAAGCGGCAGGCCCGCGAACGTTTGCGCCGTCCCTGAACCCGTAAGCGCGATACCCACAACGCCGATCCACAGAACGGAAAGGGCAAGGCCCATCCAAAAGGGCATGCTCGAAAAATTGGCGGATTTTTTAACCGTTGCCTGTCTTACGGGCGGTCTTTGCATTTGCGGCCTTGCGGCGCCCTGAGCGGCGCCAGCGGCTGCCTGCGGTTTGGGCGATGGAGAACCCTGAGTTTTCGTACTGCCTTGCGGCGGCATAAGTGTGCGGACAGGAGTGCCAGAAGAATTTGAATTATCTGCCATTTTCGCCTCAATGCCTCTCGATGAACCACACGCGACACCGTCTCTTAGCCGCGGTTATTTTGGTAGCACGCGGATTCGGGCCAGACGGGCCCGTTTAACGGCTGGCCGAGTGTAGTGACCTCAATTAAAAAAGGGAAGCGTTAACCGCATTTAAACCATTTCTTTCACCAAAAAAATGTCCTACCGCGAATCGATAAGTTCTTGACTTTTTCCGGCAACGCCTTCCGGAGCTTGTTCGCCGGGCAAAAAGAATCGGCATGCCGAAAAACGTTGAAAAACGGCGAAAAAACAGGGAAGAGTAAGAAACGAATACATACGTCCGGCGAAGGGAATAGGCCATGAATAAATCGATCGTGCTTGCCGGGGTAGCCCTGCTTTCGGCCTTCGCCGCCAGCTTTGCGACCATTAAAATGACGGGAGCGCCGGGGCAGGAGGCAAGCAACACAGAATCAGCGTATGAGCGCGTTATCCGGACCCAGACCCTGCGTTGCGGGTATATACCCTTTGTGCCCAATCTGGTGAAAGACCCGAACACGGGCGCGCTGAGCGGCCTCGATGTTGAGTTTACCGAAGCCCTGACCCGTAAATTGGGGCTGAAGATCGTTTGGGCCGAGGAGGTTGGCTGGGGAACGGCGACGGCGGGCCTCAAGGGCGGGCGCTACGATGCCGTTTGCAATGGCGCCTGGTATCTTCCTATGGAGGCCAAGGAAGCCTATTTCAGCCGTCCTTATTTCTTTCAGCCTCTTTTCACGGTCGCGCGTGCCGACGATACGCGGTTCGACGCCAATCTCGATGCCCTCAACGATCCGGGCGCCAGCATCGCCTCAATGGACGGCGACAATCCTCAGTTCATCGCCGCGGAACAGTTTCCCAAAGCGCGCGTATTCACCGTTTCCGGCATGACGGGCATGCCTATGGTTTTGGAAAGCGTGGCTACGCGCAAGGCGGATGTCACCTTTTCCGACCCCTACAGTTTTGGCGATTATAACGAGCACAATCCCGGAAAGCTTAAGCTGGTGCAGACAAATAATCCGCTTCGTATTTTTCCCGTTGGGTTCATCCTGCCACTGGGCGATGACAAGCTGCGCTCGATGATCGACGTGGCGATGGACGAGCTTATCTACGGCGGGCAGGTGGACGCGCTTCTCAAGAAATACGAAAAATATCCGCACAACTTCGTGCCGGTCGGGAGGCCGAGGATACAATAACGGGATTCGGGATAGTTACGGCCTCAAAGTGCCGGACTGGCAGCTTGGGTTTGGCCGAGTGTCTGGCGCAGACAGGCGATAACGTTGCGCCACATGGCGCTGAGTTCCGTGTCGCCCGTGCGCTCGGCGGCGGCCGCTTCGCCTGCCGCCCGTGACAGGGCGAGAGGGCCGAAACGCCCGGTTAGAAGCCCCGCAAGAGCCCATGTCTCGTTTCTTGTGTTGTCGTTGTCGCTCATGGGAACCCCGCCTGAATCCGTTTCTTGTACCGATCAAATCAATCACCCTATCGTGACCGCTTTGCGGCAGAATAAAGAACAAATTTTGAAATTTCGTTAACGCGGCGAAATTATTGGGGGCGGAAACCGGCGTGCCGGTTCACAACGGCGTCGATTTCGGGAACGCCCATAACCCAGTTTTCGAACAGGCGCGCATAGGCCGCGCAAATGCGCGACACCCATATCTGATGCACCGGCAAATCGCGCTCGGTCACGGCAGTGACGAACTGCTGGCTGGCCGGAAGCCGGGTCACGTCTTGACGCGCTTCGGCCAAAAGGTTGGCTTTTTCAAGGAAATCAGGCCCTGATAAAACGTTCCTTTCGGCAATATCGGCGGCCAAAATGCCGATTTCGTCCGGCGACAGCTTAAGGAAATGAGCGGGGTGCTCGATAGGGAGGGCCAGCCGCCGCGCCGCCTCGTGGTTGGCGTGGTCGATCAGGTCCGAGGTATCGAACGCCGCGGGAACGGAATAGGTCATCGTCAGGTGCGAGATGCACTCATGCCCGTTGGCGAAACCGCCTATGGCCAGAAGATCGCCCATAATGCGGGCCACGCGCGTCGAACCGGTGGCCTGGGTGACGAACAAGGCGGCTTCGGTATCCTGTCGGGCGCGGTGGAGATAAAGCCCGTAAAGCTCGGCCAGAGGCGAGGGAAGGTCGCTTTTCGCCGCGAGAAAATCGCGGCCGACAAGAATGTCCGTTTCGCGGTGATTGCGCCGAAAATGATCGATCTCGGCGGCGGTCAGGGGAAGGCCGGCGCTTGCCGTGATAAAGTCGTCAACCTGATAGCCGCAGAGGTTTGCGACAATTTGCCAATCGTCCTGGGAGCCGTTCGGTTCGGTTAGGCCCCGCCACGCCTCGGCGTAGGAGAGCACGCCGGAAAGGGAAGCGGTTGGATGGGTTTTGACTGTGGAGCGGAACAGCCAGGCAATAATTTTCTGGTCCGAGGTGAGCTGCGGAACAGGTTCGTCTGTGTTCGCCGGGCGGGGCAAACGGGTGGCACCGTAGGTGTCGAACAGACTTGATTGAACTGTGGCCAATGGATCCTCGCCGGGTTGGAAAACCAAGATGGTTGCGGACTTGAAAGGAAATCGGACACTGAGTTATCCACAAGGCCAAGACTTGAAGAAAAACTTGCAAATCATTGGATTCATGGAAAGCGGAATTACTTGCGCCCAATATTTACCACAATCGGCCCGCCTCCTTAAGGGAGAATTTACTATGTTGAATCAAAATTAACCGTTTGATTCGTGTTTGCAGGTCCGTGTGGTTAACGGGCAACAGATCGTTTCATGAAAGCAATTGTCGCCGCGCGGCCTTCGCTTTCACGAAAAAGCGAGTCATTTTAAGGGCTAGGGGCCTGAAACAATCTCGAAGACGTAATGAAGCGGCGCGTAAACCAGCAAAAAAAAGCGGCGAAGATTCTCCGCCGCTTTTTTCGATTCAAATCAGTTTATTCCTTAGTGATAGGCCAAACCTCTCCAGCTTGTGCCGTCGCAACCCTCGAAGGTTTTCGTAACTGTATTAAAACGTAAAGCGCCTTCTGTGGTAGCCGAGCAAACCGTGCTGTCGTCGGTCCCTACTTTAACGCTGCCTTTCACATCAAGAGACGTGACGGGCGAGGACGTCCCAATGCCGACGTTTCCTCCCGGCGCAATCTTCAAGCGGTAATCGAGAACCCCGGTTTCGGAGACGTTGAAGCCGTCGGAAGGATCGATGTTGATGTGCCATCCCTTGTTGGTCGGTTGCCTCACGAAATAAAGGTGGCCTCCGAACCCCCCGGTTGTGCCTGAAGAGATTTGAACGCCTGCCGTGTTTCCATTAATGGGATTCAGAAAAGCGCCGGCTTGAACGTTGGTGTTCCATGTGGGTGTTTGGACTTCCATCGTTCCAGCGGGTGCAGTCGTCCCGATGCCGACATTGCGATTTATCAAATCGACGGTCATGGTCGGCGTGTTGTAAGGCCATCCAGTGAGCCCGGAACCATATCCTCCGAAAGTCACGGACGTTGCATTCGCATAGTGATTGCCATCAGCGTCTACTCCGGTATTCCCGGCGTTGTACCCGCCGATATAAATCGAATTTGGATCCCATCCGTGATAGGTGCCGATGAGATGATAGTTTCTACCTGTAAGGGGATCGACGGAATCATACGTTGCATCCCAGCTGTAGGCTATAAATTTACCGGATCTGACGGTTCCCGTTCCCCATCCTGTATCCGGCACATAGCCAACGTCCAGCGTAGCCCCAGGATTTGCCGTTCCGATACCGAGGTTGCCGTTGGGCGCAATCTGGAAGGGCGACATCGACTTCCAGTTTAAGTTTCCCGAATCGTCCTTAAGACAGGCAATAAGATTTTTCTGGTCATTATCCATGGTTGTCAGGCCGGACGTGACGCCGCAAGGTTTCCCAATGCATATCTCGGCATGAGGATCGCAAGAAGTAGAAATAGGGGCGCCAGACAGGAGAGGGGCGGCCAAAGCCGGAAGGGCTGCGGTTGCAAGAACAAAAGCGGCAAGTACGGGAAGAGCGCGCATGAAGTAATCCTCCAAAGAATTGAATTAGCCGCGCTATAATCGGGGAAAAAGGTTAAGAAAGACCTATTCCGGTCTTGTAAAGGCCGGAAAAAAAGGACAAGCCCTTAGAAAGTCTTGGCTTATTCGGTTTCCTGTGCTTCGGCCTTTTTGGCGCGGGGCTTGCGGGTCTTCTTCGCTGGAGCGGCTTCCGCCGAGCCTTCGGCGGCCTTGTTTTCCGGCTCCGTGCCGATGGCTTCGATCGCCGCTTTTTCGGCGTCGGCTGCGGCCTGTTTGGCGGCGGCTTTCTTCAAAGCCGTACTTTTTTCAGCCTGCACGGCCGCTTCTTCCGGCGTACGCGCCACGTTTACGGTAACCTTGACGCTAACTTCGGGGTGAAGCTTGACCTTAACCGGGTAAAGACCGAGTTCTTTTATGGGCGTATCGATCTGCACCATGGCGCGTTCGATCTGCTGCCCGGCTTCTTTTGCGGCTTCCGCAACGTCTCGTGCCGTGACGGAGCCGTATAGCTGGCCGGTTTCGCTGGCCTGACGGATCACGATGAGCTTGATGCCGTCGATGTTCGCGGCCATAGAGGCGGCCTGATCCCGGTGCGCGGCGTTTTTGGCTTCAAGTTCGGCGCGCTGTTGCTCGAACAGTTCCATGTTGGCTTTGGTCGCGCGCAGGGCTTTTTTCTGCGGCAAAAGGAAATTGCGGGCATAGCCCGGCTTGACTTTGACCACCGTTCCCAAGCCGCCAAGCCGTTCGATCTTTTCCAGCAAAATCACTTCAATCATCGGTCTTCTCCTCTTTTATCGGATTGTGGGGGCAGGGCGGCAAGCCTCTGCCGGAAATGCACGGCCTGCTCCAGCGCGCCCAAAAGGGTCACGATAAGGGCAAGCCAGGGAAGCAGGATCAGGACGGCGTAGAACGAAAAGAGCATGAGAAACCCGGACTTTTTGACCGCCGTGTAAGTATGGACGACCGCAAGTCCAACGAAAAAAAACGGCAGACATAGAAGAACGCAAAGATTGGAGCCGATGTAATCGAAGGGCGCGGGCCCGAAAACGCCGGCCAAGCCCGTCACGGCTGCGGCCAGCAAGAGGGCGTTCGGCACTTCCAGATTGCGCCATGCAAAGGAGCCGCGCAAATTCCAGTTCTGCTGCTTCAAAATTGATTGCGCGGCGAAAGCGCTGGCCAGCATGAGAACGAGCCACGTGCATCCCAGCATGGCCGGTACGATACGGGGAAGAAATTCCAGCATGGTCTTGAAGTTGGTGGCCATGTCGGGTTCCATCGTTTGCGCATAGGAACCCATCGCGCCTTGCAGTATTTGCGACGTTTGACCCAAAAGGCCGCCTTCCTGGCCGGAGGCCATTCCTGCAGCGGCCAGAAAGACGAGGCAGGGATAGAGCACGGCGACCGTCAGAAGATAGCCTTCTGGATACCAGTAAATTTTTTTGTCTTCGCCCATTTTGTAACGCAGCGCAAGAACGGTCAGCACAACGGCCGGAAACGCAAAAGCGATAAAATAACCGATGGTCAACGCAAGCGCTGCTTTCATGAAGATAAAATAACCGTTGGTCAACGCAAGCGATGTTTTCATGAAGATGGCTGCCGTGCCTATCAGCGCCGAAAGAACGCCCGGCAGGAATCCGGCGCCCAATCCTGCGACGAACAACGGCACGCCTGCGACGTAGGCGAGAAAAACCAGCATCGTATCGGCGTAGGCAAAGGCAAAACCGAACGCCGCCGCGCTCAAGCCACCGGCTAACACGGCGCCAAGCCAGCCTAATGTTCCGCGTGAGGGTAAAGATGTGGTCATGAGCGGTTCATTCCTTTGCCATGCCGCTTACACGGGCATGACGCGCCAAATCAGGCGCCTGCCTTTTCGTTGACGTAAGGCAAAAGCGCCAGAAAACGCGCGCGCTTGATGGCCAGTTGCAAAAGACGCTGCTTTTTCGCGGAAACCCCGGAAATGCGCGAAGGCACGATTTTGCCGCGCTCCGAAATGAACCGGCCCAAAAGGCGCACGTCCTTATAGTCGATTTTGGGCGCGTGCGGTCCGGCGAAAGGGCACGATTTCCTGCGCCCGAAGAAACGGCCGCCGCCCATGCCGCCACCCATGCCGCCGCTGCGGCGCTGGCCGCCGGAGGAAGATGAGGATGAAGAGGAAGATGTCGGTCTCATGATGGGTCTCCTTGAATTAAAAAATCGTTGTTGTGGCCGTTTTGCGGGTTATTCAACCGTTACGGCAACGTCTTCGCTTGGCGCGGCTTCGCGGCGCGGCGCGCGGTGAGGGCGGTCGCCCCTGTCGCCACGGTCACGGCCCCTGTCGCCGAAATCGCCCCGGCCGCCTTCTTCGCGCTCGGCGCGTTCGTCGCGGCGCAGGATGGCCGATGGGCCGGCTTCCAGCTCGTCCACCTTGACGGTCATGTAGCGCAGGATGTCTTCGTGAATGCGCATGTTGCGCTCCATCTCGGCTATGGCCGCAGGCGGCGCGTCGAGATTGAAAAGCACGTAATGGCCTTTTTTGTTCTTGTTGATGCGGTAGGCGAGGTTGCGCAGACCCCACTGTTCGGTTTTGGTGACCTGGCCGCCGTCCTTGCGGATGATGTCCGCAAAGGTGTTCGCCAGAGTTTCAACCTGGTTCGCCGGGATATCCTGGCGCGCAATAAAGACGCACTCGTAGTATGGCATAATCCACACTCCCTTCGGGTGAACGCGACCGGGAGCCGGGCCGGGACCATCCCCTTGCCTCGGCCGCTCCGGTCAAGCCGGGCCACAAGGGCTCGGCAAGGAGCAACATTGGCGGGTCTATAGCGGGAAAAGGGGAGAGAGGCAAGAATTTATAAGGTGCAGGAACTGGCAGCCTTTTTCGGCCCTATGATGCTGGAACGGGTATCCTTGTTAACTGTAATGGCCGGGATTTCAGCATGCTTAGGTTTGGATACGCAGATGCTGACGGCGCCCAGAGCGAAAATGCCATAAAGGACAAGCTGTGATTTCCGGTAAGGGGAAAGAGCGTTTATAGCGCCGGGCAGATAGGTGAGGAACATCAAGCCAAGCCCATAAAACAGATTAGGCTTGCCAAGAGTGATACGTAAAACGCGGTTGGTGGATTTTTCGTACTTACCTTCCAATCCATTATTGAAAAAGAGCATTCCATTCAAGCCAGTGTTGGTCATCATGGCCATGTAGGCAGCCGGTTCCGCGTTTGAGAGGCCCGGCCACAAGGTCGCCAGGTGACCTAAAACGCCCAACACGCAACCGGCTCTCATGCCCAGGGTTAGCTTGTTGACGATCATGCCGACGCAAGAGGCGGCAAACAGAAGCGAGGAAGATATTTCACGCGGGGACAGTTGCGTCCCATCGTTGGCGAGTAGCCGCGCAACACATCCCACAAGACAAATGACACCGGCGGTGTTGAGGCCGTAGTTTTGAAAAAACGTGAGCAAGCGGGCGCGCCTTGTCACGTTGGCGGCGGCCAAGGCAAAACTATTCTCTCTACGCAATTTCTTGTGTCTCTTCTCGCTCATATGTTCGCTCTGAAATGACCTGCATTAAAAAATTCGGTAGTATCTAAACCTTACAGGCCTTTACCATATAGGAGCGGGAAAGGGGAAATTTTAATAGTTTCAGGAACGTGGCCGTCCAAAGTGGTAACCCCCCGGGGGAATTGATTAGCACCAGATATAAAGCGTGTTTCCGTGACTATTGCCCCCGTTTTAAGCGGGCTTTTCCGTTTAGAGTTCAAACTTTTCAATTTTTCTGACAGACGGTGCAACTGTTTGTTGCGATTGCAGTGCCGGTGTCCCCGCTTTGATAATTCCAGGTGCTGTCGATATTAGTGGTAACCCAAGTGCCGGTATAAGGAGCGCTTGAAGATGTTATCGTCCCAGAAGCGTAATGATGCACATCTGTCCATCCAGCCGGACACGTCGGATACGTGGGGGCTGGGATGTGCTTTACTTGGCACTTTGTAAAAGTAGCGCCGCCGCCTGACATCGCTTTCCAAACGCAGCCGCCATCCGTGCAGATTGCAATTGAGTCCCCTATTGTGCGTCCGCATACTACCAAACCGGAAAGATCCGCCGACATATGCGATGCGCCGAGGGTGTCACACAACTGTCCCGGCACAAAGGTGTCTACAGCCAAAACCGGACGGGAAAGGATCAAAAGAAAAAGGGCTATAAGGGTGATAATGGAACGCATAGACCGGGCCTCCTTGAGGGCAAAAATCGCTTGCCAACTCTGCTGCCAGCTTCTTAACAAAAGCTTAACTCCGGCTATATTTCAACGGATGATGCGGAAACCCTAGCGAAGGCCTATTCCGACGCCGATGCGGCGATGGTGATGGCGGAAAATGGGGACAACGACGCCGAGGCGTGGCCGTCCTATATAGTAGGGTGCCCAAGGACTCGTGTAGTAAGGAACAAACGGGGTGGGATAATAATAACCGGTATAAGGGGGATAGCCGTAGCAATAGTCGCCGTACATGGGTTCGAATCCGCACATAGATGACGCTTTAGATGTTGGCCGGACCTGCATTTCTTCCTGCACGAAGCGGCCTTCTTTCGTTTCGCCGGGCAACATAAATGAAGGCTTCTCCTGAAACGCCTTCTCATGAAATGTGTGCGTGTAAACGGTTCCGCTTCTCTCCCCCGGGGCAAGAGGGCGCGGCGAATGCTTCCACCAGGTTGTGTCCATGCGTTTCGTTTCGCTTTGACGGGTTTCGGGGCCGGGGCTTGTGACCGCAGCCGTCACGCTTTGAACGGCCATGGGGACCGTAAGCATCAAGGCTGCCAGAGCAAACTCGACCGCGGCCTTTGCAAAACTGAATTTCCCGGAATTCCGTAGCGTACCAGCGTTTGAGTAAAGCATGTTACTTCTCCTCTTGGCTGAATGTTCGTGCAAAACCCGAATAGAAGGAAGGGAGGGGTCAAAGGAAACGGACCCCTCACCTGCAAAAACTAATGACTTGCTCCCGCCTTCGCCAAGGCTTCGGCGGGCAAGTCGCAAGCCAAAGTTTTTGCTTCCTCTCCCCAAGGGGCGAGGGCCATTCTATCTAAGCAGAAAATGCTCTAGTGCATAATACCACGATACAGAAACTTTGGCTACGTCAAGCATACGTTGCAAAGAATCGCAGGCATTGCTCCGGACATCCTGTAGCGCTATTTTCGCGCTGATTGATCCCAACATCCCGTTGCACATTATTCCACAAATAGTATCAGGTCTTTTCGGGGAGAACCATCATGGCGCAGCACAAATGGGTTTATGCATTCGGCAACGGCAAGGCCGAGGGCAAAGGGGAAATGCGCAATTTGCTCGGCGGCAAGGGCGCGGGGCTGGCCGAGATGTGCAATCTCGGATTGCCCGTTCCTTCCGGCTTTACGATCACCACGGAAGTCTGCGCATGGTTTTATGATAACGAAAAAGCCTATCCCGATGAACTGAAGAAGCAGGTCAACGAGGCGCTGGCGCAAATCGAAAACAGCCTTGGCGAGAAATTCGGCGATGCGAAAAACCCGCTCCTGGTCTCCGTGCGCTCCGGCGCGCGCGCGTCGATGCCGGGCATGATGGACACGATCCTCAACCTCGGCCTCAACAAAGAAACGGTGAAAGGCCTCAAACAGCGCAGCGGCGACGCGCGGTTTGCCTTGGACAGCTATCGCCGCTTTATCCAGATGTACGGCGCGGTCGTGCTGAGCATTGGCGCGCACAAGTTCGAGGACGTGCTCGACGACGTGAAGCGCGCGCGCAATTATCGCCTCGACACGGATCTCACCGCCAAGGATTGGGGCGAGGTGATCGATGGCTATCTGGCCGTGGCGCAAAAGGAACTGGGCAAGCCGTTTCCGCAGGACGTTCAGGAGCAATTGTGGGGTGCCATCGGCGCTGTGTTCGGTTCGTGGATGAACCAGCGCGCCATCACCTACCGCAAGCTGAACGACATTCCGGCCGATTGGGGCACGGCGGTGAACGTGCAGGCGATGGTATTCGGCAACATGGGCGAAGATTGCGCCACGGGCGTGGCCTTCACGCGCAACCCTTCGACCGGCGAGAACGCGTTTTACGGCGAGTATCTTGTGAACGCGCAGGGCGAGGACGTGGTGGCGGGCATTCGCACGCCGCAGCACCTGACCGTCAAGGGTAAGGAAGAAAACGGCTCGAAGCTTCCGGCGATGGAAGAGACGATGCCCGGCGTGTTCAAGCAGCTGAACGACGTGCGGCTTAAGCTGGAACAGCATTACCGCGACATGCAGGACATCGAGTTCACGGTGCAGCAGGGCAAGCTTTACATGCTGCAAACGCGCACCGGCAAGCGAACGGCGCAAGCGGCGCTTAAGATTGCCGTGGATATGGTAGGCGAGGGGCTTATTACGAAACAGGACGCGATCAAGCGGCTCGATCCGGCTTCGCTGGATCAATTGCTGCATCCGATGCTTGACCCGAAAGCCAAACGGCAGGTGATCGTGAAAGGCTTGCCCGCGTCGCCGGGCGCGGCTTCGGGCGAGGCGGTGTTCAGCGCGGACGAGGCCGAGGCGCTTGCGCACAAAGGGCATAAGGTCATCCTGTGCCGCATCGAAACCAGCCCCGAGGACATTCACGGCATGAATGCGGCCAAGGGCATCGTGACCAGCCGCGGCGGTATGACGAGTCATGCGGCGGTTGTTGCGCGCGGCATGGGCCGCGCATGCGTCGCGGGCGCGGGCGATTTGATGATCAATTACGCCAAGAAGCAGATGACCGTGAAGGGCGTGACCGTGAAAGCGGGCGACGTGATAACCATCGACGGCTCTACCGGCGAAGTGATGCTCGGTGAGGTGCCGACGATTCAGCCGGAGCTTTCCGGCGACTTCGGCACGGTTATGGCATGGGCCGACAGCCTGCGCCGCCTTAGGGTGCGCACGAACGCCGAAACGCCGCTCGACGCGCGCACGGCGATCAAGTTCGGCGCGGAGGGCATCGGCCTCTGCCGCACCGAGCACATGTTC
>JAQUPC010000003.1 GCA_028716765.1 Alphaproteobacteria bacterium | reverse complement strand
GGCAAAAGCGACGAGACGCCGCTGCCGGGCGACGTCTTCAAGAACGAGGAAAACCTCCGTGCCAGCGTTGGCATCGGCATGACATGGCAATCGCCGTTCGGTCCGGTCCGGCTGGATTTGGCCGAGGCGGTTTTGAAAGAGGATTACGACAAAACCCAAATCGTTCACTTTAGCTTCGGCACGAGGTTCTGATGCATAAGCCTCTATGGCTTGCGGTGGCGCTCGCCGGTTTTCTCGGCGTGAGCGGGTCGGCCTACGCCGCGGAAACGCCGCCGGTGGCCAAAGGGGCGGCCGCGCAGGCGCAGACGTTTCCCGCGCCTGTCATCGCTATCGTTGACGTGCAAAGGATTCTGGAAGAATCGCTGGCGGCCAAAACCGTGCAACAGCAGCTGGAAAGCCAACGCGCCAAATTCCAAAACGAAATATCGGGCGATGAAACGGGCCTCCGGCAGGCTGAACAGGAACTCGCCAAGTCCCGGGATAGCGTTTCGCCCGATGTTTTTGCCGATAAGGAACAGCAATTAAGGCAGAAATTTCTGAAGGTCGAGCGGCGCGTTCAGGTCCGGCGCAAGGCGCTCGATCAGGCGTTTACCGATTCGATGAACGTGGTTAAGAAAAACCTGTTGGACATCGTCAGCGCGATCGCCAGGGAACGCGGCGTTAATATGGCTCTCGTCAAGCAGCAAGCCTTGTGGAGCGACAAGCGTATGGACATAACCGACGAGGTTCTGGCCCGTCTCAACAAGGCTTTGCCGCAGGTTCAGGTCAAGGTGGCCCCGGAAGAAGACGAAAAGCCTCTCCCCGCCAAGCCCCGTAGCGGCCTATTGAAAAAACAAGGCCGATAGGGCAAAACAAAAAGCCGGCCCGCAATTTATGCTTTGCGCAGGCCTTGAGCGCAGGAGGGCGCCGTTGAGGCGTTGTTGTCATGAAAGAGATGAAAGAAAAAACCGGAGCCGGCCAGGAAATCGATGTCATCGGGATCATGAAACGCATCCCGCATCGTTATCCGATGCTCTTGATCGACCGCGTGATCGACATCGTACGCGCCGAAAGCTGCACGGGCATCAAGAACGTAACGGTGAACGAGCCTTTTTTTCAGGGGCATTTCCCCAATCATCCGATTATGCCCGGCGTCCTGATCATCGAAGCTATGGCGCAAACGGCGGCCACGCTGGTCGTGGATTCGCTCGATGGCGTGGGGGCGGATTCGCATATCGTCTATTTCATGACCATCGAGAACGCGCGGTTCCGCAAGCCCGTATTGCCGGGCGACCAGCTGCACATCAAGGTGAAGAAAGAACGCCAGCGCGGCCATGTCTGGAAGTTCCGCGGCGAGGCTTTCGTTGACGGCGTTCTGTGCGCCGAAGCGGCCTACACGGCGATGCTGGTGCCGGACAACGGCCGGATGCCCGAGGTCTGATGACATCCATTCATGCCACTGCCCTCGTCGATCCGAAGGCGCAGCTGGGGACCGATGTCAACGTCGGCCCTTATTGCATCGTAGGACCCAATGTTCAGCTGGGCGACGGCGTGCGGCTCGTTTCGCATGCCGTGGTGGAAGGCCTGACGCGTATAGGGCCGAAAACGGTCATTTATCCCTTTACTTCCATCGGCCACCGTCCGCAGGATTTGAAATATCACGGCGAACCGTCCCAGCTCGAGATCGGCGCCAACAACCAGATTCGCGAGCACGTCACGATGAATCCCGGCACCGAGGGCGGGGGCATGGTGACGCGCGTGGGCGATAACTGCCTTTTCATGATGAGTTCCCATGTGGCGCACGATTGTCAGGTGGGGAACAACGTTATTCTGGCAAACAACGCGACGCTGGCGGGCCATGTGATTGTCGGCGATTTTGCGATCATCGGCGGCTTGTCGGCGGTGCAGCAGTTTGTGCGCATCGGCGCGCACGCGATGATCGGCGGCATGTCGGGCGTGGAGAACGACGTCATTCCCTACGGCATGGTAAAGGGCGAACGCGCCCATCTGGCCGGCCTGAATATCGTAGGGCTGGAGCGGCGCGGATTCGGGCGCGAGGAAATCCACGCCTTGCGCAGCGCCTACCGTATGCTCTTCGCTTCCGAAGGCACGATGGCCGAGCGCGTCGATGACGTCGCCGAACTTTACGCCAGTCATTCTCTTGTCGGCAGCGTCGTCGAGTTCGTCCGCAACCGCTCCGGCCGCGCCTTGTGCCAGCCGCAGGGCGGGGCGTAGTATACTGTTACGTGAGTATCATGCCAAAACTCGGTATCATAGCAGGCGGTGGCGAGGTGCCGCGCCAGTTGATCGAAGCGTGCCGGAAGCTGGGGCGCGCGTTTTTTGTCGTTTGCCTCGAAGGGCAGGCCGATCCCGATCTTGCGAAAGACGACCCGCATGTCTGGCTTCCGTTGGGGGCGGGCGCGCGGCTCAAGGAAATTTTCGCCGGGGAGGCTATTGCCGAGGTCATCATGATCGGGCGCGTGCGGCGGCCTTCGCTGCTCGAAATCAAGCCCGACTGGTTTACGCTTAAGGTGCTTACTAAAATCGGCATGAACAGCCTCGGCGACGACGGCCTTTTAAGCGCCATCGGCAAGGTATTTGAGGAGGAGGGCGGCGTACGCGTTGTCGGCGTTCAGGACGTGTTTGCCGGGTTGCTGACCCCGGCGGGGGTGTTAACCCGCGCACAACCGGACGAAGACGCCAACAACGACATCCGGCGCGGTGTCGAGGCCGCAAGGGCTTTGGGGCGGGTGGATGTGGGCCAGTCCGTGATTGTGCAGCAAGGCATCGTGCTTGGCGTCGAGGCGATCGAAGGCACCGATGCCCTGATTGCGCGCTGCGCGGGCTTGCGGCGCGACGGGCCGGGAGGCGTTCTCGTCAAGTTCGCCAAGCCCCAACAGGACAACCGCTTTGATTTGCCCACAATTGGGCCGGACACGGTAGCGTCGGCGGCCAAGGCGGGATTGCGCGGCATCGCAATCGAGTCCGGCCGTAGCCTTATTGTGGAGCGCGAAAGCGCGGTGGCGGCTGCGGACGAAGCAGGTCTTTTTATCGCGGGGATTAATCCTAATGTGTCCGGACATGACTGACGCGCCGCTTTTTTTCCTCATCGCCGGAGAAGCTTCCGGCGATTTTCTTGGCGCGCAATTGATGAAGTCTCTGAAAAAACTCACGGGCGGCAAGGCGCGTTTTGCCGGTATCGGCGGAGAGCGCATGCAGGCCGAGGGGCTTGAGACATTCTTTTCACAGGCCGAACTGGCCCATGTCGGCCTGGCCGAGATCTTGCTTCATCTGCCGCGGCTGTTGCGCCGGATCCGGCAAACCGCGGAAGAAGTCAAAAAACGGAAGCCGATGGCGCTGATCACGATCGACTCGCCGGATTTCAACTTTCGCGTCGCCAGAAGGCTGAAAGACGAAGCGCCTGCTCTTCCCTTGATCCATTACGTCGCGCCGTCCGTATGGGCGTGGCGTCCGGGACGTGCCCATAAGGTAGCGCAGTTTCTGGATCACTTATTGGCGCTGTTGCCGTTCGAACCCCCTTATTTTGGCCGTGAAGGCCTTTCCTGTACGTTTGTCGGGCATCCGGTCGTGGAAGGCGGAGCCGGGAGGGGCGATGCCGCGCGTTTCCGCGCCCGTTATAATTTACAGCCCGAAGCGCCTTTGCTGGCCGTACTTCCAGGAAGCCGGGCAAGCGAAATCAAACGTTTAATGCCCGTTTTTCGCGAGACGGTTGAGAAGCTTAAGGAAAAGCATCCCGATTTGCAGTTTGTCATTCCGACGGTCGGCAACGTCGCCGGGGCCGTAAAGAAGGCGGCGGCGGAATGGCCCGTGCCCGTTATCGTGACTTTGGGAGACGAAGACAAATACGATGCGTTTGCGGCGGCGACGGCGGCGCTTGCCTGTTCGGGCACGGTTTCGGTCGAACTGGCTATGGCGAGACTTCCCGCCGTGATCGCTTACAAGGTCCATCCGGTTACGGGCTTCCTGATGCGGCGTTTGCTTAAGACGAAATATGCGACGCTCATCAACATCATGCGGAACCGTGTCGTTGTGCCCGAATTTCTGCAGGAAAATTGCGCGGCGGAAAAGCTGGCCGTGGCCGTTTACGAACTGCTTAACGACGCGGGGACTCGTCAGTGCCAGATAGATGAACTCGGCAAGATTGCCGAATGGCTCGGGCAGGGGCAATTCGTGCCATCCGAACGCGCGGCGCAGGCCGTGCTTGACGCCGTGCGGCAAAAAACCCTTGAAGCGCGCCCCGTGAAGCGGACCGTTTTGCAGGTTATCCCCAATTTAGGCGCGGGCGGCGCCGAGCAATCGTGCGTGGATATCGTATCGGGCCTTACGGAGCGCGGGTGCCTCCCTCTTGTGGTATCGGCAGGCGGTTCCCGGGCGTCCGAAGCGGAACGACGGGGCGGGCGGCATTACACGTATCCCGTCAACAGCAAGAATCCCTTCGTGATTCTGAAAAACGCGTGGCGGCTGGCGCGGTTTATCCGCAACAAGCACGTGGACATCGTGCACGTCCGGAGCCGTGCGCCTGCCTGGAGCGCATGGCTGGCCGCCCGCATGACGGGACGTCCGTTTGTGACGACCTTCCATGCCGCCTACAAGTTTTCGGGCGCGGCCAAGAAATTCTACAACCGCGTCATGACGCGCGGCGACAGGGTTATCGCCATCTCGCAATTCATCGCCGATCACATCGTGCGTTCCTATCGCATCAATCCGAAAAAAATCCGCGTCATCCCGCGCGGCGTCGAACTCGACAAATTTATGCCGGAAAACGTCACGGAAGACCGCCGCGGCGAGTTGCGGGGCGAATGGAAGCTGGCCGGGCAACCGCGCATCGTGCTTATGCCCGCGCGCATTTCGCCGATTAAGGGGCATAGGCTGTTGATCGAGGCGATGGCCATGCTGCCGTTGGACTTTAGCGACGCCGTAGCCGTCGTTATCGGCGACGATCAGGGACGGGAAGGCTATTGCCGTGAACTGGAAGGACGCATCCGTTCCAATGGATTACAGAACAACGTCAAGCTGGTCGGCCATTGCACGGATATGCCCGCCGCCTACAGTCTTGCGGACGTGGTGGTGGTGCCCGCGCTTGTGCCGGAAGGTTTCGGCCGCGTTCCGGTGGAGGCGATGGCGATGGGCGTTCCGGTGATCGCCAGCGATCTTGGCGCGACGCGCGAGACGGTCGTGGAAGGCGAGACCGGATGGCTTATGCCGCCTTCGAACCCGCAGGCATGGGCCGATGCGATCGTGCGCGCGCTCACGATGACGCCGGAGGAACGCGCCCGCATGGCACAGGCGGGCATGGAACGGGCCCGCGCCTATTACGGCCGCGCTCTCATGATCCGCGATACGCTGGCGGTTTATGACGAATTGATGGGCGAAGACTGAAGCCGCGGGAGCTTTATTTTGTTTGCTTTAAGAGATGTATGGTTAATTTTGCCCTGATAGTGCGCAGGTTTGTTCTATTTTTTCTTTGATTTAGACAGGAATGCAATTTAATTACATAGATGATGATATTTAAACCCAAGGGTACTTAGGAGATCGGCATGACAAAAACCATTCATGTAACGCTAGATGATCTATTGCTCTACAACCGTTTTAATACTTTTAAGTATGGCAAGTTGGCACAGGAAAAATTCGTATATTTTTCCAAACTTCCGGAGGAGGAAGGCAACAATGTTTACGCGGCGATAAATCAAGTCCTGAGATCGGGCAATTTGCAAGTCTCGGTGACCGACAGCGCGAAGGCGACCGATTACAAAGCGTTACACCATTTTGGGGTGATTTCAGACGCTGCTCACGACGCCGCTCACAAAGTTTTCTGTGCTCACGGCAGAGTCCTGAAGCATGAAGAAAAACTTATGACATACTCCATGCGCAGCAGTGAAGTGCTGAGCGAAGCCGATTTTACTCCCAACAGCCCGGACATCCTTTTCATCACCGCTGTTCTCGAACAAGGGGCAAAAAGATCTCTGGCAGACGTTAGAGCGGATCTATTTGATATCAAAGATCACATTAAGCTTGGGGGCAAACTCGACCCCGAAGGCGTCAAGGAGTTAATAACAATTGGCAAAGAAGCCGCCCTGCTTATTAAGAGCTTGCCGACGGAGGAGAAAGTCGAGCAAATGCCGATGACCAATAGGATGTTGCTTGCGGCTGTGGATACGTTAAAAAGGCATCTTCGCCTTACGGAGAGCAATATGAAAGAGTTGCTATCTCCGCAGGCGCGCTTGCGAATTGCGTTGTTATCCGGATCGACGGAAGCTGGCCAGCAAGCTCCAAGGCCGTAGGTTCAATAAATCACGGGGGCGAGTTAAGGATCACCGATGTCCGAACGTATCCTTGTCATCCGTCTTGGGGCGCTTGGCGATCTGGTACTGTGCTTTGAGGCGTTTCAAGCCATTCGCAACGCGCACCCGAAGGCCGAAATCGCCCTTTTGACCATGCCGGCTTTTGCCGGGTTTGCGCGCCAGATGCCGTGGTTCGATCGCGTGCTGACCGATCCGCGCGCGCCGCGCTGGCGGTTGGATGCGTGGGGACGGTTGGTACGGGATGTGCGCGCATTCGCGCCTACACGCGTTTACGATTTGCAAGGCAAATCGCGCCAGACGATGCTGTTCTACCTGTTGGGCGGGCCATTTTTCGGGCCGGAATGGTCGGGGGCCGCGCCGGGCTGTTCCCATCCGCGCCTTTGGCCGCCAAAACCCGGTATGCACTTCACGGATTTCATCGCGGCGCAATTAGAGAGGGCGGGGATTGGTCTAAAACACCCTCCCCTTGAGGGAGGGCCGAAATCGCATAGCGATTTCGGGGAAGGGTCAGAAGAAACCCCCTCACCTGCAAAAACCGAGGACTTGCTTGCGCAAGCCCGGGTTTTTGCTTCCTCTCCCTCAAGGGGAGAGGGGCAATTATTTCAAATTGTCGATACCTTGAATCTCTCCTGGCTCGATGCGCCGCTCGACGCGTTCGAGCTTCCCGCAAAATACGCGCTGCTTATTCCCGGCTGCGCACCGGGCCGCGAATACAAGCGCTGGCCACCTGAAAAATACGCGGCGCTGGCCGGGCATTTGCGTGAAAAGGGAATTGCCAGCGTGGCTATCGGAACGGCGGCGGATCAGGCTGCGATCAGCGAGATAACGGCCTTGGCGCCGCACGTTATGAATTTATGCGGCGAGACATCTTTGGCGCAGGTTGCGGCGCTTGCAAGAGGCGCGGAGATTGTCATCGGCAACGACACCGGTCCGACGCACCTTGCGGCAGCCGTCGGCGCGCGCACGTTAGCCCTGATGTCGGATAAGGTCGATCCGTTGTGGTCGGCCCCGAAAGGCCCAAATGCGACGTGGCTTCAAGGCAAACCGCTTGAGGCCGTCAGTGCCGGAGAGGTGCTGAACGAACTTGGCTTGTCCACTCTACGTACGGGAGACTCCCAGTTAGGCTAATTATTTTATCGATAAGGTTCAATATGATATATGTTTAAAGTTTCAACGAAGGAAAATTCGCGAAACTATAAGTTTTCTTTGTTAGTCGTCGTGTATGTATGATAATGAAAAATGGACATGAACAATATTATTGAAAAGGTGACGAAATGGACAATAACGATCTTGATTTTTTAGCTATAGGCTGACCAATTTGTGCGATCGCGCTTGTCGACACAAAAACAGGCGTGAGCACGAAAAAAGAATTCTTGCAGGGAATCTCCGAAATTCTTTCCACAAGCCCCAACGCCGTTGATGCCGTCGTCATAGTGGCTGTGCGCCGTTTAATGGGGAGGTGCTTTCTTGAGAAAGAAAACGGTCAAACGGAATTTTCCGAAGAACTCTATAAAGCCGCTCAAAACACTTATGACAAAATTGTCGATACTTTTCCGGAGCGCTCCGACGATAACAAAAGAATCACGGTCCGGGATGTTGCTCTAGCCTCAATAAAATCCGATCTGAAAGACGAGTCTTGTGGCGTTCGAGGAACGGAAATGCACATTCTTCAAAATCTCTTGTTTCCAACGGCCCATAAGCACCCCGACGATAAGGAGTTTCAGGCCGAGCTCATTCGGATAAGGGAAGCTGATGATCGTTTGGGGCACATCATTCTCTTGGTGGCGGATGAGGCCTTGGGAGATGAAACTAAAACGGCAAGAGCACTCAATCTCATCCATGTTGCCGTTTGTAACGGACCTGGAGCAATTGCCGCCAAACTAGTCACAAAAGTTTATGACATTGCCGTCCGGCAAGAGGGTCCGGAAGTCGAAAAAGAAACGGCGAGAAGCGTTCTGGAAGAGGTCTATAACCTTTGCGCTCCGGAAGTATTTGCGATTCTGTCAACGGAGAAGGCTTTAGGGGTTTTGAATCCGGCAAGAATGCTTGTTCAGACGAATGAAAGATTGGGGCGTATCCTCGCGACCAGAAAAGCGCAGGCTTCTTCTCCTGCCCCCGGTTCCGTTTGATTATAGTGAAGCCCCTGACGCGGCGTAACTCTGACTTTATCTACCCCTCGCTCCGGTAATTCGGCGCTTCGGCGGTGATTTGCACGTCGTGGACGTGGCTTTCGCGCAAGCCGGCGTTTGTGATGCGCACGAACTTCGCGTTCTTTTGCAAGTCGGCGATGGCCGCCGCGCCGGTGTAGCCCATCGCGGAGCGTAGGCCGCCGAGCAATTGGTGTATGACTTGCGCCATCGCTCCTTTATACGGCACGCGGCCCTCGACGCCTTCCGGCACCAGTTTGTCGGGATTGCTCTTGTCGGCTTTCTGGAAGTAGCGGTCGGCCGAGCCTTCCGCCATCGCCCCGAGGCTGCCCATGCCGCGATAGCTTTTGTACGAACGGCCCTGATACAAAACGACCTCGCCCGGCGCTTCGTCCGTGCCCGCGAAAAGCGAGCCGAGCATAACGCTGTCCGCGCCCGCCGCTATCGCTTTCGCGATTTCGCCGGAGTATTTTATGCCGCCGTCGGCGATAACCGGGATGTTTTGTTTCCGGCAAACGGAAACCGCGTCCATAATGGCCGTCAACTGCGGCACGCCCACGCCCGCCACGATGCGGGTGGTGCAGATGGAGCCGGGGCCGATGCCGACCTTGACGCCGTCCGCGCCCGCGTCGATGAGAGCCTTGGCGCCGTCGGCCGAGGCCACGTTGCCGGCGATGATCTGGGTTTTGTGCGACAGTTTGCGGATGCGCGCGACCTGCGACAAAACCTTGGAGGAATGGCCGTGCGCCGTGTCCACGACGATGACGTCGACGTTGGCTTCCATCAATAATTCGGCGCGGACAAGCCCGTCGTTTCCGGTGCCGATGGCGGCGGCGGCGCGCAGGCGGCCCATATCGTCCTTGCAGGCGTTGGGATGCAGCCGCGCTTTCTCGATATCCTTGACGGTCAGAAGGCCGACGCAACGGTACCCGTCGTCGACCACGAGCAGTTTTTCAATCCGGTGCTTGTGCAACAGGCGCTTGGCTTCGGCGCGATCGACGTTCTCCAGCACGGTCACGAGATCGTCTTTCGTCATCAGCTCGGCAACGGGCTGCTGCATGCTCTCGGCAAAGCGCACGTCGCGGTTCGTCAGGATGCCGACGAGCCTGCCCGAATCCTGTTCGACGACCGGAATGCCGGAGATGTGATAATCGGCCATCAGGCGGAGCGCGTCGGCGAGCGGCGCTTCCGGCGGGATGGTTATGGGGTTCATGACCATGCCGGATTCGAACCGCTTGACCTTCCGGACTTCCTCGGCCTGTTCCGATGGCTGCATGTTGCGGTGAATGACGCCGATTCCGCCTGCCTGCGCCATAGCGATGGCCATGCCGCTTTCCGTCACGGTGTCCATAGCGGCAGAGACAAGGGGGATGCCTAACGAAATTTCGCGCGTCAGACGCGAGGAAATATCGACTTCGGACGGCAAAACGTCGGACGCCGCCGGTTGCAGCAGGACGTCGTCAAATGTCAAAGCTTCGGTGAATTGGGCCATCTTTTGCCTCGCGGAAAGGGCTGATCAATGATGGCGAGTACATATAACCTATGGTGCAGGGTGGGGTAAAGCGGAAACCGGCCAAAAATTAACAATTCCGCCCTTTCGTTTCCTTATTTCGGCCTTATTGTGCCATAGTTTGAATCTAAAGGAAGAACATAGGCTGCTATTTTGATAGGACGAAACCGATAGCAACGACGGGATTCCTTCCCCGCAAGGGGGGAGGAATTCCGGCAGGGCTAAACGGAAAAGCCGCGCCATCTGGAAAACGAGAGAAACAATACCTAAATTATGCCCAAGAAGGAGCCTGACATGCCCCAAACGATCGCACTGGTCGATGATGACCGCAATATCATTACCTCCGTCAGCATGGCGTTGGAGGCCGAAGGCTACGAGGTGCGCACCTACGCCGATGGCGACGAGGCCCAGCGCGGCCTGATGCAGCGCCCGCCCGACCTCGCCGTGCTGGACATCAAGATGCCGCGCCTGAACGGCATGGAGTTGTTGCAAAGACTGCGGCAAAACCCGGCCACGCAGCATATGCCCGTGATCTTTCTGACCTCCAAGGACGAAGAGGTGGATGAAATCCTCGGCTTGCAGATGGGCGCGGACGATTACATCACCAAGCCGTTTTCCCAAAGGCTTTTGTTGGAACGCATCCGCGCCCTTTTGCGCCGCGAGCAATTGCGCCAGCAGCCTGCCGCCGAAGACCCCGCCAGCGTCGTTGTGCGCGGCGACCTGGTGCTCGACGGAGCGCGGCATGTTTGCACATGGAAGGGAAAGCCGGTCGATCTGACGGTGACGGAGTTTTTGCTTGTGAAGGCTCTGGCCCAGCGGATAGGCCACGTCAAAAGCCGCGATCAGCTGATGGACGCGGCCTACGGCGAATCCATCTACGTCGACGACCGCACGATCGACAGCCACATCAAGCGCATGCGCAAGAAGTTCCGCGCGGTCGATCCGGATTTCGGTCAAATCGAAACGCTGTATGGCGTCGGCTATCGTTACAAGGAAGGATAAAGCTTCCGTGATGCAACGACCGCGCGGCTGGTGGCTTTGGCGGCGGGGAAAAGACCGCGCCAAAAAGAAAAGACTATCGCCCATTATGCTGCGCATTCTGGCGGTCAACGTCATGGCGCTCGCCATTCTGGTGGGCAGCCTGCTTTATCTTGGCCGCTATCAGGATCGTTTAATCGCCTCCGAACTCGACTCTATTTTTCTTCAGGCGCGGTTGACGGCCAGCGCGCTGGGGGAGGGGGCCGTGGTTGTGGACGAGGAGGATCACAACATCCTCTCGCCGCTGCTGGCGCGCTTGATGATCCGGCGTCTTGTCGAAGCCACCAACACCCGCACGCGCCTGTTCGACCTCGACGATACGCTGCTGGCCGACAGCCGGATTTTGCTGGAGCGCGGGGGCAAGATACAGGTCGAGGAACTGCCCGAACCGTCCGTCGAGCACTACTGGCTGACCGATTTGGCTTTGAAACCGTTCGATTGGCTCGACGCGCTCGCCGCGAGCCAGCAGTTTCCTCTTTATCAGGAAGATTCGATCCAGCGCGGCGACCAGTACGAGATTGCCCGTAAAGCGCTGGCGGGCGAATCCGCAACGCAGGTTTGGCGGCTTCCCGACAAGGGGCTGCTTTTGGCCGTGGCCGTGCCTGTGCAGCGCTATAAGAAGGTGCTGGGAGCGGTCATGCTGACCCGTCCCGATACGAATATTGACGAAGCCATCCGCGAAGTCCGGCTCAACATCCTCGAAGTGTTCGGCATTACGCTGCTTATCACCGTTTTGCTGTCGGTTTATCTGGCGCGGGCGATTGCGCGGCCGATCCGCCAGCTGGCGCAGGCGGCGGAGAGGGTGCGTCACGGCCAGATGCAGAGCGTGGGGCTGGCCGGAACGGCGCAGCTTCTTAACCGCGACGTTATTCCCGATTTGAGCGAACGGCAGGACGAAATCGGCGATTTGTCCATGGCCATGCGCGACATGACGGCGGCGCTGGCGCAGCGCGTCGGCGCGATCGAAAACTTTGCCGCCGACGTGGCCCACGAAATCAAGAACCCTCTGACCTCGTTGCGCAGCGCCGTGGAAACCGCGGAGCGCGTGCAAGACCCGGTCATGCAGCGGAAGCTGATGGTGGTTATTCGCGACGACGTCGGCAGACTCGACAGGCTTATCAGCGATATTTCGAACGCCTCGCGGCTCGATGCGGAACTCAGCCGCGCCCCCGTCGAGCCCATCGATATTGGCCAGATGCTCGGAACGCTCGCCGACTTTTACCGCGTAACCCGCGATTCAGACGGCGAAACGGCGGGAGCCGGGAAGCCGCAGGTCCTTTTGGCAACTTTGCCGGAAGGCAAGGTGACGGTTATGGGCGTTGAGGTCCGCATCGTTCAGGTGATGCAGAACCTGATCGCGAACGCCCTGTCGTTTTCGCCGCCTGACGCGCAAGTGGTTCTTGCCGTGCGCAAGGAAGGCGGGTTTGTACGGATAACGGTCGAGGACAGCGGTCCGGGCGTGCCCGAAAACAAGCTGGAGGCCATTTTTGACCGCTTCTACAGCGAACGGCCGAAAAGCGAGAAATTCGGCACCCACTCCGGCTTGGGGCTCAGCATTTCCAAGCAGATCGTCGAAGCTCATCACGGGCGCATCTGGGCCGAAAACCGCAAAGACAACGAAGGCAACGTCACCGGTTCGCTTTTTGCCGTGGAATTGCCGATCAAGCAGGGAGCCTGACGAAGCAATGTGCACGATATTGTGCGGCGCAACATAGGATTTCTTGCGACCCGAATTTCTTCGGTCACGCGGCCTTTTTTTATGGTCTCTATGTCTTGATCCTCTTACCCGAACGGCTTATGGTGCCAAAAATCTTCGAGGGGGCGTGCCGATTTCGCGCTCCTGAAAGAATTTCTCGCCTTATTTTCCCGTCCTGGAGCCTCTCATGTCCAACAGTATTGTCATCGTCAGCGCCGCGCGCACAGCAATTGGCTCGTTTAACGGCGCCCTAAGTTCTTTCCCTGCGCATGTTCTGGGGGCTGAAGTCATCAAGGCCGCGCTCACGCGCGCTAAAATGCAGCCGACGGATGTCGACGAAGTCGTGATGGGCCAGATTCTGGCGGCCGCGCAGGGCATGGGCCCGGCGCGTCAGGCCGCAATGGCCGCGGGCGTTCCTTCCGATCGCACCGCTTATGCCGTCAACCAGATCTGCGGTTCCGGTTTGCGCGCGGTTGCCAACGCGGCTATGGCGATCAAGGCCGGCGATCAAAAGATTGTCGTCGCAGGCGGCATGGAAAGCATGAGCCTTTCGGTTCATGCGACGCACCTGCGCAACGGCATCAAAATGGGCAACGGCGAACTGATCGATACGATGATTAACGACGGATTGACCGACGTGTTCAACAAATACCACATGGGCGTGACGGCCGAGAACGTGGCCGAAAGGTACGGCATCACGCGCGTTCAGCAAGACGAATTCGCCGTGGCGTCCCAGATGAAAACCGAACAGGCTATCAAGGCCGGGAAGTTCAAGGACGAAATCGTGCCCATCGTCATCAAGGACAAAAAGGGCGACAAAACGTTCGAGCAGGACGAATTCCCCCGTTTCGGCGCGACGATGGACGGCTTGGCCAAGCTGCGCCCGGCGTTCAAGAAAGACGGAACCGTGACGGCGGGCAACGCGTCCGGCATCAACGACGGCGCGGCGGTCGTCGTGCTGATGACGGAAGAGGAAGCGGCGCGGCGCAGCCTGAAACCTTTGGCGCGCATCGCCTCGTGGGCGACGGCCGGAGTCGATCCTTCCGTTATGGGCATCGGGCCCGTTCCGGCATGCCGCGCGGCGCTCAGCAAGGCCGGTTGGCAGGTCGGCGATCTCGATCTCATCGAGGCGAACGAGGCGTTTGCCGTGCAGTCCATCGCCGTGAACAAGGACATGGGCTGGGATACCTCGAAAGTGAACGTCAACGGCGGCGCGATCGCGCTCGGCCACCCCATCGGCGCTTCGGGCGCGCGCGTTCTTGTGACGTTGCTCCATGAAATGCAAAAGCAGCGGGTCAAGAAAGGCCTTGCCACGCTGTGCATCGGCGGCGGCATGGGCATCGCCATGTGCGTGGAGCGGTAAAGATGCCTCAAGTTCACCTGTACATGCTGAAGCGAGGCTTGAAGGAAAGGCGAGCTGTTGCAAAGGCCATGACCGAGGCCGTCGCTTCTGCACTGAAACTTCCGAAAGAAATCGTGGGTGTCGTCATCCACGAAGTTACGAAAGAGCACTACGCAGTCGGCGGTGAACTCTATGCCGACTCGGAAAAAAGAACGGCAAAAAAGAAAAGAAAATAGGAAACGGCGAGGAAAGACATGAATGCGAAGAAAACAACACGGGTAGCCGTTGTCACCGGGGGAACGCGCGGGATCGGCGCCGCCATCAGCGTAGCGCTGCACACGGCGGGTTATCAGGTCGCGGCGACCTATCAAGGCAACGACAAGGCCGCCGCCACGTTCAGCGAAAACACCGGAGTCGCCAATTTCAAGTTCGACGTGAGCGATTACGGCGCTTGCGAAAAGGGACTGGCGAAAATCCAGAAGGAACTCGGGCACGTCGATGTGCTGGTGAACAACGCGGGCATCACGCGCGACGCGTTTTTGCACAAAATGACGCCTGCACAATGGCACGAGGTGATCAACACCAACCTCAATTCGATGTTCAACATGACGCGGCTCGTGATTGAGGGCATGCGCGAGCGCGGGTTCGGGCGCATCGTCAACATCAGTTCGATCAACGGGCAGTCCGGCCAGATGGGCCAGACCAACTACGCCGCCACCAAGGCCGGAATTATCGGCTTTACGAAGTCCCTGGCGCTTGAGGTCGCCAGCAAGGGCATCACCGTCAACGCCATCGCGCCGGGCTATATCGACACCGAGATGGTGCGCGCCGTGTCGCCGGAAGTTCTGGAAAAGATCGTCGCCAAAATCCCCGTGAAACGCCTCGGGCATGCCGAGGAAATCGCCCGCATGGTGGTGTTTCTCGCCGCCGAGGAAAACGGCTTTACCACCGGCGCGACTTTTGCCATGAACGGCGGTCAGTATATGGCGTAAATGGATACCAGATGTCCGTGCTTTCTTGGCGCCTGAAACCCTGTTATGGCAGGGGGACATGAAAGTCATTTCCCAGAATGCGTTTATCTACATGGCCCGTCAGGCGTGGCATTACGCCGGGGCCGGGCGCGGGCGCATGCTTCTTTTCTATGGCCTTTTTGTTTTGGCCAACGTTTTCATCGTGCTGCAGCCCGTGGTTCTGGCGCACATCGTCAACGCGGTGCAGGCGGGCGGAGCATTTATGGCGCGAAACGCCTTGCTATGGTGCGCGGCCTACGCCGGCACGGCGGTGGGATTCTGGGCGTTCCACGGCCCGGCGCGCATCATAGAGCGCCGTCTGGCGTTCAGCATCTCCCGCCGCTTCATCACTTCGCTTTACCGCAAAGTGACCGAGATGCCGCTGCGCTGGCATCAGGATCACCACACCGGCGACACCATCAACCGCGTCACCAAGGCGGGCAAGGCGTTATCCACGTTTTCACAGCAGCAATTCATCCCGATCCAGCTGGCGGTGCGCTTCATCGGCAGCATCCTGCTCCTCGCCATATATTCATGGTGGGTGGCCGTGGTCGCGACGGCGTTGAGCGCGGGGCTGTTTTTGGCCATCCGCCGTTTCGACAGGAACCTCATCCCGCTTATTGGCGTTGTCAACGAGCGCGAGCATCGCCTTATCGCCGGGGTGTTCGATTACATCGGCAACATCGTCACGGTCTTGACACTGCGCCTACAGCAAAGCACGAACAATGAGATCCGTCACCGTTTCCTCGCCATGCGCCATCCCTATTGGCAGGAGATTCTCCTGAACGAATGGAAATGGGTGGTCATCAACATCGTCCTGATTTTCATGCAGGCCGGGCAGGTGGGGGCCTACATCGCGGTGACGCTGTGGCTGGGCAAGCCGCTGGTGATCGGTACGGTGGTGGCGATTTTTCAGTACCAGATGATGATCAACCAGATTTTCTTTCAGGGTTCACTTGCCGCCGAACAAATCCTGTACCAGAGGACCGATGTCCGGGCGGTCGAGTCGTTGCTCAAGGATCATCGACGGCTGGCCGTTGTGGCCGGGGAGGAAAGGCCGCGGGATTGGAAAAACATCAGGATCGAAGGCCTGACCTTCACGCATAACGAAACCGGCGATCAATTGGAGCATTTGCGCAATGTCAATCTGTCGATTGGCGCCGGGCAGAAAATCGCCCTCGTGGGAACAAGCGGCGCGGGAAAATCCACGCTGCTCGCCTTGCTGCGCGGCCTTTATGAGATACAGGATGCCAAGCTTATCATCGACAGCACGCCTTATGCCTCGCTCAAGCCACTGGCCGCGTTCACCACGCTGGTGCCGCAGGACACCGAGATTTTCGAGAACACGGTACGCTACAACATGACGCTCGGCATCGACCTGCCGCAGGCGGCCTTGCGCGAGGCGATGCATATCGCGGCGTTCGGCGAGGTGGCGCAAAAACTGCCCGAAGGCATCGAAACCGACATCCGCGAACGCGGCGTGAATCTGTCGGGCGGGCAGAAGCAAAGATTGGCGCTGGCGCGCGGGCTGATCGCGGCGCGCGATTCATCGCTGTTGCTGCTCGACGAGCCGACCAGCAGCGTCGACATGGAGACCGAAAGCGCGATCTTTGACCGGCTTTTTGCCGCCATTTCCGGCAAGGCGATCATCGCATCCGTGCATCGGCTGCACCTCCTGCCGAGATTCGACTGGATTTGTTTCATGCGCGACGGCGAAATAATTCAACAGGGTAGCTTCGCTGAATTGGCAGGGGCGCCGGGGCCGTTCCTCACGCTATGGCAACAGCATCTAGCGCGAAGGGAAGCGGGAGAAGAGTAAAAATCCTATCGCCCTTCGAACCTGTCTTTTGCCGAGCGCAGGGCGCCGAAGATGGCGGCGGGATCGGCGCCGTCAACCGGAAAGCCGTTTTTGGCCAGCGTGGCCTGAAACGCGGAGCTGTCCACACGCAAAAACGGGTTGGTTATTTTCTCCGCGCCTAACACCGAGGGCAGCGAAGGTTCGCCTTTTTTCCTGAGGGCGGCGACTTCATTCGCGCGGAGTTTCAGGTCGGCGTTGTTCTTGTCCAGAAGAAGGGCGAACTGGCTATTGCGTTCCGTATATTCGTGGCCCGCGTAGACCAGCGGGTCGTCGGGAAGCGAGCGCAGCTTTGTCAGCGAATGCCACAACTCGGCCGGCGTGCCTTCGAACAAACGGCCGCAGCCGAGCGAGAAAAGGCAATCGCCGCTGAACAGGGCTTTTAGCGACGGAAAATAATAGGCGATATGCCCGGCGGTATGGCCCGGCGTTTCGATGACGTGGCCGCGAAAATCCGAAAACGTGACGACGGCTCCGTCGTCCACGCCGCGCGACAAGCCGCCGATGCGATGCTCTTCCTTGGCGGGGCCGATAACCGGAGCGCCGTATTCATGCTGAAGCTTGGCGTTGCCGCCGGTATGATCGTGGTGATGGTGGGTGTTGAGGATCAGGGCGAGGTGCAAATCCTTCTTGCGCAACGTGCGCAGCACCACGTCCGCGTCGCCGGGGTCGATCACCATCGCAAGACCAAGCGCCACGTCGCTGATCATATAGATGTAATTGTCGGCTGAAGCCGGAAGAAGCTCGACTGAGAATCCCATAGCCCTAAAATGACGAAATCATGCTAATATGAGGTTAATGAGCCTCGATGTCGTTGATTTGCGCGAATTTTACATTAATCCGCTAGGGCGGATGGCCCGCCGTTTGCTGCGCGCGCGAATCAAGCGTTTCTGGCCGGACGTGCGGGGCGAGACGCTCTTGGCGATGGGTTATGCGACCCCGTTGCTGCGTCCGTGGCTGGAAGAGGCCGGGTCTTTGATCGTCATGATGCCGGACGAGCAGGGGGTGGCTTATTGGCCCCGGGAAGGCCCAAATATGGCCTGCCTTACGGCCGTTGCGGATTTGCCGTTGCCGGACGAGTCGGTCGATAGAGCCATCCTGATGCATACGCTGGAAACGGCCTGCGAGCCCGAGGCGGTTTTGCGCGAGGTATGGCGGGTTTTGAAAGGCAACGGGCGCGCATTGATTATCGTGCCCAACCGGCGCGGCCTGTGGGCGCATAGCGACAGCACACCGTTCGGAACCGGGCAGCCCTATTCGGCGTCCCAGCTCAAAATCGCGCTTCGAAACCAAGGATTTCTTGTCGAACGCATGCAACATGCCTTATTCGCGCCGCCCCTGCAGGCGCGTTTGGCTCTGGCCGTCGCGGATTTTGCGGAACGAGCGGGGGGATGGCTATTTCCGGGATGCGGGGGCCTCCTTCTTATGGAGGCCAGTAAACAGGTTTATGTGCCGATCCTGACGAAATCCTGTGTGGCCCGCCGCCGCCTGGTCTTACCGATGCCTTTTCCCGTTTCTTCGGGGCCTGTTCCGGCGGGAAGGAGCTAAAAAATAATCCCGTTTGGCTTTTGGCAGCTTTTGCGCTAGGTTAGCAAGCTAACCCGTTGTAAATATTAAGATGAAAGAGTGCCATGTCCGTTAAACATGCTGTTAAACCTGCTGTAGACCCAAATAAGCAAGCTTTGGCTGATCTGCGCGCCCAGATCGATCAGATCGACAGCGCGCTGCACAGCTTGTTGCTGGAACGCGCCGAAATCATCGACCGGGTGCGCAAGCACAAAGGCAAGCAACATATTTTTATCCGTCCGGGCCGCGAAGCCCAGATGCTGCGCGCCCTCATGGGCCGTCCTCAGGGCAAGTTGCCGGAAGGTCTTATAGGGCGGCTTTGGCGCGAAATAATTTCCGCGTTCACGTTGCTGGAAGGCGTCTTTAAGGTAGCCGTTTATGCGCCGGACAAGGGTTCGGATCTTTGGGACGCCTCGCGCGACCATTTCGGCGCGTTCACGCCGCTTTTGGAAATGCCGTCGGCCGTCGCCGCCATTAAGGCCGTGCAGACCAACAAGGCGACGCTGGCCGTCGTTCCGCCCCCCGCGCAGGGCGATAAGGATTCGTGGTGGCCGCTTCTGGCCGGCGACAAGGCGAACGTGCTCACCGTCTTTGCCATTCTGCCGTTCGATACGCTGAAGCCGGGGCGTTCAAATGCCCGCCAGTCTTTGCCGACCGGGCTTGTCATCGGCAGGCTTTACCCGGAACTTACCGGCGACGATCGCAGCTTCCTCTCTCTGCAGTGCGTGCATGTGCCCGAGATGGAGATGCGCCGTTTGCTCGGCAAGGCCGGTTATAAGGTCCGGCATCTTCTGGCGCAGACAACCGGGCGCGGCGGTTCGGCGCCGACGCTTTTCCTTGCCGAGGTCGACGGCTACGTCGGGCGCAACGACACGCGCTTGTCGCGTTTGCGGGCCATGCTGGGCAGCCGCATGCAGCATCTGGCACCTATGGGCGGTTATGCCGTTCCGCTGAAAGGCGGAAGACGGTAAGCTAAAAGGCATTTCCCGCCACCGGAAGAAACCGTGTCCTCATCGAACTCCCTTTTCGATCGCGTGGCGATTATCGGCATCGGGCTGATCGGTTCGTCGCTTGCGCTTGCCATGCGCCAGAAGGGGCTGGCAAGGACGGTCGTTTGCGGCGACGCCAACCCCTTGCACGTCAAAATGGCTTTGGAACTGGAGTTGGTGGACGAAGCCCTTGAAGACAATATCGCGGCGGTAAAAGGCGCCGATCTCGTCATCCTTGCGTTGCCCGTGGGCGCGATGGGGGCGGTAATGGCCGAAATCGCACCGCATTTGGCCAAGGGATGCATCGTTACCGACGTCGGGTCGGTCAAGCGGGCAGTGATGCAGGCCGTTTTGCCCCACCTTCCCGCGGCGGCGCATTTTGTTCCGGGCCATCCGATAGCCGGAACGGAAAACTCCGGCCCCGAGGCCGGCTTTGCCGAATTGTTCCAGGACCGCTGGGTCATTCTTACGCCGCTTCCCGAAACCGGCGAAGCGGCGCTTAACAAGATCGCGGCGCTTTGGAAAGGCTGCGGGGCGAAAGTCGAGATCATGGAGCCCGCGCATCACGACCGCGTTCTGGCCATGACCTCGCACCTCCCGCATTTGGCGGCCTTTACCGCCGTGAGGACGGCGGACGATCTTGCGCAAGATCTCGATCAGGACGTTATCCGCTTTGCCGGAAGTTCGTTCCGCGATTTTACGCGCGTCGCGGCCAGCGACCCCGTTATGTGGCGCGATATCTTTCTCAACAATCGCGATGCGGTTCTGGAAATCCTGCAGCGTTTCAAGAAAGACCTTGCGGCGCTGGAAGTGGAAGTGGCCAAAAGCGACGGCGCGGCGCTCGAAGAACGCTTCGCCAAAAGCCGTGCCATCCGCCGCAACGTCGGCGGCGGGCGGTTTGGGGAGTAGGCCTGATTTCTATTTTTTATTTTACGTTCGCAAAAAACTTTAATTACCCGTCCAAGAGACCTTTGGGATCGCCATAATCCACACCGGGCCGGGGAACAGGCTCGATTACAGGGCCGGACCGGCGGCAAGAGATGACCGTACGCGTCCCATGTTTCGGAGAACTTCTTCCGGCTCAAGCACTTTCTTCATCATGCCTTCGACTTCTTTTGTAGCTTCTTCGGCTTTCTCCAACAGATAGGCGCGGGCTTTGTTGTTGACGGCATCGGCAAGGCTCGTTTTCAATTTCCCGACACATTCCGCGGAGGGAAAAAGCGTGAAGTAAATTACCGAGTATCTATCCTTATTACTTTGATTAGCATTCGTAACATGTATTAAACGAAGCTTGCGTCCAGGGATCAATTCCATTGCACTCAGTTGAGCCCGGTCATCGACGGCGCCGTCTTTAATGCATTGCAGCTTGTTTTGCAGGTGCGCTTCGTCTTCCTGAATGTTGATGCCGGCATTGTCGAGTAGCCGCATAATGTCCAGCAGGCGCTCAACCGAACCCGCTTTGTTGCCGGCATGAATGCTCAGCTCGTAGGTTCTGTCTTGGACAGGAAACCGTATGTAATCTGTGGATTGGACATAAAAACCGGCCGCATTCGGATCGCGATTTATAAACATCCCCTTGCTGAGTTGCACGGCGCAGATTTCTGATAGAAGACGATGGGTTTCCACAGCATGGTGTAATGCTTCGGCGTTTTCTTGCGATAACATATGAAATTCCTTTCCTTAAAATAACAAAATATCACTAACAGCCGGTTCGATTGAAAGTAAAGCAAAATAGCGTTAACCATAAGTGGGCATTTATTTCCACGTCATCGGCGGGAGGGTAAGGACTCGCACAGGGCCGAGGAAGAGGCCGCCCGATTGTATTGCGAGCGGCAAGGTTTCGCCGCTCTTGCCGTTCGGACCCGAGGACTTGGGAAGCAGGTTGAGCGTTGCGTTCAACAGTCCGGCTTCATTTTTGGCGATCCACTTCGCGTCGGCCAGGGCCTTCACGACGGCTTCGCGATCGCCGATCTGCCCGGAAAAAGCCCCTTCCGGCTGCAAGGCGTTGTTGAGCGCCAGCGTTCCGTTCATGGCAAGATCGAGTGGCCCCCAGTTGAGGTTGAATGCGTCAACCTCTATAACGCCGCTGTCGGCGTTCCATGCGGCCACGGAATCCTTATTGCCAAAGCCGGGCGGCGAGCCCATCACGCGCAGCGCGATTTCAGCCGATGCAATCGTGTCGCCGAACGGCAGGGGCTTTCCGGTTTTTACGGCAAGCCCTTCGGCTTTTCCCGAAAGGCTCAAGCCAACGTCTTTGTGATTTTTCGGCGCAACGAACGGAGCGGCAACGTGAAGGGAAACGTTATCGCTATGCATCGCAAGAGGCTGGCGGGCATCGGGCAGGGGCAGCATCGCATCGGCGCCATGCTGCATTGTTATATCGAAAGCGAGCCAATTCCATGGCCGCATGGATACAGTCACGTTATTGGCGTGAAGCGACGCGCCTTTTCCGTTTTGCCAGCGCAGATTGCGGAAGCTCTGCGTCACGGCGATTGGTGATCCGCCTTTGCGGCTGTCGTCGTAGCTGATCTGGTTTCCCGAGGCGCGCTCCGCCGCGATCCATGCGTCAATCTGCTTATGAAAGTGGGCCGACGTTACGAACCACAGGCCGCCCAACACGACGGCCAGGCCAAGCAGCAAAGAGGGAAGGGGAAAGCGGCGGCGGCTGAAGATGCGGCGTTTGGAAGACATGCTTAACCTTATCAGATTCGAACGCCAAGACTATAAGGCATCCCCGCGCAAGCAGGGCCGAGGTTCACGGCGATTCTCCAGCGATAAATCAGGAACTTATGCGCGAACGTACAAGACAAGAGATGAAAGCTGGCCTTCGCAGGCAAGGCGGCTTTTGCAAAACCGATTCGGTGTGATGGGAAAGTTTTTCAAAGGGTCATCGGGCCAGAGGCAAAACGCTGGATGCCTCGCACCGCAACGTTCGACCCCTGGCTCCCAATGCCTGAGGCGGGCCGAGGTCAAAGGCCCGCCTTGCTCTACTCTAGGCACCTTGAGGCTAGCCTTTTGCCCCCCAAAAAGTCAATGACATGTTCACGTTTTGTTCAAAAGTATTTCGTTAACGTTCGAACAAGGATATTAAGACTAACATATTGAAAACCAACATATTGCAAAAAAATCGTTTACATGCTTCCACAACCTTGGCGCGAAAAGCGGCTCCGGTTGAGAACCTATGTTTCTCCCCTGATTTTTCGCAAGGACTGGCTTAAAAAACCCGGGCTCATGCGCAGGAGAACATCGTCGCGATCGATGAAGTGATGCTTGAGCGCCGCGCCGATATGCAGGGTCAAGAGCCCTGCCAGAATCATGGCGAGAGACTCATGAACTTCCTCAAGCTGTTCCCCGATGTCCGCTTTGTTTGAGAGTTCCGAAAGCAGGGGCAGATCAGGCAACGGGATCATGCCGTAAAGAAGCGTCGTGCCGCCGAAGCATGTGACGATCATCCAGCCCGTCAAAGGCATAACGATCAGCAGCAGGTAAAGCGCCCTATGGGTCGTAATGGCCGTGGTGCGTTGCCAGTTTGGCATAGGGGTCGGCAAAGGAGGCGGCGGGCTTATCAACCGCCATGCCAGACGCAGCAGGATTAGCGCAAGTATCGTGATACCGATGGATTTGTGCCAATGGAACAGGAGAGGATTCAACCCGCCATCGGCCATCGTCCAGCCGATGGCCAGCATGGCAAGAACGGCCAAGGCCGTCAGCCAGTGAAAGGTTTTGGCAACGGGATCGTACGCGGATTTCGATGATACGGTTTCGGGCGGCATATGTGAATCTTCAAGACGTCATCTTTTATCGAACTCGGCCTGTATCTCGAATGTGACATTGTCGCCGATGGAAGGCAAAAGATTCGTGTAGCCGAACGAAGAACGCTTGAGCGTCCCCGTGGCGCTGAAGCCCAAGACCGGGGTTTTTTTGATGAAGTGCTCCGTCCAGCCGTTGAAGGTGACGTTCATAATCACGGGTTGAGCGACCCCGAGCATAGTCAGGTTGCCTTCGACACACCCGGTTGCGGGGCCGGTGCGTCTCGTATGGAAGGCTACAAAGTTTATGCGCGGAAAGCGGCCGGCGTTGAGATTTCTTTCGTCCTTCAGCTGTGCTTCCAGACCCGTGTCATGCGTGTCGATGCTGCCGGAATCAATTATGGCAATAAGCTTGCTGTTCTCGGGATGCTGGCTGTCAAAGTCGAGCGTCGCGCGGAAGGTGTCGAACCGGCCCGTGTAATAGGACGTGCCCAAGTGCGAAACGCGAAATACGATACTGGAATGCGCGGGATCGAGAACGTAGAGGCCGCTTGGTAAGTTTGCAAGATCAGTGCTGGCCGCCAGGACGGGCGAAAACGGGGAGGCCAGAAGAAGCGAAAAGAGGATAAGGCGAGAGAACAATTGCATGACAAACCTCCTCGCGTGAAATGGGAGGCTATTATACTACCAGAAAAACACGGCCGTGACATCACGGTTGCGAAACGATAAGGAATAACCCTTATTTTTATCCGGAATCAGTGGAATGTCCGGGGGCGATTGGTCTGTGCGGCCGTGCGCGGCAGATCGGAACGGCCTGCGGTGTTGTCGCCGGGCATTGCAAACAGGTTGTCGAACCAGTTCTCCATCCGTTTGCGGAATGTAGGCTTGCCCTTCGAGGTGTCCAAAGGTACGGCCGGCGCGTAAATAGACTGGGCAGGCTGCGAATCCGGCTGGTAGCCGGCAACGGCCGTCGTGCGGGGCATATTGGGATCCTGCTGCGACTTGTCATCCGGATTGACAAACATGTCGTTGACATAAACCGAGGCGCGGTCTCTGAAAGTCGGCGGTTGCGGCGCGGCGGCTTGCGCGTTGGACAAGGGGGCGGGGCTGACGTCCAGGGCCGGTTGCCTCTGCATGGGGGGCATAACGTCTTGCTGTCCGGCATAATCCGTTGCCATAGGCTGCGGGGTTTGGGGGAGGGGGGCAATGTTCTGAACTGCATTCGGCTGCGGTGCCGTCAGATCGACCTTGTCGTTATCATTGCTCCACCACGGCCACGGCCTCCACGTCTCCTGCGACATGCTCGCGGGATCGATCAGCGTTATGGCGTAGAGGTTTGAAAGCGGGACGTGGACGGAGGCGGAAGAAACCGGGATGTCCGCCGGGCCGGTCGCACCGGCGTGCGCCGCCGCAAGCGGCAGAAGGGCGGCCGAGGCTAAACAGGCGAAAAAGAGAACATGTGGCGGCTTCATGAAAACCTCTTGCTTAAATCGGCCCTGTCTTCACGTCAGGCCAAGGGCCGCATTCACTTTAGGGGCTTAAACCCGATTGTCCAGCGCAAAGAGGGATTTTTTTGTTAATCACGAAAGAGAAACCGGGGATTTCATTCAATTGATTTTTCCGGGGGTTGGTGCAAGTTTTCACCATTACGAACCACGCCGACGAGGACTTTATGATCATTGAAAAAGCCGAGCGCCTGAAATGCCTTCCGCCCTATCTCTTTCAGGAAATCGACCGCCTGAAGGCGGAGGTCGCCGCCAAGGGCGTCGACGTCATCAGTTTCGGTGTGGGCGATCCCGACCTTCCGACGCCAAAGCATATCATCGAAAGCCTCAAGAAAGCCGCCGAAGATCCTGTGAACCATCAGTATCCTTCCTATTCGGGCACCGGCGAGTTCCGCGCAAGCGTCGCGCGATGGTACAAGCGCCGCTTCAGCGTAAATCTCGATCCGGCCCGCGAAGTCCTGACGCTGATCGGCTCGAAGGAGGGTATCGCCCATTTTCCTCTGGCGTTCATCAATCCCGGCGATCTCGCTCTGGTGCCGACGCCTGCGTACCCGGTGTATCACATCGCCACGATGTTCGCGGGCGGCGAATCGTACTTCATGCCGCTCGTGAAAGAGAACCGCTTTCTGCCTGATCTGGATGCGATTCCGGCCGAGGTGGCGCGGCGGGCCAAAGCGATGTTCATCAACTATCCGAACAACCCGACCGGCGCCGTGGCGGAGCGCGATTTCTTCGAGAAGGTTGTCTCGTTCGCGAACAAACACAATGTCATGATCTGCCACGACGCCGCCTATACCGAGATGGGGCTCGGAGGTTACCGTCCGATGAGTTTTCTCGAGGTGCCGGGGGCGAAAGAGGTGGGCATCGAGTTCCATTCGCTTTCCAAGACCTACAACATGACCGGATGGAGGCTCGGGTTCGCCGTGGGCAATGCGGAGATGATCGCCGGGCTGGGGCAGGTAAAAAGCAACATCGACTCCGGCGCGTTCAACGCCGTCCAGTACGCGGGCATCACGGCGATTGAGGACGACCAGTCGTGCGTGACCGAAATGCAGGGCATTTACGAAAAAAGGGCGCATGTCCTCGTTGACGGCCTGAGGGGGATGGGGCTGGAGGCGGAAATGCCAAGGGCGACGTTCTATGTGTGGTGTCCCGCGCCCAAAGGCATGACGTCGAAAGAGTTCACGGCGCTTTTGCTGCGCGAGGCGGGGATCGTCACGACGCCCGGAAGCGGCTTTGGCGAACCCGGCGAAGGCTATGTGCGTTTCGCCCTCTCGGTTTCTAAAGAACGGATTGCCGAGGCTGTGGCGAGAATGAGGAAGTTAAGGTTTTGAAAAGTTCCGCCGGTTAGAATTTCAGTCTTCTTAAATTCTTGCCGTGCGGAACATTGCCGCCGAAACCTGGCGAAAGATAAGGAGACGCCTGAGGCGGTCTCCGTGAACTGTTGGCGTTACTTTCACCTGTTGCGAGAGCATCCATCAATTTTTTGAAAGCTTGCATAGAACCGGACCTAATGCGCAATCCCCTGGAAAATCCACTAGAACCATCTTCTATGGCTGATTTGATGCCCTGTTCTCTAAGCAGGGTTTTCATTTGTCGGAGCTGTCTTAATTCTCCTCCAAACATGGCCACTTCATTTCCATTTTGCCCCATGCCTGTTGATTTCGATGTGGGTTCATACCAAAATCCTTTTGGTTGAACCATCGCATCGCTTATCATTGTCGTTAACGATGCAGGAGTTGCTCCATTCTTTATGTTTTTTACTTCGGGTCTGAAATCAGGAGTTGAAATGAGGGATTGCGCAAAATAATTATTGACATACTCTGCCGCATTTCCTGATCCGTTATGGCCGTCGCAGACGCCCAACGCCAGTCCAGACTTGATGTGTTCGGGTATTTTCACAACTATAGCTGTTGCGTTGTCTGAAGCCCCCTTCATTGTCAGCATTCTATCACAAATATATTCGACCGTTCCAAACCGGTCACCTAAATTATGGCGGGCATGCGCCTCAGCTGTTTCCATTCCCTTTCGGTGTACGCCGTCGGAGCCTATGCAAAGAAAATAGTCATTATTTTTGCGATCCAGGGCATTCAGATCAAAAATTTTGATTTCCGGAGTATGAGCGAGCCTCCAATTCCTGGCTCCAAGATCACGCGTTAGAGCCCTGCTTTCCGGGTTAATTAGCTCATCGAGGCGTTTGCATTCATCGGGATTTGCAAGATTATGAGGAGCGGCCCAATCAAATCCACGGATTTCTTCCGTCTGTTTATTACGTTCAAAAAGCATAACCGGACTGTCGCCGACATGGGCAACCGTTAAATGCCCGTCAGGCGTGAAAACTGCTACCGATGCGGTTGTGCCGGATTCATAATTCTTTGTTTGGTCAGCGGCTTTGGAAAAGCACTCAGACAGAAATAACTTCGCCTCTCTGGAATTTTTCAAATTGCCAGGAACATAGAAACTTCTGTCTTCATGATGTGGGCGGGGACCTTGGTGCGCTCCAGCGCAAACACGAAAGCCATTAATCTGATGGGCCGCCATAATCGCTCCTACGATAATGATATTCACTACATGAAATTACAGGTTTCAATATCGATTTGATTTCATCATGAATATAGCATTTTGGAGTTAATTAAGTCTTTAAAATAATTACTTTCATAGGCTATTCAATAGAGAAGACGGTGATTCATATGTTTGATGTTGCCTCACAAATTCTGCCGGACCCATTGGCCGAGGCGGCCGAACATGCCGCCGCCTCCGGCGTCCGCGAAACCGGGCGCGGCGGCGAGTTCGGGTTGCATGGCGATAGCGAGCAGCCCGGCCGTGGTTGCAAAGGCGGGGCCGGATGTGGATTCGGCAAGGCCCGTCGATATGGAGTCTCCCTGCGATCCTGCCCTCGGTCCATAGGTGTCGGCGGAAGCATCGCGGGCAGGGCGCGTAATCCGCAAGGGGCGTCCCAGCCGCACCTGTTTGTCCAGCACGCGCTGGGCCACGTCGCGGATCCCGGGCAGCTGGCTCGTTCCGCCCGTTAATACAACGCGGCGCCCGGCCATATCGTTGAGACCGCTGTTTTCGAGCCTCCGGCGCACAAGTTCGAAAATCTCTTCGAGGCGCGGCTGGATGATGCGGATGAGATGCGATTTCGGCACGTGGTTGGCGTGCTCCGGCGCTTCCTCGCCGACCTGCGGCACGTCGATGATTTCGCGGTCGTCCATCGCCACCGAAATGGAACTGCCGTAAAGCGTTTTGAGCCTTTCGGCGTTGTTGAGAGAGGTGGTCATGCCGCGCGCGATGTCGTTCGTGATATGCGCGCCGCCCACGGCGATGCCGTCGGCGAAGACCATGTTTCCGTCAAAGAAGATTCCGATGGAAGTCGTGCCCGCGCCGATATCGATGATCGTGCTGCCAAGGTCCATCTCGTCCTCGACGAGGCAGGCCAGCCCGCTGGCGTAGGGCGCGGCCACAAGCCTTTCGACTTCCAGATGGCAGCGCGCCACCGTGGTAATGAGCGTGCGCACGGGGCCGAACGCCGCCGAAACGAGATGAATCTGGCTTTGCAAAATGTTGCCCGTCATGCCGAGCGGGTCGCGAATGCCTTTCTGGCCGTCGAGCGTGTGGCTGACCGGAATGGTGTGGATCAACTCCTGCATGTTGCCTTGCGCGTCGCCCGGCGCCATCGTTTGCCCCTGGGCGAGCAGGCGGTCGAAATCGGTGGACGTTATTTCGCGGCCGCCGGCCGGAAGTTCGACCCCCACCGTTTTGGAGAGAAGAAGCGGCCCGGCGACGTTGACGATCACGCGCTCGATGGTTTCGCCCGCCATTTGCTCGGCCGTGGCCACAGCCGCCGTTACGGCGCGGCGCACCGCTTCCATATCGGCGACAAGGCCGCCGCGCACCCCTTCCGCCAGCTGATGCCCGATGCCGATGACGCGCGGCAGCCCGTTCTCGTCGGCGCGCGCGATAAAGCAGGCGATCTTGCTGGAGCCGATGTCCAACACGGCGATAACGTCGCCCTGAACGGAGCTTGGCTTGCTAAAGAGCCATTGCGTCAGGCTTTTCATGGACGGGACTCCTCTGGTTGGCCGGGCGCCGCCGCCTTGGCCGGATCAAGAATTAAGCGGCCGGAGAAGCGTAAATCAAGGCTTTCCGCGTTGCGCTCCAGTATTTTTTCTTCCCGGATCAATTTATCCAGCCTTTTTAATTCCGCCGCCAAACCGTCCTCGGGGAACCGTACGATGACTTCGCGTTGCGGCGTCGCCTGCAGATAAAGGTTCCAGCGGCGCTCGCCGACCCGGACGGCGGCCTTCATAAGTTTCGATACGGCCGGAAAATCCTTAAGAGCCGTCAGCAAGGCTTCGGTCTGGGACGGCGCGTCGCTGCCCACGACGAGAGGAAGACCGGCAAAGGCTTCGAGGCTGGCGTCGGGGAGCTCCTTGCCCTCGCGGTCGATCACGACCGTTTTGTTGTTGTGTTGCCAGCGCGCCAGAGGTTCGCGCTCCTTCAAACTCACGTAAATCGTGTCGGGCAAGCGGCGCTCGACAACGGCGTCATTCACCCAGGGCAATTCCCGTATCTTCGCAAGCGCTTCCACGGGATCGAAGGCGAAAACGGGATCCCCCAGATTGACGCCGAGCGCGGCAAGCAATTCCTCTTTTTCGGTGTGATGCCGCCCCTCGACAAGAATGTCGCCGATGGCGAATTGAGCCTTCTGGCTGGCATGAATTGCGGTTTGCGAAAATTGCCGCATCAGCCGCGCCGGCCCGCCGCTCAGCCAGAACCAAAGACCTGCGACAAACAGAAGGCCTGCCAAACCCGTAATAAGCGCGAGACGCGCTTTATAAAAAAAGCCGCGTTGCGGCGGGCGCTGCCGCAACAGGGTATTTTGTCTTACGCTCCCGCGCAGAGGCTTCATGCGCGCCATGAGGATACCTCAAAATCGAGCATCACGACGCGGCGCTCCTTGCACGGACTGTTGAAGACGCCTTTCGGTTATGATGGCGCTCAAGACCGTAGGCGATGATCTTTTCGAGAAAGGCGCGCGGCGCGAGCGGCGGGGTTTCGGCCAGCGCTTGATGAAAAATCACGGTGGACGCCGTTAGACCCGGCAGCGAGTTCGCCTCGATCAGCAGGGTTTGATTGTTCAGAACGTTGAAGAAGATATCGAGGCGCGCATAGCCTTCGATGCCAAGCGCCCCGGCCGCTTTTTCGATTTTAGCGCGGATCAGTTCGATCTGCTCCGGCTGCATGATGGAGGCGGGAGGCGGCGTAAGGTTGACCCCTGTGCCGCCCTGGAACTTTTCCTCCAGCGACAATACGTCGCCTTGCGCCACGGTGATGCTCGGCAAAAGCGCATGATACGCGCCGCCGTGTTCCAAAACGCCGACCGTCAGCTCGATCCAGCCGGTTTTCCGGTTGTAGACGATCTCCAGATCCTTGATGCGGATGCCGTCGGTCACGATGAAGGGTTCAAACAATAGCGTTTCAGCCGCGGCCGGCAATTCAAGGATGCCGGATTGCTGGGACATCGTGCCGGGCAGTAGCATGGTCTGCCCATCGGCGAGCGCCTGAAGGTAGATGGCGAGGTCTTGGGCGGACTGGAGCCTCACGACTCCAGCCGAACAGCCGTCGGCGGCGGGTTTGACGAGCAAATCGCGGGATCGCAGTTTGCCGCAGGCTTCTTCCCAAAAGGCTTCGCTCCAGGCCGCTTCAGGCCGGAACGCGCGCATATCCAGCGTGACCTTGGGCGCCGGGATCAAGAGCGGATCGCCGAGCGACTGTATGACGTCGCCGGTCGCTTTTTTGTCCATGCACAGCCGCGACGCGGATTCGCCCGAGCCGTTGTAGGGTAGGGCGCAACGGTCGAGGAGCGCCTGTATCGTGCCGTCTTCGCCTTCGCCGCCGTGCAGGCCGAGGAAGACGAAGGCATCGTCGTCTTCCGCCTTTTTGCAAAAAGCTTCGAAGGTCATGCGTTGCGGCAAGAAATCGCCGCATGCCGTCAAAGGCGGCAAACCGAGCCGTTGGCGGAGCGGCGGCACGAGGGCAGCCAGCCTTGCGGCGAGATGATCGGCTTCGGCGCAGTGGTAAAGGATTTCATCAACCGTATGGCTCAGCGTATAACCGTACGGCAAACGCCAGACTTCTCTATTCGCCGTCAAAAGGTAAGGCTCCGGCTTATAGAAAGGGGAATGCAAGAGCTTAAGCCACACGTTCGTGCCGGACATGAGCGAGACCTGGCGTTCCGCCGTCGTTCCGCCCAGCAAAACGCAAACTTTTCGCGCATCGGGACGCTTGGCGGGCGGGGTTTCGCTTATGGGAATGCCGTAGCGCTTCGCCGCGTTGGCCACGACGTGCCGCAGCATGCCACCGTGAGTCAGGCCAAGCCGCGCGCCCTGATGGAACAAAAAGCTGTTCTGCTCCATGCCGGAGATCGGATTAAAATCCGAGAAAACGATGTTGCCGTTCTTCAACCACCAGCCGTCGAGACGGGCGAAATCGCGCATATCGAAAAAGAAGAACAGAACCTCGGCGGCGCGCTGGATGCTGGCGATGATGTCGTCGGGAAAGCGCGGCGGGCAGTGGTAGGCCACGCGGCACGTCGGCAGGTATTTGTGGCGAAAGCTGAAGATCGACGCGGTGTCGTCGGAAAGTTCGATTTCGCTCGGGATCAGGGCGACGGGCTTGCCGTCCGGCCCCTGCATCGTGACGACGGTAAACTCCTTGCCGTCGCAATACGGCTCGATCATCGCCGCGTTGTCGCGCCCCGAGGTTACGAGCTGCAACGTTTTGTCGAACGCTTCTTCCGGCGTGGCGACGGTGGCGATGCCGAGGCTCGATCCGCCCGCCGTCGGCTTGACCACGGCCTTGTCGAGGCGGTGTTCGGCAAAAAAAGCCTCGATCCTGGCTTTCATGACGGCGGGGTCTTCGTCCTTGCTTACGCGGCAATGGGGCAGGGTGGCAAAGCCATGCCGGGCCAGATGCGCGTTGGCGCGAGCCTTGTCGAACATGTTGGCGCACGTTTCCGAAGAGGAGCCGACGAAGGGAATATCATTCTGCTCAAGAAGGGCCTGGAGTTCGCCGTCTTCGCCGAACGCGCCGTGAATGGCGGGAAACACAAGATCGGCCGTGCGGCAGGCGTCCAGAAAGCCTTTCCGCGTAAGGGGTTGGGCCGTGTGGCGGAGCTTGAAGTCGAAGTCCGAAGGCGTGTTCGAGTAAAGCTGGGCGGGCGAAAGCAGATAGAAATTCTTCTGCGTGTCGCAATAGATGGGCGCGATGTCCCACCCGAGCGGCGACAAATGGTCGAGCAGCGACCGCGCCGAGTTCAGGGATATGCCCCGCTCCGCCGATGGCCCGCCGCAGATGACCGCTATACGCATGAACCGATTCTCCTAAAGGAATGAAATCTTAGCTTAGAGGCGAGAACATTTTTTTGTTCAATCTTATTAAATCTGCAAAAAAATATTCAAATTACCCATAAATGGCAAGTTCTTGCCGTTTATGGGCAGATTAACCATTTGTAAACCATTGATTTTACGAAGGAAAGTATTTGCCGTCTGATAAAATGGTTCATCCAAGCTGCAATATTGTGCAGTCGAAGTCTTGGTTAATTTTAGTGAAACCATTTTGAAAAGCCATAGGAGGGCCGCTATGTTGAACACGGATATTCTGGACATCTTATCCTCCACTCAAGATCGCTACCATGATTTGCTGTGGAGTTTGAAGAGCGAGAGCGACGTGACAGGTTTTGACAGCATAAAATTAAGTCCTCCGGCACTGCAACCCGTAGTGACCATCGATGCGGAAGAAGGGGGCTTTGAGGCTGGTCGGCCTGAGGCTGATGTCTATTCGTTGCCTGATGGCCAGCTCATCCGGCTTAGACTCAAAGGCGACAATACTTACGATTACAAAAACGCCACCGTTTTTCCGAAAGAACATCAGGCCATTCTGGCTGCGAAAGCTGATCCTCTGCGTGATCCGGATGAATCGATCGTGATCAAAAGTTCCAAGGAAGGCCCTTTGGGAGGGCGCGCCAATGAAGCGGACGTGGCTCGGCTCAGAGACATTCTGGAAGCCGACAGTGAACGCAGCCGCCGCGAGCTAAAAGCTGCTGGCCTGATACCTTAATCGTCCTGTTTTCTGCGCGAGGAGATGGGGCGATGGCCTATAAATGGCTTTCCGGCAACGATATTATTGAATCGGTCGATGCTGTCATCAGGGCCGATGGAACGGCGGCTTGGCCGTACTTCGGTCGCGCTCACCTTTTCACGGGCCCCCGTTACGAAATTCACGAAAAAGGGAAAAACATCCTCAATTATGTCAAAAGCATACACGGCAATTATGCCAACGCCAAATTTCTGGCACCGATATTCGGGGCCATCCTTATTGATGATACGAATATCTGGCATCGGGTCTTGGGTAACGTCGACGGCATCGGCTTGAACGTCTATGAATATTTGAAAAAAGCCTTCAAACAGAAAGGACTATCTGCCAATTACGCGAACAATGAAGCCGACCGCATCATGCGACACAGTTCCATGTATTTCGTGGATGGATTATATGGCGAGGTTACAACCTCGGTTTGCGGCGCGGACAGGAACCGCATTTTCTTCGACACCGAGTTTATGCGCATGGGGCAGGAAACCGTAGATTTGATAACGGGCCTTGCGAAGAACAAAGACATTGAAATCGTCAACGACGGCTCAATCCTCGAAATAAGAAAACTTTTCAAGCTACACGCCATCGAAACGGCCTACCGTCTCGTTTGTGTGCGCGAGCAGGATAAATTATTCCGGACAGCATGGAACATGGCAGCAAAAGAGATTATGCGCCGTTGTCTTGACGTTGAAGAGTTTTATATGATCGACCGCGAGCAAATGTGGAGAGCGGCTGCAAAGGAAATTTTCTCCGCGAAGGCAGGGGCCCGGGAACTGATCCGCCTGGATCGCAAACTCAATCGGGAAGATAGGGCGAAGAAAAGGTCACCGGAATTTTGCGGCTCGCCAGCCGAGCGTCTTTCTCAAAAAAAATGGAAGCTCTTTTGCTTTGTCATAGACGTAATGGCGAAAAAGGCGCTTCAATTCAGCGGAACTGCCGCGAATTTGCTTTGAGAAGAACGGGCGGTTCTTAAGCAGTGTCACTCCGTTTTATCTTTCCCCACCCCGATCCTCTGTATTTCCCAGCGCAATTCGATGCCGGTTTTTTCTTTCACGCGGCGGCGGACTTCCTCGCCGAGCTTTTCGATGTCGGCTGCCGTGGCAAGGCCCGTGTTGATCAGGAAATTGCAATGCTTGTCTGAGACCTTGGCCTTGCCGACCTTTAGCCCACGGCAGCCCGCTTCCTGAATGAGTTGCCATGCCTTGCGGCCTTCGGGATCGTTATCGGGGTTGGCGAACGTCGAGCCGCCCGTCTTTTCGTGTGTCGGTTGCGTTTCGGCGCGCTTTTTCTGAATGTCCTGCATGCGCTTCAGGATCGCGGCGGGATCGTCCGGCTCGCCTTCGAACTCGGCGGTCAGAAAAACCCAGTCGGACGGGATGCCGCAATGGCGATAGGCGAACCCCATCTGTCCGGCGCGGAGAATGTGCTTGTGCCCTGCGCGGTCGAGCGCCGTGACGTTGCGCACAACGTCCTTCATTTCGCTGCCGTAGGCCCCCGCGTTCATGCGCAGGCCTCCGCCAATTGTGCCGGGGATGCCGCTAAGAAACTCGAGCCCGGCGAGGCCCGCCGATTGCGCCGAGCGCGCCACGTTAAGATTGACGGCCGCGGCTCCGGCCTTTAAGGCACCGTCCTCGAACTTGATGTGCGCGAAGTCGGGGCTCAATTTGATAACGACGCCGGGTACGCCGCCGTCGCGCACAAGCGTGTTGGAGGCGAGGCCCATTATGGTGATCGGAATATCCTGCGGGCAGTGGGCGAGAAAATGGGCGAGGTCGTTTTCATCCGACGGCTTGTAGAGAACCTCGGCAGGGCCGCCGACGCGGAACCACGTTTGATCGGCCAGCAGCGCGTTCGGGATCATCTTCCCGCGCGTGGCGGGTAAACGCGCCGTCAAGCCTTCGTGCGAAAAATCGTCGCGCAGGCCTTGCAGGTTTTCCTCGATTTTATCGGCGGCCGTCATTTTTAACCATAAATAGCGTTTGTCGCATTCTGCGGCTTGTTGTTACCATAGATGCATTGGGAAATACAGCGATGTAAAGGAAATCAATATGACAAGCTACCTGCCGGTATCCGCAAAGGACTTTGATTTTTCCGAGGCGCCTTTATACCGCCAGAAACAGTTTCTTGATGCGGACAAGGTTCGTATTATTCCTCCGGAAAAAGGAGATGAGCCGGCGCACATGATGTGTCATGAAGTTGTGGTTAGAATTGGGGGCGAGGACAGGGTCGAGATTGTTTTCCCCGGAGACGTCATTTTAAAAGATAAGAAGGGTAATAATGCCATCATCTCTAAACTAGCCTGGGATTTTGAACAGGACCCGGGAGATCCGGGCCGCTATAGGTCGATACACTTGGTTCGCGCCATCCAGATGACCGAGGCCGTTGAGATAAAAGAAATTTCTCCTGACAGGATTGGCGGCAACAAAGTGGGCGCACGCGGCTATCTCATCCAGAATGCGAGGTATCCGAGAATTTTCAGTATTATGGAAGAACGGACGTTTATGAACGCCTATATATTGGACCAGCCGGGAAGAAAAACGGTGCAGATGCCGAAGGCTTGTATAACGGGGGCGGATATTCGTTAGCTCGGCGCAGGTTTTGTGTTGCCGGTACGCAGCGCTTCTTCCATCTCCCCCGGTAAAGCGTAGGCCCAGCCTGAAATCGTGCCCGCGCCGAGGCAAATGACGTAATCCCCCGGCCCGGCCAGCTTGGCGATCATCGGCGCAAGGTCTTTCGGATCGGGCAGGGCGTGCACTTCGCGGTGGCCGTGCGCGCGCAAGCCTTCGATAAGTGCGTCGCGGTTCGCGCCTTCGATCGGCTTCTCGCCCGCCGGATAGACGTCGGCGACGATCACCGTGTCGGCGTCGTTGAAACAGGTGCAAAACTCGGTGAACAGGCTTGAAAGGCGCGTGTAGCGGTGCGGCTGCATCACGGCGATTACGCGGCCTTGAGCGCCCTTGGCCTGAGCCGCGGCCTTGAGCGTCGCGGCGATTTCGACCGGGTGATGGCCGTAGTCGTCGACAATCGTCACGCCGTTCACGACGCCCGTGCGCGAAAAACGCCGCTTCACGCCCTTAAACTTGGCGAGACCCGCGCGCATGATCTTTTCGTTGAAGTCGAGTTGCCACGCAACGGTGAGCGCCGCCAACGCGTTCTGGACGTTGTGCTGGCCGATGACGGGCATTTCGAAGCCGGAGATGATTTTCGTCGCGTCGGTCCGGCGGTCGGTGAAGCTGACGTCGAAGCTCATGCCCTCGGGCGAGGCCTTGAGATTAAGGGCGCGCACGTCGGCCTGCGGCGAAAAGCCGTAGGTGATGATGCGCCGGTCTTCGATGCGGCCGATAAGAGCCTGCACTTCGGGGTGGTCGAGGCACAAAACCGCGAAGCCGTAAAACGGAATGTTGGTGACGAAGGTATCGTAGGCCTGCCGCACGGCGGCGAAGTCCTTGTAATGATCCATATGCTCGGGATCCATGTTCGTGACGATGCATATCGTCGCGGGCAGCTTGGTGAAGCTGCCGTCGGATTCGTCGGATTCCACCACCATCCATTCGCCGGTCCCGAGACGCGCATTGGTGCCGTAGTCGTTGATGATGCCGCCGTTGATGACGGTGGGGTCGAGTCCTGCCGCGTCGAACAGCGTGGCCACCATCGACGTCGTCGTGGTTTTTCCGTGCGTGCCGCCGACGGCCACCGATTTCTTGAGGCGCATAAGTTCGCCCAGCATTTCCGCGCGGCGCACGACGGGAAGATGCGCGGCGCGGGCCGCCACGACTTCGGGATTGTCGCGTTTGACCGCCGAGGAGATGACGACGACGCTGGCGCCCTCCATGTTTTCCGCCTTGTGGCCGATCCTGACGTCGATGCCGCGCCCGCGCAGCCGTCTGACGTTGGCGTTGTCGGCGATGTCGCTGCCCTGCACATTATAGCCGAGCGTGTGTAGAATTTCGGCAATGCCGCTCATGCCGATGCCGCCGATGCCGACGAAATGAATGAGGCCTACGGCGAGGGAACTGAAAGGACGGCTGCTGTCGCTCGCGCCGTTTTGGGGATCGTGAAGGCGTATCATGCGCTTTCTTTGTCCTGAAGGTGGGTATAGGCCGCAAGGGCGTTCATGGCGTTATTGGCGCCGGCGTGTGACTGTGACGCGCCGATAACTTCCTCGACGCAATTCGCCAGATTGTCGGCGGCCGTCATCGTGCCCCACGCGCGCGCGGCGGCAGCGGCTTTTGCGAGGCTGTTCGGCAGGGTCAACAGAGCTTCAAGCCGTACGGCGAGCGCCTCGGGCGTAAAGGCCTGTTCGGGGATAAGCCATGCGCCTCCCGCTTCGGCAACAGCTTCGGCGTTCGCGATCTGCTCGCCCGCGTGGCCGTGCGGAAAAGGCACCAGAATTGCCGGGCGGCCAATGGCGGTCAGCTCCGCCACGGCGCCGCCGCCGGAACGGCTTATAACCAAATGTGCCTGCGCCATGCGTTCGGGAACGTCGCGGAAGAAGGGGGTTAGTTCCGCCTCGATGCCTGCTCCGGCATAGGCGGCCTGCGTCACTTCATTGTCTTCGGCGCGGCATTGCTGCGCGACAATCAGCCGGTGCCGCAAGTGCTCGGGCATGATGGCGACGGCTTTCGGGACGATTTGGCCGAAAACGCGCGCGCCAAGGCTGCCGCCAAGAATAAGCAGGCGCACAGGACCGTCGTCCGTTACGGGGGCGTAGGGCGTGGCGCGAAGCGCGGCAAACGCGGGACGCACTGGGTTTCCGGTGTGAACGACGCGGACGTTGTTGTTGGCCTTAAGCCCGGCCACGTGCGGGAACGACGTTGCGATCAGGCGGGCCTTGCCCATAGCGGCGCGGTTGGCCCGGCCCAGCACGGCATTCTGCTCGTGCAGGATAATGGGAATATTCAGGCGCGCCGCGGCGTACAAGGGGGGCACGGAAGGATAGCCGCCGAAGCCGACAACGGCGGCGGGGCGCAACTTGCGCAGCAAGCGCAGCGCCTGCAGTACGCCCAGGCCCATTTCGACCAAACTGCGCACGTTGCCGAACAGGCCCTTGCCGAGGCTGTTGGCGCGTATACGGTACACCGGCACGGGAAGATTGCCGCCGAACATGTTGCCGCGCCTGTCCGTGAACAAGGCAACGCGCAACCCGCGGCCCAAAAGTTCACGTGCCAGCGCTTCGGCCGGAAACACATGCCCGCCGGTGCCGCCGGCGGCGAGAACGATGAGGGCTGTTGTTTCTTCTGTCATTTGATTTTCCAATTAGGGATACGGGACATGGGGTATGGGATACGGGATTAAGAAATTATTCTCCACCTCATATCCCGTGCCCCGTATCCCTTGTCCCGTACACCTAGTCTTCCACCAACCCATACCGCTTGCGCGTCAAGGCCAGCAGCATACCCATTTCCAGCGCCAGTGCCCAGAGCGACGATCCGCCGTAGGAAATGAAAGGCAACGTCATGCCTTTGGCCGGAATAAGATGCAAGGTCGAACCAAGGTTAATGGCCGCTTGAAGGCCAAATTCGATCAAAAGGCCGCTAATCGCAAGCAGAATAAAAATATTATTTTCATGCCGCGCCCGCGCAAGCCCGCGCAAGATAATGAAAAGAAACAGGGCGACGATCAACAGACACCAGACAAGGCCGAGCTCCTCGCCCGCGACCGCGAAAACGAAATCGGCATGCGCGTCCGGTATGGACATTTTGACGGTGCCGGAGCCCGGGCCCGTTCCGAACAGGCCGCCGTTCATGAAAGCGTCGAGCGCGCGGTCGGTTTGATAGGTGTCGCCGCTATGCGTCAGGAAGCGGTCGAGGCGCGAAGAGAAATGCGGGAAAGCATAATAGGCGCCGAACAGGCCCGCGATTCCAAGAATCACGAAAAAACCCACCAAGGCCAAAGGAAGCCCGGCCAGAAAAAATTGCGCGAACCATGTGGCCGACATCAAAAACACCATGCCGATATCCGGTTGGCCCAGAAGGCAAACGACTGTGATCAGATAAAGCGCGGCGTTGACGCTTAATGCCGGAAATCCGCGCCGTTCGCACTGGCGCGCAAAGAGCCATGCGGCCACGACGGCAAACAGCGGTTTGACGAATTCCGAAGGCTGAATGGACGCGCCAGGCAAACGTATCCAGCGCGTGGCGCCCTTGATCTCTTCGCCGATAAAAAGCGTGGAGGCCAACAGGGGAAGGAAGACAAGAAGGAGGCCCGTGGCCAGCCAGCGCACCTGACGCGGCGGGAAAAGCGAAACGCCGAAAATAATCAGCGCTGCGGGCACCAACATAACGAGATGGCGCTCGACAAAATAATAGGTGTCCCAGCCGTGATGGGCGGCGATGGACGGGGTTGCCGCCTGAATCAGGAGAATGCCGAAACCCATGAGCAAGGCCAGGGCCGCGAGCGTCCAGCGGTCGACCGTCCACCACCAGCGGCCAAGAACGGATTGATCGGAGCGGGTAAGGGCGGGCATGGAATTCCTGTTGTTACATTCCGGAGATATTAAGAACTGTCCTGCTCAATAAGCACGGTGGAATTCCCCTCCCCTCGCGGGAGGGGTTAGGGGAGGGGGAGCGCCGCATGGAAGAGAGTGAGTTAAAGTTAAGACTCTTCCCGGCCTTTCTCCCCCCTCCCTGGCCCTCCCCTCAAGGGGGAGGGAATTCTGCCGCGCTTGGCCATAATAGAGCTCTTTAATTTGCCGATACATTCCGCTACCGCAATTTCAACGTCGAAAGGCCGACCAACGCGAGAATGCAGGCGATGATCCAGAAGCGGATAACGACCGTAGGCTCCGACCAGCCGAGTTTTTCGAAATGATGATGCAGGGGCGCCATGCGGAATACGCGTTTGCCGGTCAGCTTGAACGAGGCGACCTGAATGATGACCGAGACGGTTTCCATCACGAACAAGCCGCCGATGATGGCCAAAACGATCTCATGCTTGATGATGATGGCGATGGCGCCGATGGAACTGCCAAGCGCGAGGGAACCCGTATCGCCCATGAAGACCTGCGCGGGCGGGGCGTTAAACCAGAGAAAGCCGAGGCAGGCTCCCGTAAGCGCGCCGCAGAACACGGCCAGTTCGCCCGTGCCGGCGACGTGATGGATTTGCAGGTAGTTTGAAAACACGATGTTGCCGACCAGATAGGAGATCAGGCCGAAGCAAAGCGCGACGATCATCACAGGCACGGTCGCCAGCCCGTCCAGCCCGTCCGTAAGGTTGACGGCGTTGCTTGCGCCCACGATGACGAACACGGCGAACGGATAATAGAGCCAGCCCAATTGCGGGGCGAATTCCTTGAAGAAGGGCAGGGCAAGCGTCGTGGCCTGCGCGCCGCCGGACACGTGTATGATGCTAAATATGGCAACGCTCGCGATAACGACCTGGATGAGAAGCCGGACTTTCCCCGGGATGCCGCGCGCGTTGCGCTTGGTCAGCTTCTGAAAATCGTCCGAAAACCCGACGAGGCCGAAGCCCACCGTGACGAAAAGGACGATCCATGTGTAGCTGTTGCCCAAATCGGTCCACAGCAACGTGCTGGCGATCACGGCTATGAGGATCATTAGGCCGCCCATAGTGGGCGTGCCCTTCTTCTTCAGGTGCGTCTCGGGGCCGTCGTCGCGGATCGGCTGGCCTTCGCCTTGCTTCGCGCGCAACCAGCGGATAATGCCGGGCCCGAGAACGAAGCAAATGACAAGAGAGGTCAAAAGGGCGCCGCCCGTCCGGAACGTAATATACCGGAACAGGTTGAACAGAATAAAATCACGCGCGAAGGGGGATAATATCAGATAGAGCATGCGTGATCCCGTTCAATCCTTTGTTTAGCTGGCCAGCCTGCGCGGCGAATTGCCGCCGTTGCCCAGCGAGCCGAGCGCTTCGACAACGATTTCCATGTGCAAACTGTGCGAGCCTTTGACCATGACGACGTCGCCTTCATGCACGTCGTCCGCCATGAGCTGCGCAAGTTCGCGGCTGTCCATTGTTTTATGCCCTTTTAGCGGCAGCGGCAAAGCCTCGTAAAGATGGGCCATCATCGCGCCGCAACAGTGAACACTATCAATTCCGGCCTCGGCGAGGCTGGAGGCAAGTCCGGCATGCAATTGGGGCGACGACGCTCCCAGCTCGCGCATATCTCCCAGCACCGCAATGCGGCGGCCCCCCGGTCCCGGCGGCGTGCGGCCCAGCACCTGAATGGCGGCGCGCATGGAAACGGGGCTGGCGTTATAGCTTTCGTCGATAAGCAGAAAACGGCCTCCGTCTTGCAGGGTCACCGTCCGGCGCGTGCCACGTCCTTGGGGCGGACGGTAGGAGGCGAGGGCGTCCAGACCTATCATGATATCGGCTCCGGCCGCGGCCGCGGCCAAAAGCGCGCCCAGCGAGTTGAGCGCGACGTGTTCGCCGGGCGTTCCCAGCCGGTAGGCGACCTTTTGATCGAGAATGACGGCTTCGACTTCGCTGCCGTTCTCATCCGCCTTAAAACCGAGGAGGCGCGCATCGCTTTTGGCGTCGCGGCCGAAGCTGAGGATGCGTTTCAGCCCTTGCGTTCGCGCCGCGGCCAAAAGACGCGCGAAGTGAGGGTTGTCGCGGTTCAGCACGGCGGTGCCTCCCGGATCCATGCCGAGGAAAATCTCGGCTTTCGCGTCGGCAATGGCTTCGACGGAATCAAAATATTCCAGATGGACGGCCTCGACGTTCGTGATGAGGCTGACGTGCGGATGAACTTCGCGCGAAAGAGGGCCAAGTTCGCCGGCATGGTTCATGCCGATCTCGAAAACGCCGTAGCGCGCATCGGCGGGCAGGCGGGCGAGCGAAAGCGGCACGCCCCAATGATTGTTCAGGCTGCCTTCGTTGGCGTGCGTGTCGCCGTTGGCTTCCAGAATGACTCGCAGTTGTTCCTTGCTGCCGGTTTTGCCGACGGAGCCTGTGACGGCGACGATTTTTGCCTGCGAACGCTGGCGGCCGACGCGCCCCAAATCCTGAAGCGCGGCAAAGCTGTCCTCGACGATAAGAAGCGGCGCGCCGGAAGGCACCTGCGCGGGCGGGCGCTGAACGATGGCGGCGGCGGCCCCGGCCGAAAAAGCCTGCACGACGTAATCATGGGCGTCTTTTTCGGGCCCAATGATGGCGATGAACAGATCGCCGGGCTGCAAGGTTCGGCTGTCGATCGAAACGCCATGCGCCGTCCACGTCTGCTCATGCAGACAGTGACCGCGCACGGCGCGCAAAACATCTTCGGCTTTCCAGACAAGTTTCATGCGGTTTCCTTATGTAACGCCTGCCGCGCGACTTCGGCGTCATCGAAGGGCAAGACCTTGTCGCCGACAATTTGGCCGATTTCATGGCCTTTACCGGCTATGACAAGAACATCACCCTGGCTGAGCCCGGCTATGGCGGTCTGAATCGCCTCCGCCCGGTCGCCGATTTCGCGCAGATTCGGGCCCGGCGTGCAACCCGCCAGAATATCGCGCCGGATTTCAGCCGGAACTTCGTTACGGGGATTGTCGTCCGTAACATACACGGCGTCGGCGAGCCGCTGGGCGATAGAGCCCATTTGGGGCCGCTTGCCCTTGTCGCGGTTCCCGCCGCAGCCGAACACGACATGCAGCCGCGCGCCCGGCGTTTCGGCGGTGTGCGCTTTCATGGCCGCCAGCACGTTTTCCAGCGCGCCCGGTTTATGGGCGTAATCGACGAACACCGTGCCGCCTTTCGCCGTCGTGCCGATGCGCTCAAGGCGTCCAGGGACGCCCGTCAGCTTTTCAAGTCCCGCCACGGAACGTGCGGCGCCGTCGCCGCTGCCGATGGCCATGCCGAGCGCGCACAAGCTGTTCCATACCTGGAATTCGCCCGCGACAGGCAGCAGAACCTCGTAGTTCTTGCCCATGACTTCAAGGCGCATGACTTGGCCGTCCGCCTGAAGCTTGTGCGCCGTCAACCGGATGTCACGGCCGTTTTTGCCATAGCCGATGATCGTATGACGGCGCTCGCGGCAGGCGCGGGACAGCGTTTCATATTCCGGCACGTCGGCGTTAAGGACGGCAACGCGGCCTTCCGGCATGACATCCGTAAACAGGCGCAGCTTGGCGGCCAGATAGCTTTCCATGCTGTCGTGGTAATCGAGATGATCGCGTGAAAGGTTCGTGAAAGCGGCCACGGCGACGCGCACATGGTCCAGACGATGCAAATCGAGGCCGTGGCTCGAGGCTTCAAGGGCCAGATGCGTGATGTTTTTTCCCGCGGCTTCGTCCAGAATTTGATGCAAGGCGACGGCATCCGGCGTCGTCAGCGAGCCGTAGCGGTTTTCCGTTGGCGTGACGAAGCCAAGCGTGCCGACGCTGGCGGCGTTGTGGCCGTTCAAAGTCCACAGTTCGCGCGTGAACTGGGCGATGGACGTCTTTCCGCTCGTGCCGGTCACGGCGGCGATGTGCTCCGGCTGGCGCGGATAAAAGCGGGAAGCAACGGCGGAGACCGCCACGCGGACGTCGGGCGTGGTAACAAGACGGACGGACGAGGGCATGCTGGCCGGATCGGTTCCGTCCGGAGCAAGAACGGCAACCGCGCCTTTTCCGGCGGCGTCGTTTATGTATTTGCGGCCGTCTTGCTGCGTGCCGGGAACGGCGGCGAACAGGAATCCCTATTGGACTCGCTGCGAGACGGCCGTGATGCCGGCGA
>JAQUPC010000002.1 GCA_028716765.1 Alphaproteobacteria bacterium | reverse complement strand
TGGGGTTGGTGCCTGTGCTGCCCCAACATTACTGTGGCAACGGCACGTTTAACCGGACGACTCTGCTCCTGCCCCTTGGCAGCGGTCCCTACAAAGTCGCGAACGTCGATCCGGGCCGCTCCATCACGTACGAGCGCGACCCGAATTACTGGGGCCGCAACGTTCCGGCCCAGCGCGGCCTGTACAATTTCGCCGCGATCCGCTTCGATTATTACCGTGACGACAGCATCGCGCTGCAGGCGTTCAAGGCCGGGCAGTTCGATTTGCGCCGCGAGCCGGACCCCAACAAATGGGCCGCGGCTTACGACGGGCCCGCGGCCGCCGACGGCCGGATCAAGCTCGAGCGTTTCGACCACCGCCGCCCCGAAGCGGCTGCCGGGTTTATTCTCAACACCAGACGGCCGTTGTTCCAGGACGCGGTTTTACGCGCGGCTTTAAACCTTGCTTTCGATTTCGGCTGGATCAACCGTTCCCTGTTTCACGGCCTCTACCGCCGGACGGAAAGCTTTTTTCCCAACTCCGAACTGGCGGCGGCCGGTTTGCCTCAGGGCCGGGAATTGGCGATTCTTGAAAAATACCGCGCGCAATTGCCGGCCAGTGTTTTCACCGTGAACCCCGTGTTGTCCCCCATTCGCGACGACGAAAACAACATGCGCACCATGCTGCTTTGGGCGTCCTCAAGGCTCAAAAGGGCCGGGTATACGGTGCAGGAAGACATGCTGTACGCGCCGGACGCCGCGCCGGTGACGTTCGAGGTGCTTCTCAGCGATCCGTCCGAGGAAAAAGTGGCGCTCGAATGGGCCCGGACGTTAAAACGCCTCGGCATTACGGCGCGCGTGCGCACGGTGGACAGCGCGCAATATCAGGCCCGGCTCACGTCGTTCGATTACGACGTGACCACGGGAAAATGGTTCAACAGCCTGTCGCCGGGGAACGAACAGCTCTTCTTCTGGGGCTCGGCGGCCGCGGACCAGCCGGGCAGCCGCAATTATCCCGGCATCAAGGATCCCGTCGTGGACGCGCTGGCGGCGGCTATACCCGAAGCCGAAACGCGCGAGGAGCTTGTGGCCACGACGCGCGCGCTCGATCGCGTGCTTTTGTCAGGCCGTTACGTCGTGCCGTTTTATTATCTGGGCGCGGATTTGATCGCGTACTGGGCGCCGCGCACCGGCCATCCGGAGAAAACGCCGCTTTATGGGCCTATTCTGGAAACGTGGTGGGCGAAGCCCTGATGCCGTGAGTCGGGCTTTACCCCGTCAGAACTTGATGCTCTTGCTTTCGTACCGGCGGCCAAGGAAGGCGGGCAGCTTGCCGCTCGTCTGGCTCCCGGGGAACTGCGCCATCTGATAGGACGGGTCGGTTTTCGTGCGATAGCTCCACAGCGCGTCCGGATTCTGGTGATAGAAAATGTCCGAAGCGGCGTCGGTACGCACCCAGTCGATGATCTTTTTATGATGGACGATTTTCCAGACGCCCGCCGGGCCGGCCGGGCGCTTTTCCATGCGGTCGAGGTAACGGCAGCCCATGAAAACGTCCTCGCGTCCCGTCGGCTTGTCGAGGCGGAAATAGGCGTGGCAATACGATTCGACTAGCGCCACGTCGCCTTCCAGCTGCGCCCGGACATTGCTGATCATGTGGTGCGACGAGCGTATCTGGTGCAAGACGCCCAGAATCCAGTGCACGTAATCGTTGGAGGTGCCCTGAAAAACGCCCGGGCCTAAATCGAGAGTCGCGTCGGGATGAAACACCGAACGCAACAAGGTTTCATCGATGCGGTCGACGCCGCGCGCAAAACGGGAAAGAAGTTCGGCGATCTCGTGTTTGTCGACGACGGCCTGAAGGCGCGGCGGCAATTTCGGCGATCCGGCGCCGCTCCCCGCCAACTGCGACATGAGGGAAGGGCGCGGCAAACGTTTCAGCATCGAAATGCTTTTTGAAGGCTTGGTCTTTGGCGCCGGAATTTTCCGGGCCGTTGCTTTCGCTGCTGCCGGTTTTTTCTTCGGCTTCACGGATTTCTTTTTTGCTGCAGCCATGTCGTGCCTCTGATCTTCTAAAGGGCCCTTTGTTGGCGCGGGATTTTCCGACCCAAGCCGTCAAGAAAGCTGGACGCGGCTATTCTTAGCACGGCCCGTCCACTTTTCGTACATGTTTTTCAGTAGGTTAGGCGAAAACGGAAGAAAAAGGCCCTTGCATGCCCTACAAAAGCGGACTTTATGGGGTCAAAAACAACAATTTCCTTATAGAAAACATGTTTTTAAGTGCGAAAGAGGTTAAAAGAGGCAGAGTTCCTTCCCTAAAGGCCCTGTTAACTATAAAATTTTGGCCGCTATCGCCTTAAAAGAGACCTTCGTCAATAAAATAACCCGGCGAAGCCCGGAAAAGGCCGTCCTGGCGGCTCCGGATCAGCACCCGCGAAAAGCCAAAAAGCAAAAGCGCATCTCCCCGATTCGTTAATACGAAGTTAACAAGGCCACGAAAACCGGGCTGTCTCTAATGGTAAAAGTGCCTGATTCCGGTGAAGACCATAGCGATGCCGGCCTTGTCGGCCGCGTCGATGACTTCCTGATCGCGCATCGAGCCTCCCGGCTGGATCACGGCCGTTGCCCCGGCTTCGATCACCGTCAACAGGCCGTCCGCGAACGGGAAGAAGGCGTCCGAGGCTGCAACCGAACCACGCGTCAACGGTTCTTTCGCTCCGGCTTCCTTCGCGGCGTCCTCCGCCTTGCGGGCGGCGATGCGCGCGGAGTCGACGCGGCTCATTTGGCCTGCGCCGATCCCGACGGTGGCAAGGTCTTTGGCGTAGACGATAGTGTTGGACTTCACATGCTTGGCGACCGTAAAGGCGAAGACCATGTCGCGCATTTCCTGTTCGGTGGGCTTCCGTTTCGTCGCGCACTTCACGGCGGCCGGATCAAGAACGACATTGTCGCGCGTTTGCACGAGATAGCCGCCCGTCACCGATTTCATGAAGGTGTCCGCCGCATGCGTGTCGGGCATCGCGCGCGTCAAAAGCACGCGCAGGTTTTTCTTGGCGGCGAGGATGCCGCGCGCCGCGTCGTCGAGATCGGGCGCAATGATAACCTCGGAGAAGATCGCGGAAATCGCCTCGGCCGTCGGGCCGTCGAGCGGGCGGTTGCAGGCGATAATGCCGCCGAAGGCGCTCACAGAATCGCAAACAAGCGCGCGCTTGTAGGCGGTCAGAAGGTCAGGCCCCGCCGCCACGCCGCACGGGTTGGCGTGCTTGATGATGGCCACGGCGGGCTGCTCCGTGAACTCGCTGACCAGATCGAACGCGGCGTCGGTGTCGTTGATGTTGTTGTAGCTCAGCTCTTTGCCCTGAATCTGGATGGCGCCGGCGACGCCGGGGCGGGGCGCTTCGGTGACGTAAAATGCCGCCTTTTGGTGCGGATTCTCGCCGTAGCGCAGGGTTTGGCGCAATGTTGCCGCGACGGCGAGCGTCTCGGGAAAGTCTTCGCCGAGTTGCTTCGCGAACCATGAACTGACGGCGGCGTCATAGCTGGCCGTGTGCGCGTAAGCGGCGGCGGCAAGCTTCTTGCGGAAAGCGAGCGTTGACGCGCCTGCGTTCGCTTTCATTTCCGCGAGCAGATTGTCGTACTGCGCCGGATCGGTAACGACGGCGGCGAAGTCGTGGTTCTTGGCGGCGGCGCGCAGCATGGCCGGGCCGCCGATATCGATGTTCTCGATGCAGGTCTCGAAATCGGCGCCTTTTGCCACCGTCTGGCGGAACGGATAAAGGTTCACCACGATCAGGTCGATGGGCGGGATATCGTGCTTCTTCGCCGCCGCCTGATGGTCCTTGTTGTCGCGGCGCTGCAAAAGGCCGCCGTGAATTTTGGGATGCAGCGTCTTGACGCGCCCGTCCATCATTTCGGGGAAGCCGGTGTAATCGCCGACCTCGGTCACCTCGAGGCCCGCTTGCCGCAGTTTTTCCGCCGAACCGCCGGTCGAAAGAATCTCGACGCCGTATCCAGCCAGCTGTTTAGCCAGTTCGACGAGGCCGGTTTTGTCGGAAACGGAAATCAGCGCGCGGGCGATCTTGCAAAGGTCGGTCATGAAAGGGGCTCCGGAAAGAAGTCAGGGCATTTCCCGTTTAGATAGAATAGCCCCCTCCACTTGGGGGGAGGAAGCAAAAACTTGGGCTTACAACGTAAGCCCTTAGTTTTTGCAGGTGAGGGGGTTGTTTCTTTATCTAACCCCTCCCCGAAATCGCAAAGCGATTTCGACCCGGACCCTGCCCCGGCGAAGGCCGGGGGCAAGGGGGGGTGATTTCACTCAAAATCATCATGCTCTATTCCGTTCAGGTAACCCACGGGGGCGACGGTGCCCGTTATATGTCCACGGGCGGCGCTCTCAACCCTCAACAGCCCGCCCTCTTGCGGGGCGCTATGGAAAAGATGCCTGACGGGTCGGTTATTATTCTGGCCTTCGATATGGATGAAGGCGGCGAAAAACTGGTTGAGGAAGTGCGGGCGCTGGCCCCTGCCGGCCGCAAGGTGCGCCGGATGCTGCCGGAGCCGGGCACGGGCAAGGATTGGAATGAAGCTCTAAAACACCGGCTCGGGCTGACTTAAAAGTGAGGTTCAGTTGACGAAGTTGAAAGCTTGTCCGGCAGCTTTTAGCTGTGCAATTGTCTTTCCGGTGCAGTCGCTGGTGATATTAGTCAAGGAATAATTTCCAGCAGCATCAAAAAGCACCTCAAATGAATTGCTGATATCGAGATAATAATACCATCCGGTTGCATAAAGGGGCATATACATAGAATATAAAATCAGAACTTCCGGGTCGGGGGCTGTCACATTGCACTTAATGGCATCCGGCCAACCGGAAACCATGCTTTGCCCGCCACCCGACATCGCCTTCCAGGTGCACCCGCCGCCCGCCGGAGTAGTGCAGTCAACGGCGGTCGATACTACCGGATTGTTAAGGGCGCAAATGACAAGGCCGGTATTGTCATCTGCCATATGCGTTGCGCCGAGGGTGCCACACGGATCAGTAGGGCGAAAGGTGTCTACTGGTGCTGGCGTGGCCAAAGCCGGAAACGAAACGCTCATAAGAGCAAGAACGGAAAACACAAGACGGGTGCGCATGGGCCGGGCCTCCATAGGAAAAATAACGCCCGCCTATTGTGCCAGCCAAAGGTTGCGGAAAGCTTAAAATCGCCTCAGGGTGACCTAAGGCCGGGTAATAGGAAAGAAAGATCTCAACATTACTTTATTCTGTAGGCCTAAAAAATCTTGTAAACGTAGCGAAGTTCGTTTTTTTATTATATAACCCAAAAAAAACGGATTCAGCTACTTTTTACCCCTTCTTTTCCCTTGCCAGCAACCAGCTGATGACCGTCGGGTCTTCGCGCGTGCGGCCGCTGGCCTTAAGCTGAAGGCTGCGGCGCGGCGCGCCGCCGCCGCCGTAAACGCTTGGCTCGAGGCTGAGTTCGCCGCTTTCCACCCGCAGCCGCCACCCGGCGCTGGAGGGCAGGCGCAACAGCGCGGCTTGGCCGCCTTGCGCGAGCGCGGCCTGCACGGACGGGTGCAAATGCCAGCGCACGGCGAAATCGCGGCCGGGCGGGCCGGACAGAACGTCGCGGCCGTGCAGCTGTTCGCCTTCCCCGGCCAGACACAGGGAGCGGTGGTGCGTGACATGAAACCTGTTTTCATAGCCGCCGTGCTGCGCTTCGACGTAATAAGCCTCATCCTGCTCGTAGCGCTGGACCGCCCCCTGTTTCGGGCGGTGTCCGATGCCCCCGTCCGGCAGAACCTCGCAGGCGTTGGTGTCGCTGAGCGTCAGCGTGCTGTGCGCGGCGGTGGCGGCCATAGCGGTCCGCCAGTCGGCGTCGTTTTCGGGCCCCGTGCCGCAATTCACGATCAACCGCTCGCGCCCGATGCTGAACTCGAAGCTGAGAAGCCCGGCGTGGGCGGTTTTGTCGAAAGGCCACGGCGGCGGCACGCCGGTGTCGACAAGAAGCAGGCTCCGGCCGGACGTTATGCGTTCGTATCCGGCCTGCGGCAGGCGGCGCAGTACGCGGCCGCGCGCCCCCGACAACGTCAAAACGGCTTCCACCTCAAGCGGCGAAGCTTCGCCCGCGCCGTTGAAAAGGGCCAGTCCGCCGTCGCCGTGGCGGAACAGCTTGAGCGCGGGCACCATGCGCTCGATGGCCGTGACAAGCTCGTGCGGCGCCTCGCGTTTCGCCGCGTGAAGCAGGGCGCGGATATCGATCAGATGGCGCAGGACGCTTAGCTGCAGGGCAGGATTGCGCGAGACATGCCCGCCGTCGGCAAGAATTTCCGTAAACAATTGACGCCGCAAAAGCTCGAGCCCGAGCCCGAGCGCCTTGCTGCTGTCCGAAAGGCTGAGTCCGGCCGCAAGCAGGCCCTTGACCGCGCAAAGATTTTCCGCGCCCGTCAGGTCGTCCGGCATCGTCCGCAAAAGATGGCGCCACTGGCGCATCATGCTGGCGATCAGACGGCCGGAAAAATCCGAAGCGGCGCGCGTGGCGAAAAAATCGTAAAAACAAACCCAGTTTGCCAGCCGTTCGCCCAGAACGTCCGGGCTCCAGCTGTCCTCGCGCCAAACGTCATGCCGCGCCAGCCATTCCTTCATCAGCGTCAAGGCCTTGCGCCGCGCTGCCTCCGTTCCGGCGGCGCGCAAGTCCCTGAGCCAGCCGTGGGTCAGGACGCGCCTGTTCTTGATCAGGTTTTCCGGGCTTTCGTATTCGAACAAATCGTCTTGTCTGGCGATCAAGGCCAGCCCGGTTTCGGCGTTGCCGGGCCAGGGATCGGCGATCGTCAGTTGCAGCGCTTCCGGCCCCTGTTCGCGGTCCAGCAACATCCGGTACAGCGGATTGCCGTACGCCAGGGCCTGCAAGCGGCAACGGATGCGATGGACGAACGTCACGAGCCTGCCTTCCGCGCGGCGCCTGTTTCAGCCGCGCAGCCGTTGAAGATTATCGGCGTATTGCGCCGGGCCGCCCTTGAACCCGGCGGTCCCCGCCACCAGAACATCGGCCCCGGCGTCCACGGCCTGACGCGCCGTTTCGGGCGTGATGCCGCCGTCGACCTCAAGATCGACGGGGCGGCCAAGGGCGTCGATCATGCGGCGCAAGGCCTGAATCTTTTCCAGCTGGGACGAAATAAACGCCTGTCCCCCGAATCCCGGATTGACCGCCATGACGAGAACGAGATCAAGTTCGCCCAGAACGGATTCGATCGCGGCCAGAGGCGTGGCGGGGTTCAACGCGGCTCCCGCCTTCTTGCCCTCTGCCTTAATGAGCTGAACGGTGCGGTGCAAATGCGGGCCCGCTTCGGGGTGGACGGTGATGATGTCGGCCCCGGCCTTCGCGAAATCCGCGATGTAAGGATCGGCGGGCGCGATCATCAGATGAACGTCAAACGGCTTGGCGCTGTGCGGGCGCAACGCCTTAATAACGGAAGGGCCGATCGTGATGTTGGGCACGAAATGCCCGTCCATCACGTCGATATGAATGTAATCGGCTCCGGCGGCGTCGATGGCGCGCACTTCGGCGCCAAGATTGGCGAAATCGGCGGAAAGGATGGACGGGGCGAGACGAACGGGTTGTTTCATAAGCGAAAACTATCAAGTTCCGGCCCCGGGGGCAACGGAAGTATATAGTTATTCCAAATAATTTCCACTAGGCACAGTCGTCATTGCGAGCGACCAAAGGGAGCGTGGCAATCCAAAAAAACAAAGGACTGGATTGCTTCGTCGGCCCATGAAGAGCCTCCTCGCAATGACGCCCCACATGGAAATTATCCGGACTGACTATAGACAGTCACGGCCCTAATTTTATTGCGAAAACCCAAACGGTTGTGTCCGTTCAGGCCGGGAGGGAGCCGCCTGGCGGTTTTCCTCACTCTCCAGCCAGTTTTTTGGCCAGGTTCTTTATGGCGGGGGCCAGAGCGGGATCCAGAAAGTCGGCGTGGTAAACCTCGACATAGCGCGCGCCGTCGTCAAGGGCGGCCTTGAAGGCTTTGCCGCGGTCGCCCGTCAGGGAATCGTTCCAGTTGCGGCCGCCTGTCATCTGATAGCCGATAACGGTGCTTGCGGAGGCCTGCCGGAGAAGTTCCCGAATAGCAGGCGCGCCGCCTTTTTCGTTCAGGCCGTTGTTCTGCAGATAGACTTTTTGCGGATAGTTCTTCAGGCAAAAGTCAACAACGGGCCGCACAACATGGCTCTTGCCGCGCAGCGGCTCAAGCAGGTCGAGGTTCGTGGGCGTGCGCGGAAAGCTTTCCTGATACGCCGCGATGATGCGCGTCCATACGCCGATCATTTTCTCATCGCTGTAGCCCCATCGCTCCAGATGAAATTCCTCCCTGAGGTTCATTTCCCCGGCAAGACCGCCGCCCGTCATCTGGACGCTGTAGAGCGCCGGGTGGCCGTCATACCGTTCGCCGAATTTTTTGACAAAGGCGAGCCAGTGCTTCAGGTAGTTTTCGTCCCAAACGACGGGAAGCTTCGAAGCGCCCGTCAAGAGACGCTCTCTTTGCGGCGTCCACTGGGCCGTTCGCCGCCATTTTTGCAAATCCCGCTGGTCAAAGGCGGCCTCGGTGGCCGGCGTTCCGCCCTGATACACCCATTCGGGCGTATAGATCCCGGCGATGATGCGGATCATGGCTTTCTTGCCGTGCTTTTGGGCCGTTGCAAGGGCGGCGTCTATTTTGTCCCAGCGATACTGGCCGGCCCTCGGCTCGATAACGCTCCAATGAAAACGCGCGCTGATCCCGGCCACATCGGGATCGAAAAGTTCGGGAATATTGTCCGGCGGCTGATTCACGGCCAGAAGCGTAAAAACCCCGCCCGCCGGTTTGGCGGCGTTTGCGGCGAAAGCGGAAAGAACGAAAACCGCAAAGACCGGCGGCAGTAAAAAAAACGCTTTCATGATCTGTCCTCCGTTAAGCGTTCATGAGCCTCGCCGCATAAAACCCGTCCAAACCGCCCCGCTCCGGCCAGTGGCAGGGCAGGCAGCGGAGATCGCCCGCGGGGGTTAACATCTCGGCGCACCCGCCGGTCTCGTCCGGGCGAATAGGGCTGCGTTTCAGCTTGGGGTGGCGTTCCAGCAGGGCTTCGATCTGCTGCTCGCTTTCTTCAGGCTGCAACGAGCACACGGCGTAGACCAGCGTGCCGCCGGGGGCCAAAATCTTTCCGGCGGCGTGATCCAAAAGACGCCGCTGCAACTCGGCCATGCGCGCCATGTCGTCCGGCGTTTTGAGGCGCGGGATGTCCGGATGGCGGCGGATCGTGCCGGTGGCCGAGCAGGGCGCGTCGAGCAAAACAAATTCCGCTCTCTTGTCCGGGACAAACGCCAGCGCGTCGCGGGTTACGACGTCGGCCTCCAGTTTTGTCCGCGCCAGATTCTCCTTCAGCCGTTCCAGCCGTTTGGCCGAACGGTCCACGGCGGTAACGTGCGCGCCTTGCGCCGCCAGTTGCAAGGTTTTGCCGCCCGGCGCGGCGCAAAGATCGACGACGCGTTGGCCTTGAACGTTGCCGAGCAATTTCACCGGCAACGCCGCCGCCGCGTCCTGAACCCACCACGCGCCCTCGTCAAAGCCTGGCAATTCCGTGAGCGGCATGTCGCCCGAAAGACGCAGGCTGCCCGTAGGCAACATCGTTGCGCCAAGCTTTTCCGCCCACGCTTCGGCGTCGGCTTTCACGGTTACGTCCACAGGCGCTTCGCCCAGATGCGCCTCGGCAATCTTGCGCGCCATCGCCACGCCGTACGCCTTGCGCCAGCTGAGCCACAGCCAGTCAGGCGTGTTGAGCCGCGCGGCATCCTGTTTGGCGAGCAAGGCTTCGCCTTCCCGCGACAGGCGGCGCAAGACGGCGTTGACGAGCTTCTTGTAAGGCTGGGCCGATTTCATGCTTGCGGCGAGATCGACGGCCGTGTCCACGGCGGCATGCGGCGGCGTCGCCAGAAAAAGCAGCTGGGCCGCACCGAGGCGCAGAATATCCAGCGCGTCGGCCTTCAGTTCCTGCGGTTTGTCGAGGCACGCCCTGATCGCGGCGTCGATTTGGCCCAAACGCCGCAACACGGTCGCCGCGAGCATATGCACGAAAGCCCGGTCGCGCTTTGATAATGTTTGGGCGCGACTGCTCTGCGCCTCGCGCAACCGCGACTGCGCCAGATGGATCTCAAGGGCGTCGTCGAACGCTTGCTTTTTGCGCAAAACGGCGTGCAGGAGGGCAAAAGCGGCGGCGCGCGAGGAAAGGGCGGGTGTTTTCATGCGTCGTTCATAGCATAAGCCCGGTCTTGCGGGCGAGAAAGTGCTCGCCTATACTCCGGGCATGGATCCTTTAACCATTCTTCTTATCGTTCTTGCCGTTCTTGCGCTGTTCGTCATCGTCTTGTTCAACCGGATGGTGGCGCTGCGGCAGGCGGCGAAAAACGCCTTCGCCGACATCGACGTGCAGCTGAAACAGCGCTCCGATCTCGTGCCCAATCTGGTCGAAACAGTCAAAGGCTACGCGGCGCATGAAAGCGGCGTGTTCGAAAAGGTCACCGAGGCGCGCGCGGCGGCCATGAAGGCGTCGAGCGTGGCCGAGCGCGGACAGGCCGAAGGCGCGCTGTCCGGCGCGCTGATGAACCTGATGGCGGTGGCCGAAAACTATCCGCAATTGAAAGCCAACGCGAACTTCCAGCAATTGCAAAGCGAACTGGCCGATCTCGAAAACAAGATCGCCGCGGCGCGGCGCTTCTTCAACAACGCCGTGGCCGAATACAACACGGCGATCCAGCAATTTCCCGGCGTTTTGCTGGCCGGGCCGTTCCGCTTCAAGGAAGCCGACATGTTCACGCTGGGCAACGGCCGCGCCGCCGCCGAAGCCGCGCCGAAGGTTTCGTTCGGCGCCTGAAGCCCTTCCCGGCAAGCAAGAAATCGTTTTGTCTTCAATCGGGACCAGCCCGGGAAAATCCATTCGAAAAAAATGGAAATAAAACCATATTATAAAAGTTAGTATATTTGCTCATTAGTTTGACGTTGAATTTTATTTAATAATAATTATAATAAACTTGCCGCTTAACCTTAAACAATATGGGCTTTTACCCGGGATTGAGGAGGAAAATATGTTTGCAACAAACAAGGAATCCAAAAAAGACGCCGCGCTCGACAAAATCGGGGAAGATGTTGCCCGCCTTAAGGGCGATGCCCGCCGCGCCGCCAGCGAAATGAAGGATGAGCTGGGCACGATGGCCCATGAAGCCGGACAGCACGCCCGCAAAATTATCGACACCGCCAGCGAAACGGCCAAAACGGAAATATCCTCGGCAACAACGGCCATTAAAACGCAAATCCGCGAGAAACCGATTCAATCCGGCCTTATTGCGTTAGGCGTTGGCGTTGTTCTCGGCGCGTTGCTCCGGCGCTGACGCGCGCGGCAAAAAGCGAAACCGGGATGTCCATTCTCGAAAAGCTGTTAGCCATCGTTGCGATGGGCGGCGCCATCGGCGGCCCGGTTGCCGGCATGTCGATGCTGCAGCGCTTTTTGTCCGGCATGGCCGTTGTCGTGGCCCTGACGATTATCAGCAGCATAATGGCCGGAGCGTTTTTGCTCGTGGTTTTATACGCCGCGGGCGCCACGATGATCGCCCACGGCCTGACGCCGCCAGCGGCCCTGCTGACGATGGCCGTGTTTATCCTGATCGTTGCGCTGCTTTTTTTTGCGTTAACGCTGTTTTATCTGGGACGCCTTAGAAACATACCCGTTCTGTTCATGCGTCATGATGCGCCTTTAGCCGTTCGCCTCAATCATGTCGTCGATTCCTTTTTTCGCGGCCTGATGACGCCGCCGGGCCGATGAAAACCAACGCAAGGATGAAATCATGCTCCGTCTGGCGCTCTTTTTTTTCGTCATTTCCCTTGTCGCCGCCTTATTCGGCTATACGAACATCGCCGCGGGCGCCGCCGAGGTGGCGCGAATCCTGTTCTTCGTTGCTCTTCTGATTTTTTTCATTTTACTGGTGTTTGTCCTCATCGCGGGACGTCCTTTTTGGTGACGGACGCGAAGGGGTATGGACTAAACAGCTCCGCTGTGCCGTTTCTTGGATCGGCGCCTTTTCACTCCGCCGCGAGCGCGACGACCGGGTCGAGGTGCGCCGCCTTGCGCGCGGGCAGAAAGCCGAACAGAACGCCGGTGGAAACGGCGCACAAAAAGGCCAGCAAAACCGGCGGCAGGCTTAGGATGGCGCGGACGCCGAGATAATCGAGCGCCAGCGCGATGCTGACGCCGAGCGCCGCCCCGATGACGCCGCCCGTCAGGCAGACGACAATCGCCTCCGTGATGAACTGCAACAGAATATCCTTTGTGCGCGCCCCCACCGCCATGCGCACGCCGATCTCGCGCGTGCGCTCGGTCACGCTCACCAGCATGATGTTCATGACGCCGATGCCGCCCACAAGAAGGGAAATGGCCGCGACGGCGCCCAGAAGAATCTTCAGCGTGTTCTGCGTCTCGGAGGCCATCTGGACGAACGAGGCCATGTTGCGGACGCTGAAGTCCTCAATCCTGTGCCGGTCGAGAAGGAGCGATTCGATGGCTTTCTGGGTGCTTTCGGCCCGCGTCAGATCGGCGATGCGCACGATGATGGTGTTGACGTGCGGCCGGCCGAACAGGCGCACGAGCCCCGTCGTCAGCGGCACGAAAACGACGGAATCCTGATCCGTGCCGAACATCGACGAGCCCTTCGTGGCCATCAGGCCGATCACCTCGAAAGGAATGTTCTTGACGAGGATGATCTTGCCGAGGGGGTCTTCGCCGTGCGGGAAAAGGGTTTTGGCCACCGTCTGGCCCAAAAGGGCGACGGGCGCCATGCCGCGATAGTCGCGGCCGGACATGGGGCTGCCGCGCACGACGGGCCAGTCGTTGACGGCAGGCTTGTCCGGGCTGGTTCCGGTGACCGAGGCGGCATAGTCGATCTCGCCGTAGCGGATGGTGAACGAGCCGTTCCGTTCCGGCACGACGGCTTCGACGTTGGGCAGTTGCGCGACGGCTTCGGCGTCGCCGGCGGTCAAAGTCGATATGTCGCCGGACGGACGGATGCCCGGCGCGCCCGGACGCACGATCAGGAGATTGGTGCCCATCGCCGTGATCTGGTCGAGCACCTTCTGCTTGCTGCCGTCGCCGATCGCCAGCATGATGATAACCGAGGCCACGCCGATGATGATGCCGAGCAGCGTTAAAAACGTGCGGAACATGTTTGCGTGCAAGGCCCGCCCGGCCATTTTGAGGGCTTCCTGAACCTCGGCCATCGTGCCGTTGGACTGTGCGGCGGCGGGTTGAATCTTGTTTTCGGTCCCGGGCGCAGCCGCTCCGGTGTCTTCGATGATCTTCCCGTCCGCGAGGCGAATCCGCCTGTGGGCGTAGCCGGCGACATTTTCGTCGTGCGTGATGATGATGATCGTGCGGCCTACGGCGTTAAGCCCGCGCAGCAGTTCCATCACTTCCTTGCCGCTGCGGCTGTCGAGAGCGCCGGTCGGCTCGTCGGCGAGAACGATGGCGGGATCGTTCATCAGCGCGCGCGCGATGGCGACGCGCTGCTGCTGGCCGCCGGATAGGGCGTTGGGGCGATTGGCGCCGCGATCCCCGATGCCCAGCCGTTCCAGAAGAGACCGCGCGCGCGATTGCCGTTCGGCTTTCGCAGCGCCCGCGTAAATGGCCGGCATTTCGACGTTTTCTTCGGCCGATGCCGTTTCAAGAAGATTGTAGCGCTGATAGATGAACCCGAACGTGCGGCCCCGCAGCCGCGCCTGCGCGTCGCGGTCGAGGGCGGCAACTTCCTCGCCGTCCAGAACGTAGCTGCCCGCCGTCGGTTTATCGAGACAGCCGATGATGTTCATCAGCGTCGTTTTGCCCGAGCCCGACGGCCCCATGATGGCGGCGAACTCGCCCGCATGAATATCCAGCGAAACGCCGTCAAGGGCGCGATGAACGCCGCCGCCCGCCGGGTAATGCCGCGCGATGTTGCGAAGCCGCAGAAGCGGTCCGTCTTTTTTGCTCATAACCTTGGCCCTACGGGCGGGCGCGGCCCTCCGTTTTTAGGCTTGCCGTTGCCGGGGGAAGCGTTCGCTTCGCCGCTGTCCGCCAGAACCACGTCGCCTTCCGCAAGGCCGTCGCGAATTTCCGCCAGCGTCCGCGTCATCAGCCCGGCATGAACGATGCGTTCTGAGCTCGCGCTGCCTTTGCGGACCTTCACGGCATAGGCGCGCCCCGTTTCGCTATCCTGCGCCGCCTGGCGCTTGCCAAGGAAGCGCACCGGAAGCGTGAGGACGTTTTCGGCGCGCGCAACCTCGAAAAAGACCTGCACGCTCATGCCGTTCATCAGCTGCCGGTCTTCGTTCGCCACGTCGATCAGGGCGTCGTACAGCACGACGTCGTTGATGATCTGCGGCGTGGGCAAAATCTGGCGCACGGCGCCTTTCCATTTGCGGTCCTGCGCGCCGAGCGGCGCGAACGAGGCTTCCATCCCCTGTCTCAGACGCATGACGTCGGCCTCGGCGATCTGGGCGCGGACGGTCATGACGTTCAAATCGGCCAGCTGGACGATTTTGGGCGTGGTCTGATTGGCGTTCAGAGTCTGGCCTTCGCGCGCGATCTGGTCGGCGACGATGCCGTCCATCGGCGCGTAAATTTTCGTGTACCCGAGATTAATTTTGTCGCTCTCCAGATTGGCCGCCGCCTCGTTGGCTTGCGCCTCGAGCGAAGCCACCGTGGCCTGCGTGACTTTCAGGGCGGTGGCTTTAGTCTCAAGATCGTCCTTGCTGGTGGCGTTGACCTTGATCAGGGTTTCCGCCCTTTTGAGCTGCGAGCGGTCAAGCTCTTCCTGCGCCTTTTTTTGCGCCACCTGCGCCTTGAGCGAGTTGAACTTGGCCTCGTCCGCCGCCACGCGGGATTCGTAGGGCAGAGGATCGAGCTCGGCGATCAGGTCGCCTTTTTTGACCGCGTCACCGATGTCGGCGTGAAGCTTTTTAAGCTGCCCCGAGACCTGAACGCCGACATCGACGTATTCCTTGGGCTCAAGCTTGCCCTGAGCCGTCACGATCTCCAGAACGTCGCCGCGCGCCACGGTGGCGGTTTCCTGCCCGCCGTTTTCTTTCGCGTTCCCGCCGTTCAAAAGCGCAAAAAGCCCCCCGCCCAAAAGGGCGAGCACAACGGCGGCGGCAATGACAAGCTTCAGGGAAGGGCGGGTCATAAAACGAATTCACGCGCAAGGATGACAAAACCTTCGCAACCTACCGCTCTATTAGGACAAAATAAAGGCCGCAGGTTGCCCCGCGGCCTTTGTTTGTTTTCGGGAAGAAAGGGGATTGGCTTGCCGATCCCCGATCCCTTCTTTAGTAGTCCATATCGCCCATGCCGCCCATGCCCCCCATGCCGCCGTGGCCGCCTGCCGAAGTCTTCTTCTCCGGCTTGTCGGCGATCATCGCCTCGGTGGTGATGAGAAGGCCCGCGACCGACGCGGCGCTCTCGAGCGCGATGCGGACGACCTTGGTCGGATCGACGATACCGGCCTTCAGCATGTCCACATACTCGCCCTTCTGGGCGTCGAAGCCCTGATTGGCGTCTTTCTGGTCGAGCAGCTTGCCGACGATGACCGAGCCGTCGACGCCCGCGTTTTCGGCGATCTGACGCACCGGCGCTTCCAATGCCTTGCGGACGATGTCGACGCCGCGGCGCTGGTCGTCGTTGGCCACGCGCACTTTCTCGATCGCACGCACGGCGAACAGAAGCGCCGAGCCGCCTCCCGCGACGATGCCTTCCTCGACGGCCGCGCGGGTCGCGTGCATCGCGTCGTCGACGCGATCCTTACGCTCTTTCACTTCAACCTCGGTGGCGCCGCCGACGCGGATGACGGCCACGCCGCCCGCCAGCTTGGCAAGGCGTTCCTGAAGCTTTTCGCGGTCGTAGTCGGATGTCGTTTCCTCGATCTGCGAACGGATCTGGGCGCAACGGGCCTCGATATCTTTCTTCTTGCCCGCGCCGTCGATGATGACGGTGTTGTCCTTGTCGATGCGGACCTTCTTGGCCGTGCCGAGCATGGCCAGCGTGACGTTTTCAAGCTTGATGCCGAGGTCTTCGGAAATAACCTGGCCGCCCGTCAGGATCGCCATGTCCTCCAGCATCGCCTTGCGGCGGTCGCCGAAGCCTGGCGCCTTGACGGCCGCGACCTTCAGGCCGCCGCGCAGCTTGTTGACGACGAGCGTGGCCAAAGCCTCGCCCTCGACTTCTTCGGCCACGATCAAAAGAGGCCTGCCCGACTGCACCACGGCTTCAAGAACCGGCAGCAACGGCTGCAGGCCCGCGAGCTTTTTCTCGTGGAACAGGATGTAGGGGCTCTCCATCTCGCACACCATTTTTTCGGCGTTCGTGATGAAGTACGGCGAGAGATAACCGCGGTCGAACTGCATGCCTTCGACGATATCCAGCACGGTCTCGAGGCTCTTGTTCTCTTCGATGGTGATGGGCGACTCGTGGCCGACTTTTTCGTAGGCCTCGCCGATCATCTCGCCGATTTCCTTGTCGCCGTTGGACGAAATGGTGGCAACCTGGATTTTCTCCGCCTTGGTCGCGACTTTTTTCGAACGCGCCTGAAGGTCTTCCACGACTTTCTCGACGGCGGTTTCGATGCCGCGCCTGAGGTCCATCGGGTTCATGCCGGCGGCGACCGCCTTCACGCCTTCGACGGCGATGGCGCGGGCCAGAACGGTCGCGGTGGTGGTGCCGTCGCCGGCCTTGTCGACCGTCTTGCTCGCCACTTCGCGCACCATCTGCGCGCCCATGTTCTCGAAGTTATCGGGAAGCTCGATTTCCTTCGCGACCGTTACGCCGTCCTTGGTGATGCGCGGCGCGCCGAAGCTTTTCTGGATGACGACGTTGCGCCCTTTGGGACCGAGCGTGATCGACACGGCATCGGCCAATGTGTTGACGCCGCGCAACATGCGGTCGCGCGCCTCAACCGAAAAACGGATTTCTTTAGCAGCCATTGGTTTGTTCCTTTCAGATGTAAGTTTGTTCTTTAATGAAGGGGATCAGGGGTCGGGGATCGGGAAAAGCGCTTAAGCCGATCCCTGATCCCTGATCCCCGATCCCCGGAACCCTATTTTTTCTTCGCCGTCCCCTCGATGATGCCCATGATGTCGGACTCCTTCATGATGAGGAGCTCCTTGCCGTCGATCTTGACTTCCGTGCCCGACCATTTGCCGAACAGGACGCGGTCGCCCGCCTTGACGTCGAGAGCCACGATCTTGCCGGACTCGTCGCGGGCGCCGGGGCCCACGGCGGTCACTTCGCCTTCCTGCGGCTTTTCCTTGGCGGTGTCGGGAATGATGATGCCGCCGGCGGTGCGTTCTTCGCTCTCAAGGCGGCGCACGACCACGCGGTCATGAAGGGGACGGAATTTCATAAATCTTGCTCCTTTGGTTGTGGGAACTTTCGTTCCGTATTATCAGTGACTTAGGTTTGTCCGGTATCGTTACGCAAACGATCCGGCCGCAAACGGGTACCGGGCTGCTATTAGCACTCTTGCCCGGCGAGTGCTAGACACATAGTTGTTAAAAAACGCGGATTCAAGGGATTGTTAAGAAAGATTTTGCGGACCTTGGGGACAAAAGGTAAAAGCACGCAAACACAGTGAGGACCTTTAAAGTGTCGAACAGGCCTGTAAAAATTCGCGGTCATCATCTGCTGTGCATGCTTACGTACGTAGGCAAGGGCTATTCCGATAGTTTTGTGAGCAATTTTAACAGGATAACAAAGCGGCTCAACGACGGGTCATTGATCCATGTGGTCGGCGGACGCGATGACATTTGCGCGGGATGGGATGCGCCGGGTTGCTTGAAAGGAAACAAAAAATTATGCACAGAGGCAAATACACGCTTTAGAGACGACACAGCCCTATACGTTATCAACGAATATATTTTTCACGACAACCCGTTAATCATTGGCAGCCTATTTTCTCCTTCGCCCGCGCTTGTTCATCGCATGCGCGTTAACTTTACCAGGGGCACGATCAGGGCCGCGTGCGGAGGATGTGAATGGCAGCGGCTTTGCACCGAAATTACAGAAAAGAAATATAGCGGGGTTAAGTTGCTTCCGGAAAAGCGTTTGGTTCATCCTGTTGGCGACGTGCCCGCGCAGCGAACAACCAGTATCCCTGGCTTACCCTTTCCGTCTTGATGTATGTGTGGCGCGCCAATTATGGTTAACGCCGCTTTTTCTTTTAACGCCGTTATTCCTGTGGTATTTGCCCTTCGTTGTTAAATAACTTTATTTGGGAGAGCGTGAAATGACAGACATCGATCCGGCATTGCAGCAAAGTTTTGATGTTGGTTTTAATGACCCGGTAGCCGTTAATCCTGTAATTCTAAAAGAATGGATTCGTCCGCTCTATGAGCTCGCAAAACAGGAATTTAACACGCCGGAATTTACGGTTTGTCAGCTAAAGATTACTGCCGCGAGGCATTTCGAGAGCAGCAAAATAAATGAGAAAGAAACCCCCTGTTTTGAGACGCGCGCCGAATTCACCGTTAACCGTTTGGACGTAAACAAAAAAACCAGCAGCAACGACGCCGACATATTATCTTTCATGAAAGTTAGCTGTTCTGTATGTTCCAGAGATCTTGCGTCCCGGCGGGATCGCCACAATAGATATAGCGTGTCCTGGAAAATAAATGGCGCAATCAATGGGTTGCACGGCTATGTAGAGGGGGGGGGTGCGGGAAAGAAGTTACTCAAATAGTGAGTTTTTCTACGCATGCCGCAGAGCAAGATTTAAACGAAATAGACAGCGCACAAATGTTGGGGCGGTTCAAGCGCGCTAACATGCTTCCCGCGCCCGAAGGCGCATGAAAGGGATTTTGTAGGTAAACGCGAGGAAAAACAGTCCCTTCCGTCGTTTATGGTTGCTTGCCTTTTCTGGCCCAATCCGCTAATAACCCCGCTTCAGCGCGCCGGCGCTTTTGGACATGCCCGGCCGCGACGGTTGAGAAACCGGACAAACAACAAATTAGGAGAACTAAATGCCCAAAATGAAGACCCACAGCGGGTCGAAAAAGCGCTTTCGCGTGACCGCCAGCGGCAAGGTCAAGGCGGGCGCCGCCGGCAAACGCCACGGCATGCGTAAACGTCCCCAGAAAATGAAGCGCGAAGCGCGCCAGGGCCTGATCCTGTTCAAGGCCGACGGCGAAGTCATCCGCAAACATTTCCTGCGCAAATAAGGGGAGCACATTATGGCACGAGTCAAACGCGGCGTGGCGGCCCACGCCAAACACAAGAAAATCCTCAAGCTTGCCAAAGGCTATCGCGGCCGCGCCAGCACCTGTTTTCGCGTCGCGATCGAAAAGGTCGAAAAAGGCCTGCGTTACGCCTACCGCGACCGCAAGGCGAAAAAGCGCGACATGCGCGCCGTATGGATCGTGCGCATCAACGCCGGCGTGCGCGAGCATGGCCTGACCTACGCCCGATTTATGAACGGGCTCAAGCGCGCGGGCGTCGGGCTGGACCGCAAACAGCTTTCGGACCTCGCGGCCACTGAGCCCACCGCCTTTAAGGCGCTGGTCGATCAGGCTAAGGCGGCGTTGAAGAAAGCCGCCTAATCCTCCGGCCGGCGGATTTCCCTGGCTTTAAGGGGATAACGCAAACGGTTAGGATTAAGCGAATGTCATCCGATCTCATCGATTTAAAAAAAGACCTGCTGGCCGCCATCGCCAAGGCCGCGGATACGGCGGCGCTTGAGGCGTTGCGCGTCGAGACGCTCGGCAAAAAGGGTGTTATCACCGAGCGTCTGAAAATGCTCGGCGCGCTCGGCGTAGAGGAACGCAAGACGCACGGCGCGGCGCTTAACCTTCTCAAGAACGAAGTGACCGAACGCCTCGAAGCGCGGCAAAAAGAACTGGCCGCCGCGGCGCTCGAAGCGCGTTTGGCCGCCGAGCGCGTCGACGTCACGTTGCCGCCGCGTCCGCAGGGCGAGGGGCGCATCCACCCGATTTCGCAAACGGTCGATGAGATCGTGACGATTTTCGCGGGCATGGGCTTCAACGTGGCGATGGGTCCGGACATCGAGGACGACTGGATGAATTTCACGGCGCTCAACATGCCGCCGGATCATCCCGCGCGGCAGATGCAGGACACGTTCTATTTGCCGCAAACGGGCGATCACCCGACGGTGCTGCGCACGCACACCTCGCCGGTGCAAATCCGCACGATGCTGAGCCAAAAGCCGCCGATCCGCATCATCATTCCCGGCCGCGTTTACCGGTGCGACTACGACATGACGCACACGCCTATGTTCCACCAGTTCGAAGGGCTTGTGATCGACGAAACGACGCACATGGGCCACCTTAAAGGCTGCCTGATGGATTTCCTGCGCGCCTTTTTCGGCATCGAGGATCTGCCGGTGCGCTTCCGCCCGTCGCACTTTCCGTTCACCGAGCCGAGCGCCGAAGTGGACATCGGCTGCTCGCGCAAGGGCGGCGAACTCAAGCTCGGCAATTACGGCGACTGGCTGGAGATCGCGGGCTGCGGCATGGTGCACCCCAACGTTTTGCGGAACGGCGGCATCGATCCGGAAAAATATCAGGGCTTCGCCTTCGGCATGGGCATCGATCGCATTGCCATGCTGAAATACGGCATCCCCGATTTGCGCACCTTCTTCGAGGCCGACGTGCGCTGGCTGAAGCATTACGGCTTCGCCGCGCTCGACATCCCAAATCCGGCGTTTGAGGGTGTGTGATGGACGTTACGCAAATATTTAACCGCCTCAAATGGCTGTTGTGGTCCCGCAACAGGCCGTTGAACATCTATTTAGTGCGTCACGGCCAAAGCCAGGCCAACGTCAATCACAAGCTTCATGAAACCATGGCCGATCATGCAATCCGCTTGACCCCCAAGGGCGTTTGGCAGGCGGAAGATGCGGGCGCGTTTTTGGCCTCGCACCTGATGCGGGTGAAAGAACGGGCGGGGAGCAGGTTTGGCAAGATACGCGTTTGGCACAGCCCTTATTACCGGGCGCGCGAAACGGCAGGGCATATCCTCGTCAAGCTTGGCGAGGTTTTTGATCCCCGGTCGGGCATCGTCACCTATCGCGAAGAGCCGTTCTTGATGGAGCAGAAGGCCGGTTTGTTCGACGGCAAGAGCCGGGAAGAATCCCGCATCGTTTTTCCTGTAGAAGCGGCCGATTTTTCCAAGCATGAAAAACATTTCGGGTTTTGCTACGCCATAGCCCCGATGGGGGAAAGCCGCATGACAACGGCGGTTCGCAACAAGCATCTTTCCGGAACCATTCTGCGCGACTATGAGCTGCGGAATATCCGGCATGTCGTTATCGTCAGTCACGGCATCGTGACGCGCACGGTCTTGATGGGGTGGATGCGCTATGCGCCCGAATGGCTGGACGCGGAAATGAACCCCGGGAATTGCTGGGTGCGCCATGTCCACGGCACGCGCTACAAGGGCTATGCCGACGAAGGCTATGTTTTCGGCGAGGACGCCCCTTTGTTCGATCCTATGGCGACGCAAAAACACATCAAGGGGGCGGACAAGGTTTTTATGTTGGCGCCGCAGAGGCCGAACGCCATCGTGCCCCGCGGCATCAAGGTTTTTGATCCTTTCGCGAAAAGGAGCGGCTGATGAAATTCACCCTCTCATGGCTCAAAGAGCATCTCGACACGGACGCGCCGCTCGAAGCGGTTTGCGACACGCTTACGGCCATCGGCCTCGAGGTCGAAAGCGTCGAGGATCATGCCAAAGCGCTGGCGCCGTTCATCATCGCGGAAATCCTCGCGGCAGACAAGCATCCCGATGCCGACAAGCTCAGGCTTTGCACCGTTTCGACCGGCAAGGAAACGTTGCAGGTCATATGCGGCGCGCCGAACGCAAGAGCGGGGCTCAAGGCCGTGCTGGCGCGGCCCGGCGACGTCATCCCGCAATCGGGACAGGCGCTCAAGCTCAGCAAGATACGCGGCGTGGAATCGCAAGGCATGATGTGTGCGGTTGACGAGCTCGGGCTTGGCGAAGAAACCACGGGTATTATCGAGTTGCCCGCCGACGCGCCGGTGGGCGGAAGCTATGTGAAGTATGCGAAGCTGAACGATCCCGTGATCGAAATCAACCTGACGCCGAACCGGGCAGACTGCGCGGGCGTGCGCGGCGTGGCGCGCGATCTTGCGGCGGCGGGTCTCGGCAAGCTGAAGCCGCAGGACATCAAGTCCGTCAAGGGCAAAGGGCCGAGCCGGATCAAGGTCACGCTCGATTTTCCGGCGGATCAAAAAAACGCGTGTCCGCTTTTTGTGGGCCGCGTCATCAGCAATATAAAGAACGGTCCCAGCCCGGCGTGGCTGCAGCAGAAATTGCGCGCCATCGGCCTCCGCCCCATCTCGGCGCTGGTGGACATGACGAATTATCTGACGTTCGACAGTGCGCGGCCGTTGCATGTGTTCGACGCGGACAAGGTGAAGGGCAACCTGTGGGTGCGTCCGGCCAGGGGCGGCGAGTCGCTCGAGGCGCTGAACGGCAAAACCTACGCGCTCGAAGCGGGGATGACGGCCATCGGCGACGACACCGGCATCCTCAGCCTCGCGGGCATCGTCGGCGGTGCGTCGACCGGGTGCGGCGAAAACACGACGTCGGTATTCATCGAATCCGCGTATTTCGATCCTGCGCGCACGGCGAAAACGGGACGCGCGCTGCAAATCGCCTCGGACGCGCGCTACCGTTTCGAGCGCGGCGTCGATCCGGCGTTCGTCATTCCGGGGGCGGAGCTGGCCACGCAACTCATCCTCGACCTCTGCGGCACGAAGGAAACGGTTGTGAGCGAACTGGTCGTGGCGGGAAGCGTGCCGGATACGACGCGCATCATTCCATACGATCCGCAACGATGTGCGCAGATTATCGGCCTCGACGTACCGGAAAAGGAGCAGATCGCTATCCTCACGGCTCTCGGTTTCACAACGCAAAAAAAGAGCGGCAAACTCGCCGTCACCACGCCTTCGTGGCGGGGCGACGTGCACGGCGCGGAAGACCTGATTGAGGAAGTAACGCGCATCAAGGGCTTCGATCATATTCCGGCGACGTCCATGCCGCGCGCGAGCGCGGTGACGAAGGGCGCTCTCGGTCTGCTTGAGCAACGCGCGGGCAAGGCGCGGCGTGCGCTGGCGGCGCAAGGCCTGATGGAGGCCGTCACGTGGTCGTTCATGCCGGGCAAGATCGCGGCCGAGTTCGGCCAGAACGATCCGGCGTTGCGTTTAAGCAACCCCATCAGCGCCGATCTCGACGTCATGCGTCCGTCGATTCTGGGCAATCTGGTGCAGGCGGCCGGGCGCAATGCCGATCGCGGGTTTGCCGACGTCGGCTTGTTCGAGGTCGGCCCGGCTTATCGCAGCACGTCGCCGGACGGGCAGGATCCCGTCGCCGCCGCGCTGCGCGCCGGAAAGACGCCGCGCCATTGGGCGCAGGCCCTGCGCGCCGTGGACGCCTTTGACGCCAAGGCTGACGCTTTGGCGGCTCTGGCCGCATGCGGCGCGCCGATGGCTTCGGTGCAGGTTTTGGCGGACGCCCCCGTGTGGTATCACCCGGGCCGCTCGGGAAGCTTGCGGCTCGGGCCAACGCTGTTGGGCTATTTCGGCGAACTGCACCCGTCGCTTCTGGCGGCGTGCGGGGCCGAAGGGCCGATGACGGGGTGTGAGCTGTTTCTGGCCGCCATTCCCGCGCCTCGTGCAAGCGGTGCGGCCAGACCGCTTTTAAAACTTGATGCGCTGCAGCCTGTCCGCCGCGACTTCGCTTTCGTCGTTTTCGCCGACGTGACGGCGGAAAAACTGATCAAGGCCGTCAAAAGCGCGGACAAAAACCTGATCCGCGACGTGGCGGTGTTCGACGTTTACGAAGGCAAGGGCGTTGGCGCGGGCAAGAAATCCGTGGCGCTCAGCGTGACGCTGCAGCCCGCCGAACGTTCGCTTACCGATGCCGAGATCGAGGATATCTCGTCTCGCATCACGGCGGCGGTGGCGAAGGCCACGGGCGGCGCGCTGCGGGGTTGAGAGCGGCGTCATTCCGGAAAATTTTCTTTTCGGCGCGAGGCGGCGAAAGAAAATTGATCCCCCTTCGCTACTGCGTAGCTTCGGAGGACTTGTTACATACCCTCCGAAGCTTCAGCGTAGGAGGGTCCGGAATCCAGTTTGGTTTGCTGACAAAAAAAGTTAATTTGAGTTCAGCCCTAATAAGCTTAGCCGAACGTCACGCCCAGCTGGCCCAGAGTTGTCCTCAAGTTGGATTCCGGAATATAGGGAAGCGTTTTGTTTCGTGTTCGCGGTGCGCTCCCTTTAAGTTTGGTTGCGAACAACGAAGCGCGACGGAGTCCCGCGTTGAAACCGGTTGCTTCGTTTCTGGCCAAAACGAATTCCACGCGGACAAAGGGTTTTCCTTTTACCATGTGGCGCGCGCGGCGCTCAACATGACAATGATTCTCTTTTGCGATCCTGTATACGTCGTCTTCGCTTAAAAGGGGCTCCACTATTTCCGCAATGTTATCCATGTCCATTCTCCAAAAAACAGCCGCAATATCCGGAAAATATTAGCATCAAATCTCGCCTAAAAAAAAGCCGATGTGGTATTATGGTAAACGTTCGCGCCTCATTTAAGGCAACCCCGTTTCAAGGAGGCTTCTATGTCCCGTATCGTCATCGTTTACCATTCCGGCTACGGCCACACGGCGGCGCAGGCCGAAGCCGTGCGGCAGGGTGCGGCCGGCGTGCCCGATACCACGGTCGATCTCGTCAAGGCCGAAGACGCCGAAAAGAATTGGGAACTGTTCGACAAGGCCGATGCCATCATCTTCGGCGCGCCGACCTACATGGGCAGCGCCTCGGCGCCGTTCAAGGCGTTCATGGACGCGACGTCCCATCTCTGGTTCGAGCAGAAATGGAAGGATAAATTGGCGGCGGGCTTCACCAACTCCGGCAGCCGGAGCGGCGACAAGTTCAACACGCTGGTCGAGCTTTATACCTTCGCCATGCAGCATAGCATGATCTGGATCAGCCTCGGCCTTTTGCCCGGCAACAATACCAGCAAAGGTTCGGAGGACGATCTTAACCGGCTGGGCGCGTTCGGCGGCGCCATGGCGCAATCGAACAACGATCAGGGACCGGACGTAGCGCCGCCGGAATCCGACCGCAAAACCGCGGCGCACCTCGGCAAGCGCGTGGCGGAGATAGCCGGGCGCTATCGCAGGAACTGAACGGGTTTATCAAAAACCGGGAATCCGCAGTCCGGCCAGCTTAAAGGCATTCAACAGCTTTATATAAGGCAGGAAAGGTTTGTTTTGGCTGCTGGCTCCTTTAAGGGTCGGTGCCCAAACGCTGACGGGGTTGCGGGCTGGATCGTTCAAATTGAGAATGGAGAACCTGACCGCCTTTGTCGTTTCCCCGAACCTGCCGTGCCGGTCGCGCCCGCCGGATTCTATAAAGAAAGGAATGGCGCCCCCGGCTTGCGCCGTAAGTTCGAAAATGGCCTTCTGGCTCAAAAGGGTTCCCGGCGCCAACGCAGGCTTGTGGCCGTTGGATTTCACGGGCCGCGTGGGCCGGACAGCCGTTAAACTCAGGCCGATTTTATCGAAGGCTTGCCTCACGTCGTCTTTAGGAAAACAACGGAAATCATCTCTGTAAGCGACCGGGACTCTGCTCCGGTTGACGGAGAGAGTTGTGACCTCCGTTCCGTGAACGAGCGTCAGGTCGGTGTAGGCGCCGTGCCGTCCTTCCAGTCCGGTCATGAGGCAAACGATCTCGCCCCCTGCCGTCTTTAATTTTTTGCGGACTTCATTGACGCTGTAATATGAATTTCCCGATCCGTTATCGCTCATGGTTAAATCCTCTTGAATGACGGTGCTAATCTGGACAGAAAGCTACGAAAAAGCCGGGGCCGGGAAAAGGCGTTTTTCGCCCTTTTTTAGTTTCATGCCTTACAAAGGCCCCAAAAACAGGCCAAAATCGGCCCATGAGCGGATTGCGCGGACCCGCCTTTACAGAATCAACGCGTCTTTTTAGGATACGCCCATGAAAAAACTTTTCCTCGTCCTGGCCTGCGGCGCGCTGCTGGCCGCATGCGCGTCGGAGCCCGCGCCCCTGCCGCCCCTCCAGCTCGATTACGCAACGCTCGGGAAAATTTACCTGAACACGCAGGATCTGAGGGTTATCGACCGTTCCACAAGCATGCCGCAAAGGCCGCCCTCCGTCGGGCATTTGTTCCGGCCGACCCTGTCCGAGGCCGTGAACCGTTGGGCGCGCGACAGAATACAGGCGGCGGGCAGCGCCGGGCATGCGACGCTGATCATTCGCGAAGCCGGCGTTACCGAGCATCGGCTTCCGGAACTGACCGGCGTCGAAACGTGGTTCACGCGCGAGCAGGAAAGCAAATACCTCGGCAAGATAGACGTCGAACTGGCTGCGCAATCGCCCGTCAACAAGGCGACGGGAACCGCCACGGCGCACGCTACATTCGCCATCACGCTGCCCGAGGATCCGACCGATATCGAGAAGAACGCGGCCTACCGCCAGCTGCTCGACGGCCTGATGAAGGACCTGAACCAGAAAATGGAACTGGCGATACGCGAACACATGGCGCACTTTATCGCTTCGGGCGCCGCCGCTTCGCCTGACGAAGGCCCGCAAACGCCGAAAACCCCGATGTCGCTGGCGCCGCAGCTGCAGGACGATCAGTAACTTCATTCAGAGGCAGGACAAAAGAGAAACAAACGCGGATGATCCTCGCCTCTCTTGCCCGGAATGAAATCCACCGTCTGCCGCCGAAGGAGCATCGCGCGCGGCGGTTGGCCATCGTGATATTGGCTTTGGCGCCGCTGGCGTTCGGCCTCCTGGCGCTTTATCTGGGGCAGGACGCCAACTGGGATTTGCGCAACTACCACTGGTACAACGCCTACGCCTTCGCGAACGGCCGCTATATGTTCGACCTGTTGCCGTCGCAAACGCCCTTTTTCTACAACCCAACGCTCGACGTGCCGTTTTATCTTCTGGCTTCGCATGTGTCGGCGCGGATGGCGGGGTTTGTCCTTGGCGCGGTGCAGGGGCTGAACTTCGTTCTGCTGTTTATGCTGGCGCACGTTAGCCTTATCGTTCCCAATCCGCGGCAAAAGGTTCTGGCCTGCGCCGTGTTGGCGGCGCTCGGCATGCTGGGCGGCGGCGGCATCGCGCAGATCGGCACGACGTTTTACGACAACATCACGAGCCTCGGAATATTTCTCTCGGCGCTCTTGGTCGTGCGTCATTTCGAAACGCTGATCCACGGGCCTCTGGTCCGGGCCGCGGGGATCGCGTTTCTGGCCGGTTTCCCGGCGGGCCTCATGATGGGGCTCAAGCTGCCGAGCGTGATTTTCTGCCTCGGCCTTTGCTTCGCGCTGCTTCTTGTGGCGGGGCCGGCCCGGCGCCGGTTCGCGGTCAGTTTCGTTTTCGGCCTCGGCGTTTTGGCCGGTCTGGCGCTTTCGCTCGGCCATTGGGCGTGGTTTCTGCAAACGCATTTCCAAAGCCCGCTGTTTCCGTACTTCAACAATTTTTTTCAATCGCCCCTGGCGCCGCTGACCAGCGCGCGCGATACGCAGTTCGTGCCTCTCGATTGGCATGATCGCCTGTTGTTCCCGTTTATCTATTCCCTCTATCCCGCGCGCACCGGCGAGATCCCGTTTCGCGATCTGGCGATACCCGTTCTCTACGCCTTGTTGCCGGTGGCCGTCGTGCTCAGGCTCGTCTTCGGCCGCAGCGCGAACGGGCATGATCGTCTGGCCGTGCCGCATGCAGCCCGTTACCTGCTCTGGGCCAGCGCGATCGCCTACGCCGTGTGGGTGCCGCTGTTCGCGATCTACCGCTACGTCGTGCCGCTGGAGATGTTGGCGCCGTTGCTGATCGTTTTTGCCGCGGGCCTGTTGCCTCTGCGGTTGCCGACGCGCGGCCTTTTGGCCGCGTTCATTCTTCTGGCCGTTGCCGTCACGGTTCAACCCGGCAACTGGACGCGCAAAAACAACTGGCTGGACCGCGCGGTCGAAATCGAACGCCCGGCCTTGCCCGACACGCCCGACATCATGATCCTGATGGCCGGATTCGAGCCGTATTCCCACGTCGTCAGCGAATTTCCGCCCCGCATACCCTTCGTCCGCATTCAGAGCAATTTCGCCAGTCCGCAGGAAAACAAAGGCATTAACGCGATGATAAAGACCCGGCTGGACGCTCATAAGGGGCGTTTCATGCTTCTGATCCTTGGCCGCGAGCGCCATCATGCCGGCCCGGCGCTGGCTCACTTCGGTCTCAAATTCTTGCCGCAAACGTGCCAAAAGGTTATTGACCGTCTTTACGACGATCCGCTTGATCTGTGCGATGTTGAACGAACAACCCCGGGGACGCCCCATGACTGATGCTTTACGGACAGCTGTGTTGATACCCTGTTACAACGAGGAAGCGGCGATCGCGCAGGTGGTGGCCGATTTCCGGCAGGCTTTGCCGGACGCCGCCATCTACGTCTACGACAACAATTCGCGCGACCGCACGGTCGAGGTGGCGAAGCGGTCGGGCGCCATCGTGCGTGCCGAGCCGTTGCAGGGCAAAGGCAACGTCGTGCGCCGCATGTTCGCGGACATCGAAGCCGACGTCTACGTGCTGGTGGACGGCGACGCGACCTACGACGCGGCCTCGGCCCCGAAGATGATCCGGGCGTTGCTCGACGGCCCGCTCGACATGGTGAACGGCGCGCGCGTGACGAGCATCGAGGAGGCCTACCGCCCCGGCCACCGCTTCGGCAACTGGCTGCTGACGAGCATGGTGGCGTGGATTTTCGGCAACCGCTTCAAGGATATGCTGTCCGGCTACCGCGTGTTTTCGCGCCGTTACGTGAAAAGCTTTCCGGCGCTGGCGGCGGGGTTCGAGACCGAAACCGAGTTGACCGTGCACGCGCTCGAGTTGCGCATGCCGACGGCCGAGATTCCGACGCCTTATAAGGACCGTCCCGTTGGCTCCGTCAGCAAGCTCAGCACGTTCCGCGACGGCTTCCGCATTCTGTGGATGATCGTCGTGCTCATCAAGGAAGAAAAACCGATGGAGTTTTTCTCGGCCTTCGCCGCGTTTCTGGTCCTGTTCGGAACGGGGCTGGCCGTGCCCATTCTGGTCGAGTTTTTTGAAACCGGTTTGGTGCCGCGCCTGCCAACGGCGGTGTTGGCGATGGGCATGTATATCCTGTCGTTCCTGAGCCTGTCGTGCGGCCTCATTCTCGAGACCGTGACGCGCGGGCGCAGCGAAATGAAACGCATGCGCTATCTCAACATTCCGGCGCCGCAAAGCCGTGATTGATCGCGCCCTGATCATCCAATTCATCAAATTTGGCATCGTCGGCGTCGTGGGCTTCGCCGTCGATACGGCGTTTCTCTACCTCGGCATTCACGCTCTGGGCCTCGGGCGCGTGGCGGCGGGAATGTTTTCCTTTCCCTTCGCCGTGACGGTGACGTGGATCGGCAACCGCCTGTTTACGTTCCGCGAGATCGAGCACGAGCCGATGGCGAAGCAATGGGCCAAGTTCGCCGTCGTGTGCGCCGTGGGCATCGTCTTCAACCGCGGCACCTACAGTGTTCTGGTCAGCACCATTCCGTTTGTTTATGATTACCCCGTCATCGGCCTTCTGGCGGGCACCGCGGCGGGGATGTTCTTCAATTTTTTCGCATCGAAGAGGCTGGTTTTTCGGGGATCGGGGATCGGCGGCCGAGGATCGGCGCGTTAGTTTCGGTTTTTTCTGATCCCTGATCCCCGACCCCTGATCCCCCTTGTAATCTCCCTATATCGTCTTACATTCCAATATCATCAACAAGCGCTGGCCCCATTCATGCTCAATCTCGACCGCTACACCGAACGCGCCCAGGGCTTCCTCCAAGCCGCGCAAATGACGGCGCTCAAGCTGCAACACCAAAGGCTGCAGGCCGAGCATTTGCTCAAGGCCCTTCTGGAAGACCGCGAAGGGCAGGCCTCCAACCTTATCCGCGCCGCGGGCGGCGATCCCAAAAAGGCCCTCGACGCCGTCGAGGCCGAACTTGAAAAAACCCCCAAAGTCTTCGCTTCGGGCAACGCCGATCAACTGCTGATGACGCCGGAGTTCGCGCGCCTTCTCGGCGCAGCGGAGGAGCTCGCCAAAAAAGCGGGCGACAGCTACGTCACCGCCGAGCGGCTTCTTCTGGCGATGGCGACGGCGCCGGGCACGGGCGTGCAAAAGGCGCTGGCCGCTTCCGGCGTCACGCCGGAAGGCCTCAACAAGGCCATCAACGACATGCGGCGCGGCCGCCCCGCCGATACCGCCACGGCCGAGCAGGGCTACGAAGCGCTCAAGAAATACACCCGCGACCTGACAGAGGCCGCGCGCGAGGGCAAGCTTGATCCCGTCATCGGGCGCGACGAGGAAATCCGCCGCACGATCCAGGTTCTGGCGCGGCGCACGAAGAACAATCCCGTGCTGATCGGCGAGGCGGGCGTCGGCAAGACCGCGATCGTCGAAGGGCTGGCCCAGCGCATCATCAAGGGCGACGTGCCCGAAGGCCTTAAGGACAAGCGCGTTCTGTCGCTCGATCTCGGCGCGCTGGTGGCCGGGGCGAAGTACCGCGGCGAGTTCGAGGAACGGCTCAAGGCCGTGTTGCAGGAAATCTCGGCGGCGGCGGGCGAAATCGTCGTGTTCATCGACGAACTTCACATTCTGGTCGGCGCGGGCAAGACCGAAGGCGCGATGGACGCCTCCAACATGCTCAAGCCCGCTTTGGCGCGAGGCGAACTGCACTGCGTCGGCGCGACGACGCTCGACGAATACCACAAGTATATCGAAAAGGACGCGGCGCTGGCGCGGCGCTTCCAGCCGGTTTACGTCAGCCAGCCGACGGTCGAGGACACCGTCTCGATCCTGCGCGGCCTCAAGGAGCGGTACGAACTGCATCATGGCGTGCGCATCACCGACGGCGCCATCGTCGCGGCGGCGGCTCTGTCCAACCGCTACATCACCGACCGTTTCCTGCCCGACAAGGCCATCGACCTGATCGACGAGGCGGCGGCGCGTCTGCGCATGGAGGTCGACAGCAAGCCGGAGGAAATCGACGAGCTGGACCGCCGCATCATCCAGCTCAAGATCGAACGTGCCGCGCTGCAAAAAGAGCCCGATCCCGCTTCGCAGGAAAGGCTGGCGAAGCTCAACGCCGAACTGGCCAACCTCGAGGAAAAAGCGGCGGAACTGACGGCGCGCTGGCGCGCCGAAAAGGAACATCTGACCAGCGCGCAAAAACTCAAGGAGCAGCTAGAGCACGCGCGCGCCGAGCTGGATCAGGTCCAGCGCAAGGGCGAATACACCCGCGCGGGCGAACTGGCCTACGGCGTCATTCCCGAACTGGAGCGCAAGATTCAGGCGGCGGAAAAGCAAAACGGGCACAGCATGCTGGGCGAAGCCGTCAAGGAACCGGACATCGCGGCCATCGTCAGCCGCTGGACCGGTGTGCCGGTCGACAAGATGATGCAGGGCGAGCGTGAAAAGCTTTTGCATATGGAGGATTTCATCCGCCGCCGAGTCATCGGGCAGGACGAAGCCGTCGTGGCCGTTTCGAACGCCGTGCGCCGCGCCCGCGCCGGGCTGCAAGACCCCAACCGGCCGACGGGCTCGTTCCTGTTTCTCGGCCCGACGGGCGTCGGCAAGACCGAGCTGACCAAGGCGCTGGCCGAATTTCTGTTCGACGACGAACAGGCGATGATCCGCGTCGACATGTCGGAATACATGGAAAAGCATTCCGTGGCGCGGCTTATCGGTGCGCCGCCGGGCTACGTAGGCTATGAAGAAGGCGGGGCGCTGACCGAGGCCGTGCGCCGCCGCCCGTATCAGGTGATCTTGTTCGACGAGGTGGAAAAGGCGCACCCGGATGTGTTCAACGTTTTGCTTCAGGTGCTGGACGAAGGCCGCCTGACGGACGGGCAGGGCCGCGTCGTGGACTTTCGCAATACGCTCATCGTGCTGACCTCGAACCTCGGCGCGGACATCATAGCCTCCGACGAGGGCGAAGAACTTGCGCCGCACACGCGCGATCAGGTGATGGACGCCGTGCGCCGCCATTTCCGGCCCGAGTTTTTGAACCGGCTCGACGAAATCCTTATCTTCCGCCGCCTCAGCCGCGAGGACATGAAAGGCGTCGTCGCCGTGCAGATCGCGCGGCTGAAAAAGCTTCTGGCCGAACACAAAATCACGCTGGAGGTGACGCCCGAAGCGCTCGCGTGGCTGGCCGAAGCGGACTACGATCCCGTCTACGGCGCGCGGCCCCTGAAGCGCGTCATCCAGCGCACGCTGCAAAACCCGCTGGCGCAGGACGTTCTGGCCGGCAAAGTTCCCGACGGTTCAACCGTCACAGTCGGGGCGGACAAGGACGGGCTGGTGTTGAAGGCTTAGAGCATTTTCCGTTTAGATAGAATGGCCCTCTCCCCTTGGGGAGAGGAAGCAAAAACTTTGGCTTGCGAAGCAAGTCATTAGTTTTTGCAGGTGAGGGGTCCGTTTTCTTTGACCCCTCCCCGAAATCGCAAGAGCGATTTCGACCCTCCCGCAAGGGGAGGGTAATTCCATCTATTCGGGTTTTGCTCTAGGCGTCCGGCCTGTTCTAGGCACGGCGTCATCCCGCACAATTTTCTCTTCGGGCGCGCCGAAGCGCGTAGCGCGAAGGCGGAACGAAAGAAAATTGACCTCCCTTCACGCGATGCGCTTCGGGAGGCTTGGTGCTTTGCCCTCCGAAGCTTCGAAGAAGCGTAGGAGGGTCCAGGATCCAGTTTAATTTCCAAAAAAACCAAACGGGATTCCGGCTCGCGCTCGCTTTGCGAGCTTGGCCGGAATGACGGGAAGAGACTTGCCGTCATTGCGAGCGAAGCGAAGCAATCCAGAACTTTTCCTAGGTTTCAGCAGCAACTGGATCGCCGCGCCGCCATCCCCCTTCGCCAAGGCTTCGGCGGACAGGCCAGGGCCTCGCGATGACGAAGACGGATAAATATTTGAGAGTGTTTTTAATAAGATAGCTAATGTTAATTGAAGATAACTGGACAGATTCTAATCATTATGGCATCCTAAAAATGCACAACGGCGCATCCCTGATGGAAAGGGAATACGCCGTTGCTCCTTACCCTTGTGGAAGGGGTAGGCGGTCGGCCAGCGGTCTTTCGACCGCCAGCACAACCGTTAGGTTATGTTGTCATGTCCCACCTCCTGCCTTTTCAGGGTTAAGCCGTGCGCGGTTGTTTTTGCGGACGTTGCGTACGGCGCTTGAAACTTATTATTCATCGGCTGGCTTCTCTTCTTGGGGGTCAGCCGATTCTATTTCTGGCGATCCATTTTCAGCGGGGTTATCCGCGTCGCCTGATTTTTTGGTGGCCTTCTTTCCCCTCACGCCATACCATTCAACAAGACCGAAAAGATCGCTGTTTGGAACCCTAGTAAAGGTCTGTGAGTTTTTCCCAAGGGCGATCTTTACGCCGTTCTTTTGCGCGTCGATTGAGTTTCTTGAGTCAAACCCATATCCGCCTGCTTTAAGGGCTTCATAGATTTCATCGGCTGACATGGGGCCTTCTTTTTGGTTTCCGGCCCGACGCCGTTCAAGAACACTTTTGGCGCTGAACGCGAATGGTTTGCCAAGAAATTCATCGGGAGCCTGTTTGTGTTTGGGCCTGAACAAAGGTGTCGGGGCCACGGAAGCCCCATCTCCTTCTGCGTAAGGAGCCTGCTCTCCATTGAGAACGTATACGCCGTTCACATAATTTTTGAGAACCGTGAGGCGGGAAGAAAGGGAAGCAATTTCGGCTTCCGCTTCTTCAAGGGTTGGGGTTTTCATCGACATAGCTTTCTCCTCTCTAAGGATAGGGATTCCTACGATTGAGCAGGCAATTGAGTCAAGACTTTCTTTTTAGGTTGATTTTATACAGCAATCGTATGGTATAAGATATTGATTTATATGAACTATCCGTTGCTAATAAACTTAAACCTCTTTTTGGAGTTATTTTCAAAACGGAAAATTACATACAAAACGGGTCGTTTAACCAGCTAACGAATCAGTTCATGGGTACGCAGAGCACATCATAGGAAAACATTCCTTGACATAGGAATATATTTTTATTAGAATGGCTTCGGCAAAGGCCTTAAAAACAGGGAGGGCGAATGCTCGTGGCCGGGGAAAACACAAGGTTAACACCTGATATAACAGGTGAAAAACAGGAGATAACAGGGCACAGAAAAGCCGATGGCCGTTTCACGAAAGGCCAAAGCGGAAACCCGCGCGGAAGGCCGAAGGGCTTGCCGGGCAGGGCGGCGTTGGCAGTCCGCGCTCTCCTCGACCGCAACGCCGAAGCTATAGCCCAAAGGGCCGTCAACATCGCGGTCAACGGGTATGACGCCGCGATCATAAAACTCTGCCTCGACCGGATTCTGCCTGTGCGCAAGGGCGCGCCGGTAACGTTCAGTTTGCCGCCGATAACGGATCTCGCCGGTCTGGCCGAAGCCCAAATCGCCGTCATGCAGGCCGTCGCCTCCGGCGAGTTGACCCCGCTCGAAGGGCAGGCGATCAGCTTGATGACGGAAAGCATCCTCAAAACGCTGAAAGAGCAGAACGCCAAAGCTTCCTCTTGCGAACGGTGAAGATCGGTTCTTTATTAGTGGATGTGATCTGTGTCATCCAAACCGAAGGAAAATTTTGCGGCCAGGTTCGTGTCCCTCTCCCCTTGGGGAGAGGAAGCAAAAACCCGGCGTTACATCGTAACGCCCTGGTTTTTGCAGGTGAGGGGTCATCTTTTACATACCCCGCCCCTAACCCCTCCCCAAGGGGAGGGGAACAGAGCGTGCCCGGCTTCAATGTGTTCCTTCACTATAACTGAGGCTGGACCCGAATGCCCCTTCGCATCATCATCCCCGCCCGTTATGGCTCGACGCGCTTCCCCGGCAAACCTTTGGCGCTTGTCGCGGGCGTGCCGCTGCTCCAGCGCGTGTGGGCGCTCGGCGCGAGCGTGGTGGGCAAAGGCAACGTCGCCGTCGCGACGGATGACGAACGCATCGCCGCCTTTTGCGCGAAAATCGGCGCGGCATGCGTCATGACCGATCCGGCGATCGCGAACGGCACCGGGCGCGTGCACGCCGCGCTTCAACAACTTCCCTCCGATGTCGATCAGATCATCAACCTGCAAGGCGACGCGGTGCTGACGCCGCCGTGGGTTATTCGCGCCGTTATCGACGAAATGGCGCGGGATTCGTCCATCGGCATCTTCACCCCTGCCGTGCGCCTCACGAAGGAAACGTATGAGGCGCTGCGCGCGGCGAAACAGGCGGGCGAGGCCGGAGGCACGACCGTCACGTTCGACAAGGATCATAACGCGCTGTATTTTTCGAAGAGCATTATACCGTTCGTGCGAGCGGTTGCGGGCACCGCAGAGCGAGCCGAAAAAAATAATGTTCGCGACGGCGCGGACAACCCGCCCGTCTACCGCCACATCGGGCTTTACGGCTATCGCCGCGAAACGCTGGCGCGGCTGATCGCGCTCCCGCCCTCGCCGCTGGAGCAGGCGGAAAAGCTGGAGCAACTTCGCGCGCTGGAAAACGGCCTGAAAATCCGCGTGGTGGAAGTCGATTACAAAGGCCGCAGCCACATCGGCGTCGACAGCGAGGCCGATGCCAGCCGTGCCGAGGCCATCATCGCCGCCGAAGGCGAACTGCTTCCCGTTTACGACGGCAATCATGCTTTTTAGTGAACCTTTATCTTTTGCAAATAAGGTAAAACCCCTCTCCCCTGCAAGGGGGAGAGGAAGCAAAATCTTGCCGTTACATCGTAACGGCTTAGATTTTGCAGGTGAGGGGGAGACATGCCAATTTGTCTCTCCCCGAATAGGATCTGCCCTATGATATCGCCCGTCCTCATCCTCTTCCGTCACGGCAATACGTTCGAGGCCGGGCAAACGCCGGTGTGGGTCGGCGCGCGCACCGATTTGCCGCTGACCGCCGAAGGCGAGGCGCAGGCCAAAGCGGCGGCGGATTACGTTCGCAACGCCGCCGTTTCCGTTGAGGCGATGGTTGCAGGCCCGTTGCAGCGTACGCGCCGGTTCGCGGACGTCATCGGCGCGGTTGTCAAGCAAACGGCGATTATCGACGACCGCTTGCGCGAAATCGATTACGGCCTGTGGGAAGGCTTGAGCGGCGACGTCATAAAACAGCGCTACGGCGCGGCGGCGCTCGAAGCGTGGGAGAAAAACGGCCAATGGCCCGAAGGCATGAACTGGTCGCCTTCGTTAGAAGAACTGCAAAAAAACCTGCGCGCGTTTCTGCGGGAACAACGCGAAAGGCTGCAAAGCGGAAAAGGCTTCCGCATCGCCGTGACGAGCAACGGCATCCTGCGCCTTGTTTATCAGATCGTAACGGGCAACAAACCGGGCAACGAAGCCAAGGTCAAAACCGGCCATTACTGCGTGCTGGTTCCCGAAAAGGACGGCTGGAGAATAGAGGGTTGGAACAAGAATCCTGATCCCCGGTCCCCGACCCCCGGCCCCTATTTGTGATCCGCGCCCACGGCGTCGGCGACGGAGCGGAATCCGTCGCGGCGCAGCAATTCGGCGAGGTCCCGCTTGATCCGGCTCACGACGCCCGGGCCTTCGTAAACGAGGCAGGTGTAGATCTGCACCAGCGAGGCCCCGGCGCGGATCTTGGCGTAAGCGTCGGCGCCGCTGCTGACGCCGCCGCAGCCGATAAGGGGAATTTGCCCCTGCGTCATACGGTACATGTTTGACAGCACGCGCGTGGACAGGCTGAACAACGGGCCGCCGGACAGCGCGCCGGGCTCTTTGGCGATCTCGCGCGGCACGATGCTCGGGCGCGCGGTCGTCGTGTTGGTGACGATCAGGCCCTGCACGCCGCCTGCCAGAACGACCTCGGCGATGTCCTGCTGCTGCGCCTCGTCGATGTCGGGCGCGATCTTGACGAGAACGGGAAGGCCCGGCGCATGTTGCTGGCGGGCTTCCATAACCTTGGCCAGCAGCGCTTTCAGATGGTCGCGGTGCTGCAGGTCGCGCAGGCCCGGCGTGTTGGGCGACGAGATGTTGACCGTCACATACTCCGCGTAGGGCGCAACCTTGATGAGCCCGGCCACATAGTCCGCGGCGTCGTCCGCCGCGTCCTTGTTTTTGCCGACGTTGACTCCGATGGGATTGCGCGCCCGCTCCGGGTTCGCGCGCCAGCTTTTGAGCCGCTCGGTGAAAACGTCCAGCCCGACGCTGTTGAAGCCGAAGCGGTTGATCAGGGCCTTGGCCACGGGTATGCGCAGCATGCGCGGCCTGGGATTGCCCGGCTGCGGCCGCGGCGTGACCGTGCCGACCTCAACCGCCCCGAAGCCGAAATGCATGAACGCGTCGATGACCTCGGCCTGCTTGTCGAGTCCGGCGGCAAGCCCGACGGGGTTCGGGAAAAACAGGCCGAAAACCTTGGTGTGCAGAATGGGATCGTCCGGTTCGTCGAAGCGCGGGCCGAAACCGTATTTCAGGCCATAGCCCAGCATCTTGATGGTCATCTCGTGCGCGAACTCGGGATCCAGCAAAAACAAAAACGGGCGCAGCAACGGGTAGGGGTCCAGACCGAAAGGGCTCCAAAGGTTAATTTTCATGGCGGTCAAAACTCGTCAGGGCTTGGTTGGGGGTCTTGCCGACAATGCCGCGCCGCGCCGCAGATTGCAACAAATTGCAACAGGGGGTTGGCGCAAGCATGCAAAAGGATGTTTGCTTCCGCAGGAAAACTAAGATAATATTCCTAACATGCTCAAACACGCGGACATATGGCGGGCCATCGACCGGCTGGCCGAACAAAACGGGCTTTCGGCCTCCGGCCTTGCCCGCAAGGCGGGGCTCAGCCCCACGGTCTTCAACCCCAGCAAGCGGACGACAGGCAAGCGCAAGCGCTGGCCCTCGACCGAAAGCATCGCGCGCATCCTGCAGGCGAGCGGCTCGGAACTCGACGCGTTCGTGGCGCTGGCGGGGGCTAACGCCGCGCCGCGCGCAAAGATCCCCCTGCTTGGCTACGCCGAGGCGGGACAGGAAGGCTATTTCGACGATGCCGGATACCCGGTCGGGCGCGGCTGGGACGAGATCGCGCTCCCGGCCGCCAGCGACCCGCACGCCTTCGCGCTCGAGATCAACGGCAAAAGCATGCTGCCCGTCTATCGCGAAGGTGACCGCATCATCGTCTCGCCCGCCGAAAAGCCGCGCCGGGGCGACCGCGTGGCCGTGCGCACGCAGAAGGGCGAAGTGATGGTCAAGCAGCTCGGCCGCGAAGGGGCGCAGAAGCTCGAACTTCTGTCGCTCAACCCGGATTATCCCCCGGTGACCCTTTCCCGCCGCGACGTCGACTGGATGTACCGCGTCGTCTGGGCAAGCCAGTAACCGGAAGGCAGAAGGCAGGGATCAGATGTCAGAAGACAAAAGAGTCAACACCGGCTATCAGGGCTTACGGCCTCTGTTTCCTGATACCTGTCCTCTGTTTTCTGTCCTCTGATATGAAAACCCCCGTCGATCTCTGGACGGACGAATATCAAACCGGCGGGATTCCCTCGTCCGCGCGCACCGGGCCGTCGGGCGCGGTCGTCTGGGCGGTGGAAAGACTGAAAAAAGAGGGCTGCCGGTTGCGCACGGCGGTGGACGTCGGTAGCGGCAAGGGCCGGAACAGCCTCTATCTGGCGGAACAAGGCCTGGAGGTCACGGCGCTCGATTTTACGCCCGCGGCCATTGCTGTGCTGAAAAAGGAAGTCGCGCGGCACGAGGCGGGCAAGCGGATCCGCCCTCTCGTTTACGACGTTACGGAGCCGTGGCCCGTCGGGCGCAACGACATTGATCTTGTCGCCGACGCCTTTTGCTTCAAGCACATCACGCCCGACATCGCGAGGCTGGCCTATAAACAGAACATGTTGGCCGTTCTGGGGCTGCGCGGGCATTACCTGATTTCCTTCTCCAGCATCGGCGACGGGTATTACGGCCGCTACCGGAGCCCGGAAAAGCGGGCTGGGGATTCGGAGGATGCTGTCGAGGAAATCGTCATCGACCCGGTGAACGGCATCGAATCCGTGCTTTACAGCCGGGAACGCGTTCTCGAGTTTTTCGCGCCCGAGCTTGAACTGCACGCCGAGGTCAAGCACAACAAGCCCTCGGTCATGCACGGCCAAACCTACGAACGCGAAACCTACGCGCTTTTGTTCCGCCGCAAGCCCCAGTATTTTGCCGGGTGAAAGCGATGAAAAGCCTTTCCCGGCCATCTTGTGCCGTTTTCCAAAACAAAGTAAGCCATTCCTGGGTTTGGCCGCATGTAAACGGCGGGCATACCGTTATTTCCAAAGCTTTAACCGGAAAAATCCATGTCTGACACCGCTCCTGCCTCCACACCCGTATCCGCCGAAGACGAACATGCGCGCCGCGCATCCCGGCTGGCCAAACTGACGGAGCTTTACGGCAATCCGTTCGACGTCACCCGTTTCGACAAGACGCACGCCGCGGCGGCGGTGAAGGAGCAATTCGCCGCGCTGGCCGCGGGCGAGAAGGCGGACCAACGCGTGAGCGTGGCCGGGCGCATCATGGCGATCCGCAACAACGGCATGTTCATCGACATTCTGGACGACAGCGACCGGCTACAGATTTTCCATGACCTGAAGCACGCCGCGCCCGAACGCTCGGAGCTTCTCAAGCTCCTCGATCTCGGTGATATCGTCGGCGTTACGGGCACGGTCCGCCGCACGCCGCGCGGCGAGATTACGGTGGACGCGAACGATCTGGCCGTTCTCAGCAAGGCGCTCGAGTCGCCGCCCGAAAAATACCACGGCCTCAAGGATATCGACGCCCGCTTCCGCCACCGCGAGCAGGATCTTGTGGCGACGCCGCGCACGCGCGAGGTGCTGCGGGCGCGTTACAAAATGGTGGCGATCATACGCCGCTTTCTTGATGAGAAAGGCTTTCTCGAGGTCGAGACGCCGATGCTGCACGTGATCGCGGGCGGCGCGCTCGCCAAGCCGTTCGTGACGCATCACAACGCGCTCGACATGCCGCTTTACCTGCGCATCGCGCCCGAGCTGTTCCTCAAGCGTCTCGTGATCGGCGGCGTGTCCGAAAAGATTTTCGAGATCAACCGCTGTTTCCGCAACGAGGGGATAAGCCCGAAACACAACCCCGAGTTCACGGAGATGGAGGTCTATCAGGCCTATGTCGATTATACCGCCATGATCGACATCACCGAGGCCATCGTTTCCCATGTGGCGCTTGCGCTGCACGGCACGACGAAAGTGACGTTCGGCGGCAAGGAACTCGACTTCACCCCGCCATGGCCGCGCAAAGGCATGACTGCGCTGATCCGCGAGCATGCCGGGTTCGATCTCGACGCCTTGCCCGATCCCGAAGCGGCGGGCGCGGCGGCGCGCAAAATCGGCGTGGCCGTCGAAAAGGGCCTGAGCTGGGGCCAGGTTGTCGAAGCCGTATTCGGCGAAAAGGTCGAACATAAGTTGATTCAGCCGACGCACGTCGTGGATTTGCCGAAAGAAATCTCCCCGCTCGCCAAGGCGTGGCCCGACAGGCCGCTGGTGGCGCAGCGGTTCGAGACCTATGTCAACGGCTGGGAAATCGCCAACGCGTTTTCCGAGCTGAACGATCCGCGCGAGCAACGCGCGCGCTTTCTGGAACAGGCCGAGCAAAAGCGCGGCCCCGACGAGCCGCCGCATCCGATCGACGAGAACTTCATCAAGGCGCTGGCGTTCGGTATGCCGCCGATGGGCGGCATGGGCATGGGGCTTGATCGTCTTGGCATGCTGATGACCGACAGCGCATCGATCCGCGAGGTGATCGCGTTTCCGACGATGCGTCCGGTGGAGTAGCCAACAAAAAAGCCCGTAGAAAAATCTCCGGGCTTTTTCGCCAGGACCGGAACAGTTACTGGCCGGTTGCGGGAGCCGCCGGGGCCGCCGGAGCTGCCGTCCCGGGTGCGCCGCCCGCCGGGCCCATGCCGTTGGTGCGGTTCTTCATCATTTCCTCGCGCGTCTCTTTCATCTCTTCGCGCCGTTCATTTCTTTTCTTCTGCTTGTTTTCGCGCATCTCCTTGTGCAATTCGTGCATTTTTTCGCGATTGTCCTTCATCGCGGCGCGATCCTGTTGCAGCTTCTCCTGATCGGCTTTCAACGTGGCGCGGTCCTGCTGCATTTTTTCCTGCATGTCCTTGCGCTCCTGCGTCATTTCCGGATTAGGCCCGGCTCCCGGCGCGGGCGGCGTGGCGTTTTGGGCTGCCGCCGGCGCGGCCAGATATAAACCGCCGCACAGGACGGTAAGAACGCTCATCGTGCGCAATACTTTGTTCATGTCTCTCTCCCTCGGTAGGTTGCGGTGGCGGAATGCCAGCGGATAGAAAAATCTTCCAGCGAAATACGACGTTATTATGGCGATGCCGTCAAGGAAGAGTGGGGCAATAACCCTGTCCGGATGATCTCTTTTTCCGTGACTATAAGGTCAAGGCTCTGGTCGCCGGATGCGGCAGGCACGGAAGGCGCTTCCTGAACGGAAAAGCCGAGCCCTATCGCCAGCACCCCCGGCTTTCGGCGACGCTGCGCAAGCGTGCGGTCGTAATAGCCGCCGCCTTGCCCAAGCCGGTTGCCGCGCCGGTCGAAAGCCACAAGAGGAACGAGAAGCACGTTCGGTTCAACGGCAGGTTTGTGGGCAAGGGGCTCAGGAATGCCGAACGCGCCCGGGAGCAGCGGGTCTCCCGGCTTCCATGCCCGAAAGACCAGAGCCTTATCCGCTGCAACAACCACCGGAAGGCAAAGGCCGTGGCCTTGCGCCAACAGGGCCGCGGCAAGTGGGGCCGGATCGATTTCGCCGTTTTGCGCAAGGGTTGCAGCGACAAGGCTTGCCGGAGGGAGATCTATATTCTCAAGGAACAGATCGCGCAATGTGACCGCCGCTTGCGGGTCTTGCGCGGCGGCCTCGACGCGGCGGCTTCGCATGACGTGGCGCAGCGCCTGCTTTTGTTGACGAAGATCGTCCGGCAATCGTTTCATGCCGCGATACTGGCAAGAGGGACCGGCAGAATCCAGACATCACTTGCGGCGCAGGCAAAAAAAGAACCCCTTCCCCGGCAAAGGGAAGGGGTTCGTTGTCGTATGGACGCTAAGGCTAGAAGGGCAGGAACTTGCGTCCGCGCGTTTCTTCCAGCACCTCGGCAACCCCGAGATAGAACGCCGAAGCGCCGCAAATGATGCCTTCCCACCCGGCGATGGTGCCGATGAGTGTTGAGCCGCTCCAGTCGCGAACGGCCAGAAGCACGAACAAAACGGTCAGCGAGGCAAACACGAACCGCAGCACGGGGCTTTTCTTGGCCGTGCCAAAGAACATAAACAGCGTGAACAGGCCCCACACGAACAGATACCATCCCATGAACGCCGGCTCGGTGGCTTCCGCGATTCCCCACTTGGGCGCGAGGAGAAGGAACACAAGGGACAGCCAGAACGACCCGTAACTCACAAAAGCCGTGTAGGCGAACGTGTTGCCTCTTTTGTACTCCAGAACGCCGGCAAGAATCTGCGCAAGCCCGCCGTAAAAGATGCCCATGGCAAGGATCATGGCGCTGATGGGGTAAATCCCTGCATTGTGGATGTTGAGCAGGATGGTCGTCATGCCGAAGCCCAAAAGACCGACAGGCGCCGGATTGGCTATTTTGTTTATGGTCATCGCGTTACCTCCTGATTTTGTGGGAGTAAGACAAAAAATCTGGCAGCGGCGGAAGATAAGGTCAAGAAAAACAAGGAAAAGAAGGGAAAGTAAGGCCTTGAAGTGATTCGCGCCCGTTTTTACGCTTCAAAAACGAACACATGAAACACGGGCTTTTCAAATATCCGTAAGCTTAACCGGGAAAACGCGCCCGGAAAAAAAGCGAAATCTATATAAGCTTTGCATCCGGCGCGCATACACAAATTATTGAATCATTTGAAATACCCATATTTATAAAACGGAAATATAACCACATAATAAATAGTATAGTATTCAATTTATAAAATAATATCTGCTAATAATTAAAGTATTCGAGTTGACTCATCGGTGTTTCGGAGTCACAAATAACCCGCCGGTTAAAATTATGGCCACATCAGCGAAAGCCCGTTTAACCGGGTGGCGTGACGTTCCCGTCAGCCGCGATCGCAACCTAATCCAAAGGAGAGAATCATGAAAAACGTACTGTTAAGCACTGTGGCTGCCGGTGCGCTTGTCCTGATGGCGGCGGGCGCGGCGCAAGCCGCCAACATCGAGGCTAATGGAACCAGCAGCAACACGGTTGCCGCTTCCCAAGCCTATTCATCGTCGATACAGGGCAGCAACGTGACCGAAACGACGTCAAATACGGCGGACTATGACGATGCGGTTTGGGAAACGGGCGACGTTATTTACGGGGGCACGACAACGGTCGCGCCGGGCCTTTTTACGCTGCAAAACCAAACCGGCCTGAACAACGCGGGCAATAACGGCGCGAACGCCGCGGCTCAAATCAACGAGTTCGTAGCCCCCGGCCCGACAAATGTTCATCTAAAGGACAGCGCGGCGAACAGCGTCGCGGCAAACCAGGTCATGGGCGCGCAAATCGACGACAGCGCGGTCGTGGTGACTCCTTACGCAACGGACGAGATAGCCGCTACGCCGTTCCGCACGGGCGACGTGACCTATGGAGGCAATACCTTCGGTGGCATGGGCGTTTACACGCTGCAAAACAACACGGGCCTGAACAACGCAAGCAACAACGCGTTGAACGCAGCGGTGCAATGGAACAACGACCCTGCGGATTCGGTCAAACTCACCGACGCGGCGACAAACACCGTCGTAGCCGCGCAAGCGCTTACATCGGTGATCAGCGGAAGCCCCGTGACGATCAACGGTGCCATTGACGCGGATACAGGCCTGCCGAGCCATACGGGTGACGTTAACTACGCCGCCACGACCTTTGGGGCGCCGGGCGTATTCACGATCAGCAACAACACAGGGCTGAACAACGCCGCCAACAACGGCTTCAATGCCGCGGTTCAACTGAACGGTCTCTAAGGGGCCGAAGGCGGCTCCGGCCCGGACGCCGATTATTGCGAAGCCATACGCGTGACAGGAGGTTGATATGACGAAAACACATTTCAACAGGCCGGTCTTGATGCTGATTGCCGGAGGAATCTTTTCGTTTTTGACGGCATTCCCGGCAACGTGCCCCGCTCTTGAGACGGATCAGGACATCGTGACGGTTGAAGGGGGCATGGCCTTGATGCCGGAAGCCATGGCGGCCGACCGCGCGGCGGCCGGAACCAATTCGGTTGTTGCAGCCCAAACGCTGACGTCGACGGTGTCCGGCTCATCTTTGACAATAGGGGGCAGCCTGACGAACGGCGCTGTTTCTCTCGGGGACAATTTCGGCTCGGGACTCGGCAGCTATGTGATGAACACCGGCAACAATTCGTCACTGACGTCGGCAGTAAACGTCAGCATACAGACGCTGCCGGCCCCGTAAACCTGATCGCGGAGGAATTCATGAAAACCGTTTTCTGGAAAACGGCTTTGATGGCGGCGTTGATTGTCGCGGGCGCGGACATCGGCGCCGATCCCGCCTATGCGAGCGATATCATGGGCGAACAAGCGGTTCAGCAAACGCCGAAGCAAGACTGGGTGATACACCCGGCACAAGTTGAGCCTGCGGCAGGCGCGAATGAGCCCGTCGTTCTAATACCTTTGGAAACGTCTCAAACCCAATCCCCCATGGTCTCCACGGCGCCCGTTACCGATATGGACCTTGAAAAGGGAGTGGCCGTCGCCGAAAACGGCACGCGCGACACGCTGAACGTCGCCGTAATAAGCTGGCGCGACCTGCCTTTCCGGACCGTCAAGCGCCAGACGTTCGATTACAGCTGCGGCTCGGCGGCGGTGGCGACCCTGTTGACCTACGTTTACGGCGAGAAAACGGCGGAGGACGCCGTTTTTAAAGCCATGTTCGAGGCAGGCGATAAAGAAAAAATCAGGACAGAGGGATTCTCGCTTCAGGATATGAGCCTTTATCTCCAGAGGCGCGGTTACAACGCCGAAGGCTACAGGATCGATTATGACGCCATCAAAAAAAGCCAGGTTCCCTTCATCGCCCTCATCAACAACGAAGGGTACAACCATTTCGTAGTCGTCAAGAGTCTGGGCGGCGGCCTCGTCCTTGTGGGCGATCCCAACAAAGGCAACGTCATTTATTCCCGCGAAGAGTTTCTGCGCCTGTGGAACGGCATCGCGCTGATCGTGATGAACCATGCCCGGAAGGCGCGCGCCCTCTTTACCGATGGAAAGGAGTGGGGGTATGCCCGCCCCAAAGCTTTGGCGTCTATTGGGGAACGCCCCGGACTGGGAATGGATAGCGTCAACCTGCCCTTCACGAATTGGCAGATTGCGCCGGTGACCACCGATCTG
>JAQUPC010000001.1 GCA_028716765.1 Alphaproteobacteria bacterium | reverse complement strand
CGTCAACGAAATGACCATTGCAGGGAATTTAAAAGACATGTTCCTTCACATGACCCCCGCGAACGATCTCAAGTTCAAATACGGCATCGACTCGCCCACGTTGCGCGTCGAGGGCATGACAGTCGCGGGCATATAGGGTAAAAGGGAGCCTCCCGAGTCGGCAGGATCACCTCAGGATGCTTGAAGATTTACGCGCGAGACCGAAGCCGGATAGCGCAAGCGGCAAGATAGATGATCCGGGGACCGTACTCCGCTACCGCGCCATCTGGATATCCGATTTTCACCTCGGCACGCGCGGCTGCCAGGCCGATCGAATCCTTGATTTCCTCAAACACACGGAATCCGAATTTCTTTACCTTGTCGGCGATATCGTCGACGCGTGGCAACTGAAAAAGAGATGGTACTGGCCGCAGACGCATAACGACGTCATTCAGAAAATCATGCGCCGGGCCCACAGAGGCTCTCAGGTTTACTTTATCCCCGGCAACCACGACGAAGCGGCCCGCAGCTTTTGCGGTCTAAGTTTCGGCGGCGTTCAGGTAGTCAACGAGATCGTGCACACCACGGCTTCGGACCAACGCTTGCTCATATTGCACGGCGACCAATTCGACGCCTTTTTGCATCACGCCAAATGGCTCGCGAAACTCGGCGACACGGCCTACACGTTTCTTTTGAAAGTGAACGGCGTGTTGAACTATATCCGGCGCAAGCTTGGTTTCTCCTACTGGTCGCTTTCCGCCTATCTGAAACACAAGGTGAAAAACGCGATGGAGCACATCAGCGCGTTTGAAACCCTTGTGGCGGACGAAGCGCGCCGCAACAACGTCGACGGCGTCGTTTGCGGCCACATCCATCAAATCGACATGCGTAAAATCGGGGACGTCCTTTATTGCAACGACGGCGACTGGGTGGAATCCTGTTCGGCCCTCGTCGAGGATTTTCAAGGACATCTGTCGCTCATTAACTGGCCAAACGACCGCGAACAGCTGCTCCAACAAGCGGGCATCACGATAAGCACGCCTGTCCCGGCGTAATCGGCAAACGACCTGAATGGCATGAAAATCCTGATTGTTTCCGACGCATGGCTCCCTCAAGTTAACGGGGTCGTGCGCACGTTGGAATCCACGGCAAGTGAGTTGAAAAGAATGGGACATGACGTTTTGATCGTCGGCCCCGACACGTCCCGCTGGTGCGCTTTTTGTTTGCCCTTCTACACGGAAATAAAAGTTGAGCTTTTTGCCGCATCGCGGCTAAAAAATATCCTGCGCAGCTTTCAACCCGATTTTATTCATCTTGCAACCGAAGGCCCGTTGGGGTGGTCGGCGAGACGGCTCTGCCTGCGGCACGGACGCCCCTTCACAACCTCCTATCACACGCGGTTTCCGGAATACTTTGCGGCCCGCGTTCCTTGGGGCACTTCTCGCATCGTTCTCAAACTTATCTATGACCTGTTGCGCCGCTTTCATGCGCCGTCTGGCGCCGTCATGGTTGCAACGGCGTCGATCGAAGAGACAATTCGCAAACGCAAGTTTCACCGGATTGTGCGATGGTCACGCGGCGTCGACACCGATATGTATTCGCCCTCCAATAATAGATATTCCCCGTTTGACGAATTACCTCGCCCCATTCTGCTCTATGTAGGGCGTGTTGCGATCGAAAAAAACCTTCCCGCTTTTCTCGATTTGAAAACACCCGGCAGCAAGGTCGTGATTGGCGATGGGCCGGATTTGCCAGGATTGCGGCGGCACTATCCCGATGCACGCTTTCTGGGTGTTCAAATCGGCAATGATCTGGCGCGAGCCTATGCTGCCGCCGATTTGTTCGTGTTCCCGTCGCTTACGGATACATTTGGGCTCGTATTGATCGAAGCCTGCGCCTCGGGTTTACGGCTGGCGGCCTGTCCTGCCCCCGGCCCCATAGATCTTTTTGCATGCGAGGCGGCCCAAAGCTTCGCGGTATTGGACCAAAACCTTCAAAAAGCCGTCGATCGGGCGCTCGCCTTGCCGCACAATCCGGAAATCCCGCGCCGTTTTGCGGAAGATTTTTCATGGAGAGCCTGCACGGAACAATTCTACCAGCACTTGCAAGCTCCGTCTCCGGTCGCCAAATAGCGAAAAACGCGCTTGCTATGATTTTCCGGATTTAGCGCAACGTTTAGCTTCAGCCAGGCATGCGTCGCGCGCGGGCCGGAAATCGTTTTCCTGCCACCATGTCTCAACGGCGCGGAGGATTTTCCCTACGCGCGGCCCCGCCGGAACGCCAAGCTTGACAATATCCCTTCCCTGAACGGGAAATAAAGGAGCCTCCCAAGCCTTAACGGTTTTGATGGCTGATTTCAGGTCTCTCCCGTCACCGCTCGCTGCCAACAAAAGCAGGCCGTCGCGAACGGCCTGGGCGCTTTCTTCATACATCAGACGCCGTAAGTCTCCGGGTCTTGTATGGCCGGGCAATTCACGGACAACCCTTGCGAGAGCGGCAAGATTTCCCGCGTCATGCAGCGAGAATTTCAAACGCCTGGCAACGGATTTTGCCGCGGCGTCATCCGGACCAATCAAGGCCGCCAAACGGCGCACACTCCCGGCTTTCGCCGCATAAATTCTTTCCAGTTCGACCAGCCTTGCTATGCGTTCAACATTCTTCGCCTCGGGCAGAACATGAGTCAAAACGCCGCTTTTCATCATCAATCGCAGAGCCGGAACCGGATCGGCCGCGAGAAGCAGTTTTGCCAGTTCTTTCCACACCCTCTCCGCCGACAATTGAGGCAGCAAAGGCGCAAGTTTCTTGCAGGCCCGCAAGGCCTCCTTGTCGGCCGCGCCGCGCCCATACCAGGCGTAAAAACGGAAAAAGCGCAGAATGCGGAGAACGTCCTCATGTATCCTGTCGTCCGCTTTGCCGATAAACCGGACGCGTCCCGCCTTTAAATCCTTCAGACCGTCGAAATAGTCATAAATTTTTCCCAGTCCATCGGCATAAAGCGCATTCATGGTAAAATCACGCCGCGACGCATCGGCCTTCCAGTTATCGGTAAAGGCAACTCTGGCGCGCCGCCCGAATGTTTCGACATCATAACGAAGTGTCGTGACCTCATAGCCCTTATGGTCCGCAACGGCTGTCACAGTGCCATGATCGAGCCCCGTCGGCACAACCATGATGCCTGCCTTTTTCAAAGCTTTCATGACGCGATCGGGCGGCAGATTGACGGCCAGATCGACATCGCCCGTTTCACGGCCCAGCAGCGCATCGCGTACAGCTCCGCCGACAAAACGGGCGTCGCCTCCCGCCGAAGCAATAGCGTCAAGGATCGCGCGCGCGCCATGCGCCGTCATCCACGGCTGCTTATGAGGGTCTAGTCGCTCTGTCTTGGGCATTTAAATGATGCGCCCTTCTGATGAATCGCCCCGCAGTTTAGCCTCTTTGCCGGTCCTTAAAACATAGTTTTCCACAATCTTCCCTCTTTTCAACCCTTTGACCCTCTTTTCGTCTTTGTTTTTCATGTGCTAGAAGTCTATGCCGGCGTTTGAAGCCCATATCCATCCTTCTTGTCTCATGGCTGCATCGACCTATCGCCTTCACCATCATCCCTTTGATCCGCCGTCGCGCCGCGTACGGCTGGCGCTTGGCGAAAAAGCCATGACCTATGAAACGGTTTTGGAAAAACCGTGGGAACCCAGCGAGGAATACCTCGAACTTAATCCGGCCGGTGAAGTTCCCACTCTGGTCATTAACGGCAACGGCGAAAATGTCGTCTTGAGCGATGCCACGGCTATCTGCGAATATCTGGAGGAAACCCACACCGGCCCCAGCCTGCTCGGAAACGATCCGGTCGCGCGCGCCGAGGTCCGCCGCCTCGTCAGCTGGTTCGAGCACAAGACCTACACCGAGGTTACGTCGCTTTTAGTCGGCGAAAAGGCTATAAAAAGGCTGCAAGGCCACGGCCAGCCCGACAGCACAATGATCCGCGCCGGATATCATAACATTCACGGCCATTTGGATTACATCGGCTGGCTGTCCGGACGCCGCAACTGGCTCGCGGGCGATCATATAACGCTTGCCGACCTTGCGGCCGCCGCGCAGTTTTCAGCCATCGATTATTTGGGCGACGTTCCCTGGGACAAGCATCCCGATGCCAAGGAATGGTATGCCCGCATCAAATCCCGGCCTTCTTTCCGCCCTCTATTGGGCGATCATATTGCCGGGTTGCTTCCCCCCCAACACTACGCCGACCTCGACTTCTAAGGAGAAACGATCATGACACACGCGCGCTTCTGGCTTTCGTTGCTGGCCGTTATGGCTATTTTCCTTCCCTTCGCAGCAACCGCGAACGGCTATAAGCCGGACGATCGCGTCATGTTCGATCTTTCCGCCGAGGACTGGGTGACGACCAAGACCGCGCGCGTTTCCATGAACGTGGAAGCCTCCGTTTCAGGCAATACGGCGGGAACGACCCGTGCCGCGATGATGAAAGCGCTTGATGATTTGATAAAAGTCGAATGGCGGCTGATTTCCTTCAACCGCAACCAGGATCAAACCGGCATGGAACGCTGGAGCGCCATGTTCGAGGCCCGCGTGCCCGAAAATATGCTGTCCGGAATCAATGAAAACGCCAAGAAGGTCAGCAAGCCCGGCATGCAGGTTTCCGTGGGCAATATCGATTTCACCCCTACGCTCGATGAAATGCAGACCGCAATGGCGGGTTTGCGCACGAAAATCTACAAAACGGCGAACGAGCAGCTGGCGGCCCTCAACACTGCTATGCCCGGCCGATCCTATCGCATAGCTCTCGTCAGCTTTATCCCCGAATCCGATGACGTCCTGCCGCCAAGCATGCCGCAGGTCGTACGCGGCATGGGCCACGCCAAGGCCATGATGGCTTCGGAGAGCGTGCAAGCTCCTATGCCGATGCCTTTGGAACGGTCCGAGAAAATATCGCTGACCGCCCGCGTGGTTATGGCTGTTACGCCTCCTGCCGGGACGGCAGCGGCCCCGGGCGCTGCGTCCCCTGCGCCCGTTTCCCCTCCGGCTAAATAGCGGCAAAACGGATAAGACAATGCTAACCGAACAAATCCTTCCGCCGCAAAACGGCGGAAAACCAAAAAGCGCCGTTATACTTCTGCACGGCCTAGGCGATAGCGGCGCAGGATTGATCGGGCTGGGCGAAGCCTGGCGCTCGGGCCTGCCGGAAACCGAGTTCCTCGCACCTGACGCCCCCTTCCCTTGCGACATGGCCCCGTTCGGTTACCAATGGTTCGGTTCCGAGGACTGGTCGCCGTCCGTCGTCCTTGCCGGAGTCAAGAAAGCAGGACCATATCTTGATGATTATATCGATCACGTTATGGCCTCGAGAAATCTTGCGCCGGATCGCATTGCACTCGTCGGGTTTTCGCAGGGCACGATTATGGCTCTTTATGTCGCCCCTCGCCGCACGCCGCCGCTCGCAGGCGTCATCGGCTATTCAGGCGCCCTCGTCGGCGGGGAATCGCTTCCGCAGGAAAGAAAATCGTCGCCTCCCATCCTACTGGTGCACGGCATGAAAGACGACGTTATCCGCTTTCCGGCTATGCTCCATGCCCAGAACGGTCTGCAAAACGCCAACATAACCGTGGCCACCCTTGCCCGCCCTGACCTCTATCACAGCATCGACGATGCCGGACTCGCCGAAGGGCTGCGCTTTCTGCGCAAGGTTTTGGCGTGACTTGCCGTTTAGCCTTGAATTCTCTAAAACATATCCATTAAACGCGAGTCGCGTTTTGTGCACTGCATCAATCCTGATTGCGCTTACAGAGAACAGTTTTGACTCCTCCGCCTGCTAGTTGCCCCGCCCTTGTTCTCAACGCGGATTTCCGCCCGCTGAGTTACTTTCCGTTGTCGCTGTGGAGCTGGCAGGATACCGTGAAGGCCGTCTTTCTGGACCGCGTCAATATCCTGTCTGAATACGACCGCACCGTGCGCTCGCCCAGCTTCGAGATGCGCCTGCCCAGCGTCATCGCCCTCAAGGATTATATCTCGGCGTCGCGCCACCCCGCTTTCACGCGGTTTAACGTCTTCTTGCGCGATCGCTTCAGTTGCCAGTACTGCAACAAATCGCACCCCACATCGGAATTGACGTTCGATCACCTCATTCCGCGCTCCAAAGGCGGGCGTACGTTGTGGGAGAATGTCGTGACGGCCTGCATGGGATGCAATTTGCGCAAGGGCCACCGGCTGCCCGGGCAATGCGGCATGCATCCGCGCCAACCGCCCTGGCGGCCAACATCCTTTGAACTACAGGAAAACGGGCGCGCCTTTCCGCCCAATTACTTGCACGAAAGCTGGCGCGATTACCTTTACTGGGATACCGAATTGGAGTCGACGTAATGTTAACCATAAGAAAAGCTTTATGAATATTGCCCTCAATTAGCAGCACTGATATAGAGAAATTCATGTTTCTATAATTAAAAGGGATTCGTCATGTCATTATTCAGAAAAACCCGTTCAATTGAAACCCAGGTCGCTGCCGACCTTGACGCGAAAAAAGCCGCAGTCCTCGATGAACTGCTGACAAGAACGGCGTCGATTGAACTTTTGACGCACTACGCCTGGAAAGGCATGACCAGCCATTTACTGGCCCTCCTCAAACAAAATTCATCCATTCTGAACGGCGAAGACAAAAACGGGCACCGCGCGCTGGTTCTTGCCGTAAGGGGAAGTCATCTCAATACTTTCAAAGCCTTGTTGGCGCAACGCGGACTTGATCCAAACGTTCGTGAGTATACCTACTATTTCGATCCGGATGGCCGTTTTATCGATCTTAAAACAAGGAAATATATGCACCGAACGGACGGCGAGACAGCGCTGATGGAAATCATGTCTAGCGGGCATCGCATGGAATATCTCGTTGAACTGTTACGCAATCCGGCAACAGACCCGAATATTCAGGACGAAAACGGAAACACGGCGTTTATGAAGCATATGGACCGTCTCGACATGCTCGAAATCCTGATGGCAGATAGCAGAACAAAACCGGAGATCAGGAATAAAAAAGGCCAGACCGCGCTGGACATAGCTCATGAAAAGCTGACCCAAAAAATGGGAGATAAATTCCTGATCGATCTTGCCGGAGTTTTTGAACGCGCAGCGCAGCGGCCGATAGAGAGAATGATTCAGGCAAGGGACGGCGTCTTTCCGGCGCTTAACCAAGCTTGAATCAAATGTGGACCATTCAAAGAAATTTCCTTTAGGAATCTTTCTTTTCCGGCTTGCAAGAGCAGCAAAAACGGCAAGTGGTCCCGCCTTCGCCCGAGGAGCAGCACCCCGAGGCGGCCAGTCCGGCGTAAAGCGCCATCACAAGCGAAGCCAGGATGTTCCAGTTTGCCATCGACAGGCCGAGGAACGACCACGTGATCTCGTCGCAAGGAATGCCCGCCGTCGCCAATAGCTGATCGCGCATGTCGTTCAGGCTCAAATTGGCGATGTCCGATTCCTTAAGAGGCTTTACGGCGCACGAGACGGCATCGGCCCACCAGTGTTGCTCGACGCCTGTATGGAATATGGCCAAACCGAACCCGGCCAGAAAAGTGACCGAAGCCAGCCCTATGAAAACGCGCGCGCGGGCCTCGTTAGGCTGCGATGCCAACGCCAGCGCCCCCCATAGAATCGCCAGCCCATAGGGCAGCCTTTGCCACAGGCACAGATCGCAGGCCTTCACATCGAAGATATATTGGGCACAGTAGGCGGACCCCAGGGATCCGACGCCCACAGCCAAAATGATCCATGCGGCATAAGGCATGGCAAACATTTTTCGCATGCAATTGCATAGAGGAATCTTGCACATGAGCGGATTATGCTACCGAAAAAAGACAGATGCAACCTAAAGGTTAATTTTTGTGTCTCGGCGGCGGAAAACCTTAATGGTCCTTTACTATTTGTCGCTGCGCCGCAGCATCATAAATTAACTATGTTGAGTCTTGAAAATGTTTTTCATGTTTGACGAAAGCATATTCACCCCTTAGCAAGATGTCATACGTAATGCGAGATTCCTATGGCCAATAAAATCTTCTTTTGCGGCGAAGTTGTTGTCGACATGCTGGAACAGCAACAGGGCTCCGGCGATTTTAAATTGCTGCTTGGCGGCTCGCATTTTAACAGTGCTATGGGGGCCGTCCGTGCCGTAAAGCGGGAAAATCTCGATATTCAGATCGGCTTTATCGGCCCCGTTTCCCAAGACATGTTCGGCGGCCGTTTTTTCAAAGCGATGCAGGATGCCGGGATAGATACCTCCGGGGTTAAACGGGTGCCGTGCAATTCGACCTTGGCCGTCGTATCTGTCCATCCCGGCAAAGAAAATGATTTTTGCTTTTACGACAGCAACACCACGGTTCAAATTACCGCGATCGAAGATTTGCCGGAACCGCAGAAAACCGGCGGCGATAATCATATTTTCTGCTTCGGTTCGATCTCTACGGTTTTGGAACCTGCCCGGTTTGCCTGGTATGAATTCACCAAACGGCTGCGAAACAAGGCGCTCATTTATTATGATCTAAACGCACGCCCGTCTATCGCCCGTGATCCGGAAAAATACCGCAATCTTCTTCTTGAGTGGGCGAGTGTGGTTCACATCATGCGGGCAAGCGACGCGGATATTGCCTGGGCTTATCCGGAAATGAGCACAAAGGAAGTCGCCGATATTTGGCTTAAGGCAGGTGCTTCGTTGGCTGTTTTTACAAAAGGGCACAAAGGCTCCGAAGCCTATACGCGAAAATGTTCTGCGGTGGCCGATGCGCTCGACCTCATCGCTTCCAATACTGTCGGCGCCGGCGATAACGCCAACGCTGGTCTGGTTATCGCGCTTGCCAAGATGGATTGCTTTACGCCGCGCATGATCGAGGAACTTAGCGAAACCCGGCTAACAGACATTCTACAAGGCGCCAACAATACGGCGGCGCTTCACCTGATTTCTATAGGAGCAAGACCGAGAGAAGAGGCCGTGGGGTAACAATTTTTAGAAACCGTCAGACTAACAGGATGACAACCGGAGACATAAAATGAACCGTTATGATTTTTCTGTATTAATACCTTATTTGCATTTGCTGGGTGCTGCTTTATTTGATCTTGACGGCACATTGATTATTAACAATGAGGACCTTGCTCATAACAATATTACAAAACAAATTTATGAGGAAGCGGCAGAGCAATTTGGAAAACATGGCGTCCCGCTCTGCGAATATGACGTTACGCCTACGCATAAAATGGCCGGGACCCCTATTAATGAAATCATCCGCCAATATTCGGACTATCTAGGCGTTGAAATCCCGCACGAACCGGTCGTTCAGAGGATCATGCAACATCGCAAAATGATGCCGACGCAGGACGAATCCGTTGAGGTCTTGCCCGTTTTCCAGGCGTTGTTGTCATTTTTTCAAGCCTATAAAGTTCCGCGTTTGATCGTTACGAGTAGCGAACCTGATAGAGCGCATCGTTACGTCGATAGAGGAAACCTGGCAGGATATTTTAGTGATTTTTCTCCCTACATATTTACAGGACATAAACCGCAGCCTGATCCCTATCTGAAAGCCTGGATCCATTTAAGGAATATTGGCCACAGCCATATAGAAAGGGGAAATTGCGTTGGCTTTGAGGATACGCCTTCGGGGGTCAAGGCTTGCAAGGCCGCCGGAAAAGTTGCAATTGCGCACACGCTCGCATCTCATGTCGTAAACAAAAGAAAACTTGCCAAAAAACTCGAGGAAGCGGGAGCCGATTACATTATCAACAGCCCGGATGAATTCCCCCGTGTGCTACTTGAGGCCGTTCGCAATCTACCCCAGATGGCGAACAGTGATTGCACTCATAGCTGCGTTAGGGCGAATGAAAACGTCAGGCCTTTCGGTGAACGGCTTTATCAGGCGCACGCCGCTACGCGGCTTGTTCTAGCCCTGAAGCCTCGCTAAACAGCGCAAGGACAGCTTCGACCCAGGCATCGACGTCAGCGCCCGTAGAGGTGAGCACGAGGCCGTCCGCGACCTGATCTTCAGCAACGGACGTCATATTGGCCGCCTTAAGTTCATCGTGAAATTCCGCAGGCGCGGCGACTTCAAGGCCGGCGCTCTTCCCGGAAAGCGCTAAAAGCGAAACCCCGGCGCCTATGGCGGCCACGGGCTTCTGCGCTTCCAGAAAATGATTGACGATCCGGCGCGCATGCAAATTGGTCTTTAGCTTTGCCGCGGCCCTTTCGCCGCCGACGAGCACGAGCGCATCAAAATCGGAACCAAGCGCCGTGTTGATGGGCGTGTCGACCGTAAAATAATGGCCCCAGGCGTTATCCTGCCAGCCGTTTACGAGACCCTGCTCAGGCGCGATAACTTTGTGCGAGATTTTGTCTTTGGTGAGAGCTCTTTGAATGGTGGTAATATGTTTTTCGTCGAAACCGTTGGCGGCTAAAATGGCAATGTTCTTATCGGCAAGCGTTGATGTCATGTGGGGGATTCTCCTGCGATTTTCGATAATGCTACTTACGCCCCAAATACCCGGGCGCGCAGATTCGTTTATGTGTTGCTATGGTGCCGTTATATGCCACAAGGATCCGTGATTTGGAAATGCTGATTTTACTTTCACGGTATCAAGGTTAACCGGCGAATCATTGGAATTTCCGGGGTGTTGCAGGAAAGCTGCATTCCTCACCAAAGGTTCCCTACTTATCCCCCATTTTCAGCACGGCTATGTATGCGCTTTAGTTAAGCCGAAGCGTTTGACACTCACGAAAAGTCCTTTTGTAAATATCGAACCCTCTGGGCAGACCCTTGAAAAGCGATTCAACGGTTTGCGCGGCGATGACGTCTCTTTGTCTTACAAATTCCCGAAGGGAAATAAAGGGAACGTCAACCTCAAGGAAGCATAAGCCGGGGCACATATTGACGGGATAACCGACGATGTACGTTGAATCAATGTGGGGAGCTTCTCCCATCGACAAAACACAAACGAGAAATCCCTCCGGCCTTGCATCGGACGGAGCCTTGAAAAAGGCCGCCCGCATTGCGGTCTTAGGCTCACGCCCTGTTAAGGCGTGAACATTTAAGGAAAAAACGTATTCAAGACCGGCAAAATCAGAACTATTCCTTGCAAAGCCTTGCTGTTCCAGAACTCCGGCCACAATATCCAGCGACTCATTTAAATCGTCCGTGCGATCTTCTTTCATAATGATCTCTCCTTAAAATTGGCACCTGATCTTACTTGTTATCCCCCATCTTGAGTGCGGCGATAAACGCGCTTTGCGGGATTTCTACCTCGCCGAACTGCCGCATGCGCTTTTTACCCTCTTTCTGCTTTTCAAGCAGCTTGCGCTTGCGCGAAACGTCGCCACCGTAGCATTTGGCCGTCACGTCCTTACGCAGGGCCGAAATCGTCTCGCGCGCGATCACGCGCCCCCCTATAGCTGCCTGAATGGCAACCTTGAACATATGCCGCGGGATCAGCTCTTTCAGCCGTTCGCACAACATGCGGCCGCGCTTCTCGGCTACGCTTCGATGCACGATACAGGCCAGCGCGTCCACCGGGTCGGCATTGACAAGAATATTCATCATCACAAGCTCGCCTTCGCGGTAGCAGTCCAGAACGTAATCGAAGCTGGCATAGCCGCGGCTGATCGATTTCAGGCGATCGTAAAAATCGAACACAACCTCGTTAAGCGGCAGCAGATAAACCAGCATCGCGCGCTGGCCGACATAGGTCAGTTCGATCTGCTCGCCGCGGCGTTCGCTGCATAGCGCCAATATCGAACCAAGGTATTCGTCGGGCGTCAGAATGGTAGCCTTGATCCACGGCTCCTCGATGTGATCGATCCGGACAGGGTCGGGCATATCCGCCGGATTGTGAAGATGAATCACCGTGCCGTCCGTCTTGTAGACATGGTAAATAACGGAAGGCGCGGTCGTAATAAGGTTGAGATTGAACTCGCGCTCCAGCCGCTCCTGAACGATCTCGAGGTGCAACAAACCCAGAAAGCCGCAGCGAAAGCCGAAGCCAAGCGCTGCCGAACTTTCCGCCTCGAACTGAAAGCTGGCATCATTCAGCGCCAGCTTGCCCAGCGACTCGCGCAACTGCTCAAAATCCCCGGCATCGACGGGAAACAGGCCGCAGAACACTACGGGTACGGAAGGCTTGAATCCCGCCAAAGCTTCGGATGCCGGCTTTTTTTCGTCCGTGATCGTGTCGCCTACCTTGGTGTCGGCGATCTGCTTGACGCCGGCCGTGATGAATCCGATCTCGCCGGGGCCAAGTTCGGCAAGTTCAACTTTTTTGGGCGTAAAGATGCCGACGCGATCCACGTCGCGCGTCGCCGCCGTGGCCATAAAGCGCACCTTCTGGCCCTTGCGGATCGTGCCGTCCACAACGCGAACAAGAATGACGACGCCGAGATAGGCGTCATACCAGCTATCGACAAGCAGAGCCTTGAGGGGAGCGTCCCTATCGCCCTTGGGCGGCGGCAGACGCTTCACGATGGCTTCAAGAACCTCATCTACGCCAACGCCTGTTTTGGCAGAAATACAAACAGCTTCAGAAGCGTCTATGCCGATCACATCCTCGATCTGTTGCCGGATGCGCTCGGGCTCGGCGGCGGGCAAATCGATTTTATTCAACACCGGCACGATCTCATGTCCGTTGTCGATAGCCTGATACACGTTGGCCAGCGTCTGCGCCTCGACGCCCTGCGAGGCATCGACCACCAGCAACGAGCCTTCGCACGCCGCAAGGCTCCGGCTGACTTCATAGGCGAAGTCGACGTGGCCGGGCGTGTCCATCAGGTTGAGCTGATACGTCTCGCCGTCTTTCGCCTTGTAAGTCAGGCGCACGGTCTGCGCTTTGATGGTGATGCCGCGCTCGCGCTCGATGTCCATGCTGTCGAGCAACTGCTCGCGCATCTCGCGCGCCTCGACGGCGCCGCACATCTCGATCAGACGGTCGGCCAGAGTCGACTTGCCGTGATCGATATGCGCGATGATCGCGAAATTGCGGATGCGGGATAATGGGGTCATGGACAGTTAGTTATTTTTAAGTTGCGGTTAAAGTAACTGATGTTTCGGGTGGCACGGTAGAATTCCCCTCCCCTACGCGGGAGGGGTTAGGGGTGGGGGAGCGCCGCTTGGCTGAGAGTTCCTTAAACGCAAGACACTTCCCAGCCGTTCTCCCCCCTCCCTAACCCTCCCCGCAAGGGGGAGGGAATCCCGCCGCACATAATCACGCGACAGGTCCTTTCAGCCGCACAAAGACCAGAGAAACGCGGGAATGGCAAGGGGGATATTTTCTGTCAATTGCGAGCGCAGCGAAGCAATCCAGCACAATAGTTAAGACTGGATCGCCACTCCGCCGTTGGCGGCTCGCGATGACGCCTTATTTTCCCGCTAGCGCCTTCTCAATCGCCGCGATGGCTTTCGGCATGGCCGAGGCGTCGGTGCCACCGGCCTGGGCCATGTCGGGGCGGCCACCGCCGCCCTTCCCGCCGAGGACTTCGGCGCCGGCCTTGACGAGATCGACGGCGCTCACCTTCTTCGTGAGGTCATCCGTCACGGCCACGACGAGCGATACCTTGCCTTCAAAACTTGATACCAAAGCAATGACGCCCGATTTCACCTGCGTCTTGAACGCGTCCGCCATCGGCTTCAAATCCTTGGCGGGAAGATCGTTCAGAACGCGGCTGATGAAATTGACGCCGTTCACCTGCTTCGGCGCTTCGACCGCAGATGCACCCGCACCGCCGCCCATGGCGGACTGACGGCGCAAGTCGGTGACTTCGCGCTCGAGCTTTTTGCGCTCATCGACAAGTTGCGCCACACGCGACGCAACCTCAGCGGGCGGAGCCTTAAGTGCTTCGGCCACGTCGTTCAGATACTTTTCCTGTTCCGCGAAATAAGCTAAAGCCCCGGCGCCCGTCAGCCCTTCGATGCGCCGGACTCCGGCGGCCAACGCGCTTTCGCTTACGACCTTGAGCAATCCGATATCGCCCGTGCGCTTCACATGGGTGCCGCCGCAAAGCTCGACCGAGAAGTTCGCGCGCGATCCGCCGTGTTCCAGCCCCATCGACACGACGCGAACTTCCTCGCCGTATTTCTCGCCGAACAACGCCATCGCGCCCTCTTTCACCGCGTCATCGGGCGACATCAGGCGCGTGTGGACTTCCTCGTTCATGCGAATGCGGCGGTTCACCTCGGCCTCGACCTCCGCCAAAACGGCGGCAGGAATGGGAACAGGCTGGCTGATGTCGAAACGGAAGCGATCCGGCGTGACCAGCGAACCTTTTTGCGTGACGTGCGTGCCCAGCTTGCGGCGCAACGCTTCGTGCAATAAGTGCGTCGCCGAGTGATTGGCGCGGATCGCGCTGCGGCGCTCACCGTCCACCTTCATCGTGACGTCGTCGCCGGTTTTGATCGTGCCTTTGTCAACGCGGGCGTGATGCACCCAAACCGTTCCGGCTTCTTTCCTGGTATCCAAAACCGTCAAAACCGCTCCACCCGCGGACGTGATCGTGCCGGTGTCGCCCACCTGCCCGCCGGATTCCGCATAAAACGGAGTCTGGTTGACGATGATCTGAACATCCATGCCTTCCTTGGCATCGGCCACGCGCGTACCGCTGCGAACGATGGCCGTGATCTGCGCTTCGGCCTGTTCCGTGCTGTAACCGAGAAAGTCCGTTGCGCCCAGTTCGTCATAAAGTTCAAACCACAACTTGGCAGTTCCGGTTTCGCCGGACCCGGCCCAGCTGGCCCGTGCGGCAGCTTTTTGCTTGGCCATTGCCGCCTCAAACCCCTCGACATCGACAGTCTGGCCGCGGCCCCGTAAAACGTCCTGCGTCAGATCAAGCGGAAAGCCGAACGTGTCATAAAGCTTAAAGGCAACATCACCGGGCAACGGCTTGTTTGTCTTGAGTTTTTTTGTCTCGTCATCAAGAAGCTTCAAGCCGCGATCCAGCGTTTGCTTGAACCGCGATTCCTCAAGCTTGAGCGTCTCGGTGATCAGCGCCTCGGCGCGGATCAATTCCGGATAGGCCGTTCCCATCTGCTTGATGAGTTCCTTCACGAGGCGATAGAGCATCGGCTCCTTCGCGCCCAGAAGATGCGTGTGGCGCATGCCACGGCGCATGATACGGCGCAGCACGTACCCGCGCCCCTCGTTGCTCGGCATCACGCCGTCGGCGATCAGAAACGACGTGGCGCGCAAATGGTCGGCGATGACGCGGAAGGAAGGCTTTTGCGGCCCTTCGGGATCGACCTTCACCAATTCCGCCGTCGTAGCGATAATCGCCTTGAACAAATCGATGTCGTAGTTGGAGGTGACGCCTTGCATGATGGCGGCGATGCGCTCCAGCCCCATGCCGGTATCGACCGAAGGCTTGGGCAGGTTGATCTTCTTGCCGCCCGGCAACTCTTCGAATTGCATGAAAACGTTGTTCCAGAACTCGAGATAACGGTCGCCATCTTCATCCGACGATCCCGGAGGGCCGCCCTGCAGCTTGTCGCCCTGATCGATGAAGATCTCCGTACACGGTCCGCACGGCCCCACATCGGCCATGCGCCAGTAATTGGCGTTGGTGGGAATGCGGATGATCTTGTCCTCGGAAAAGCCCGCGATCTTCTTCCACAACTTCGCGGCTTCTTCGTCCTCGTGATAGACCGTGACGAGCAACTTCTCCTTCGGCAATCCAAAATTCTTGGTAATCAACGTCCACGCGAAATTGATTGCATCTTCCTTGAAATAATCGCCGAACGAAAAGTTCCCGAGCATCTCGAAAAAGGTGTGATGCCGCGCCGTATAACCGACGTTTTCAAGGTCGTTATGCTTGCCGCCGGCGCGCACGCACTTCTGGGCCGACGTGGCGCGCTTGTAGGGCCGCGTCTCCGCGCCCGTAAATACGTTCTTGAACTGCACCATGCCGGAATTGGTAAACATCAGCGTGGGGTCGTTGCGCGGCACAAGCGGCGAGGATTCCACGACCTCATGGCCCTGCGAGGCGAAATAGCTCAGAAACGTCGAACGGATATCGGTAAGCGTTTTCATGCGGCCTTCTCCCTGATTTTTTGTTATTTTTGCCAGCATTCAGGCCGGGTGTCTATGGGGCGGATTTTGGGGCCAAAAGCCCGGTTATGGTTAATTACCGTTTTGCGGCTTTTGTAGCCAACGCCCGTAAAATTTCATAGGATTGAACGTTCCCGAAACAATTGTTCGACTTGAACGCGCCATGTCCGAATCCATCCGTCTCCCACGCGTGTTGCTGACGAACGACGACGGAATTGGCGCGCCGGGCATACAAATTCTTGCCGAGGCCGCTGAGGCGTTTGCCGAAGAAGTCTGGATCGTCGCGCCTGAACACGAACAGAGCGGAGCCAGTCAATCGGTTTCGCTATGCCGGCCCGTAAGGGTCTGGCCGCGCGGCGAGCGCATGTGGGCCGTCGACGGGTCGCCCTGCGATTGCGTGGCGCTTGCTCTTTCTCATTTCATGGCCGAACTGCCGCCGAGCCTCGTTCTGTCGGGCGTCAATTCAGGACCGAATGCGGGCGACGATTCTAACACATCGGGCACGGTCGGGGCTGCGCTGTTGGCGTTGACGCTTGGCGTTCCCGCCATCGCCATCAGCCAGTCGCACGCCGCGCGCGACAAGACGCCATGGGACACCACACGGGAAATACTGCCCAAAGTCTTACGGATATTGTTGCAGCACGGCTGGCGCAAGGAAACATGCCTGTCCGTCAACATTCCCGACAAACCGGCTTCCGAAATCACGGGGCTGAGCTGGGCGCGTCAGGGCCACAAGAACGTGACGGGTTATTCGGCCAAGCGCCGCGTCAGCCCGCGGCACGAAGACTATTTCTGGCTTGCCGTCGAGCGGAAACAGCCTCCTTCTTTTCCGAACAGCGATATCGCCATCCTCCGCCGCGGCGAAGTCGCCGTCGCGGCGCTTTCGCTTGACCGCAGCGTGAATATAGCGAAGCCTTCCCTGGCTTTCAACGAACCGGGCGATCTCAATATCGATGATTGACAAACCTCCGACGGATTTTCTTGTCGCCGCGCAAACGCGTATCGCGAGCGAACAGGGCGTATCAATGGTCGTTCGCCATCGCGGCGACGCCGCAAGCGGCACCGTGCTTTTGAAAATCGATCTACTCGACGGAACCGCGCGGGTGCTATCGCAAGTGCAGATGGACAACGAACTCGTCTGGAGCCCCGTGAGCCGCAACGACCCCATGCCCAACGAACAGGCCGAAAGTTATTTGGAGAAGCAATTAAACTTCGACCCCGACATGTGGGTCGTCGAAATCGAAGACCGCAAGGGCCGGCATTGGTTTCCGGGACGGGTGGTGGCTATTTAATGTAAGCACTGACTAACCCGGATCGTCATCGCGAGCCGCTGAAAGCGGCGTGGCGATCCAGTATTCCAAACGGGCTTCGATTCTGGATTGCTTCGCTTTGCTCGCAATGACGCGATGCGTCGCTGGTATTGCCAATCTAAATCTGAAATTTTCTTGGCTACCTAATTTTTATTGGCAACGGGCTCGCACCAGACGTACGACGTGATGCACCTAAACATATTGGCTTTGTAGCCTTGGGGGCAGCGCTCGTCGCTTCCATCCGGCCTCTGTGTATAATTTGTGCCCGTCGCTTCCTTATAGCCTCCGGCTTCCATCGCCTTAACCGAAGCAAGGCAGCACCCGACAGCGTCGCCGGCCGTTTTCTCGCAACGTTCGCGTAACGAAGCGTAATAGGGGTTGTTGCCGGCGCGGCCCGGAGCCGGAAAGGCCAAAAAGGCCATAAGAATAACAAGAATAGCCGTTATTTTTTTCATCGCCGTTCTCCATTCGTCATTCGAATGACGCTGTGATTGTTAGCCAAAACAATAGTAATTAACCCCGTTCGCCATGCAGTTTTGTCGACATTCCCTTCAAAGGCAAGCGGCTTTCGCTTTCCTTCCTAACCCCCTAATATGCGCCATTGATTCTGTTGTTGTATAAAGGAGCCCTAGCCTATGTCCGGACCAAATCCGACCAGCAATTACGGTTCGCAAGCCGATGCGAACATGCCCATGTTCTACGCTTCGCCGCGCCCGCTGGATCGCGCGCGCGACGGCGATTTGCATATTTCGCGTCCAACGCATTTTCGATTTGCGGCCAATACCAATGCCATCCCCATTTTGATCGACGAGTTTCCAATGGCGGCGGCGCATTATCCGATCGTCTTCGCGGCCGGGCCGCAACCCGTTCCGGCGGCGGTCGTCGGCCTGAAGAACGACGTCAATATGTTCATCGATGAAAACGGCCAGTGGCTTGAGGGCAGTTATCTTCCGGCTTACGTGCGCCGCTATCCGTTTATTCTTATGGACAATCCAGAAGACAAGCAGTTCGTCCTTTGCATCGACGAGAAAAGCGACATGCTCGCGTCCGAAGGCGAGTTTGCGTTGTTCAACGGCGACGAGCCGAGCGATTTCACAAAAGGCGCGATGGAGTTTTGCGCCGCGCTTCGCCAGCAAGGCGACGCCACGGACGAATTCGTCAAGGCGCTGCAGGAATACGGCCTTCTGACCGACAACGACGCGCAAATCGCCATGCCGGACGGCGCGCGCCTTCAATTAAGCGGGTTCCAGATCGTCGATCCGAAAAAGTTCGATCAGCTGCCGGACAACATCTATTTACAGTGGCGGCGCAAGGGATGGATCGGCCTGATTTATGCGCATCACCTCTCGTCGCACCTCTGGCCCAAGCTGGTGGCGATGGCGCAGGGGAAGACGGAGTAATGACGTTGGATCACCTATTAACGTCATTCCGGAAAATTTTCTTTTCGCCGTTCTTCGGCGAAAGAAAATTTATCCGGAACCCAGTGAAAGAATCCGAAAGGAAGCATATAAGGGACGCGATGACTGGATTCCGGATCTATTTTCTTTCGTCTGCTAACGCATCCGAAAAGAAAATTGTCCGGGATGACGTTGTGGTTATGGCCTCCCGTAAACTTCTGATTTTCTTTTTTCTATTATTCCTCTCCCTCCCCGCCTTCGCGCAAACGGCGCAGCACGGCATCGCCTTGCACGGACAGCCGAAATACGCGGCAGGCTTCACGCATTTCGATTACGCCAACCCGGACGCGCCGAAGGGCGGCGAAGTGCGCCTTGCCTCCATCGGCACGTTCGACAATTTGAACCCGTATATCCTGAAAGGCTTGCCGGCCACGGACGCCGGACTGGTTTTTGAAACGCTGATGGCCAGCGCGCTCGACGAACCGTTCAGCCAATACGGCTGGGTCGCGGAAAGCGTCACGGTCGCCCCCGATCGCGGTTGGGTTTCCTACAAACTCAGGCCCGAGGCGCGTTTTCACGATGGCAAACCCGTCACGCCCGAAGACGTCATCTTTTCGTTCGAAACCCTGCGCGACAAAGGGCACCCCTTTTATCGCAGCTATTATAAGGACGTTGTGAAGGCTGAGAAGACCGGCCCACACGAGATCAAGTTCACTTTTCGCGGCAACGGCAACACGGAGCTGCCGTTGATCATGGGGCAATTGCCCGTGCTGGCCAAACACTTCTGGAAAGGCAAGGACTTCGCCGCCACGACGCTTGAGCCGATCCCCGGCAGCGGGCCCTATAAAATCGAGAGCCTCACGCCCGGCCGCGACATCGTTTATAAACGAGTCGCCGACTGGTGGGCGAAGGACCTTCCCGTCAACAAGGGCCGCTATAATTTCAATACGATCCGCTACGACTATTACCGCGACGCCACCGTCGCGCTTGAAGCCCTGTTCGCGGGCCGCTACGACCTGCGCCTTGAAAACATCGCCAAGGAATGGGCCACGTCCTACACGACCGACGCCGTCAAAAAAGGCCTGATCATCAAACAGGAGATCAAGAACGAGTTGCCTTCCGGCATGCAGGCTTTCGCGTTCAACACGCGCCGCGACATCTTTAAGGACCCGCGCGTTCGCGAGGCGCTCGGCTATGCTTTCGATTTCGAATGGGCGAACAAGAACTTCGCCTACGGCGCGTACAAGCGCACGACAAGCTACTTCGCCAATTCCGAACTGGCGGCAGAGGGCCTGCCTTCGCCGGAAGAACTGAAAATCCTCGAACCTTATCGCGGCAAGATACCTGACGAGGTTTTCACCTCCGCATTCAAGCCGCCCGTGACGGACGGCAGCGGCGACGCGCGCGACAATCTTAAGAAAGCGGCGGCGCTGCTCCGCGAAGCCGGATGGAATTTAAAGGACGGCAAACTCGTCAACGCCAAAGGCGAGCCGCTTAAGTTCGAAATCGTGGACGCCTCGCCCCTTTTCGAGCGCTGGATCCAGCCGTTTTTGCGCAATCTGGAGCGTTTGGGCGTACAGGCGAATTTCCGCGTCGTCGATACCGCTCAATACCAGAACCTGATCGACAACTTCGATTACGACATGATCGTCCACGTGTTTTCGCAATCGCTTTCGCCCGGCAACGAACAACGCGATTACTGGTCGTCCTCGCGCGCCGATCTAAAGGGCGGCCGCAACCTTATCGGCATTAAAAATCCCGTGGTGGACGATCTGGTCGAGAAGCTGATACACGCCAAAGACCGCGCCGAATTGGTCGCGATCTGCCATGCGCTCGACCGCGTTCTGCTATGGAACTATTACGTCATCCCGCACTGGTATACCGGCGCCTATCGCGTCGCCTATTGGGACATGTTCGGCGAGCCGAAGGTCGCGCCCAAATACGGGCTCGGCTTTCCCGAAACATGGTGGATCGACGGCGCAAAAATGCAAAAGATCAACGCGGCGCAGAAACGGAACCGGTAGGCCGTTTATCAGCCGGGCTTAGGCTGCGGGCCTTTGGATTTGTGTGCTGACGGATTGTATCCCGGATTGAGGCTAATGAAGTCCGCCCTGTCACCGAAAGACAAAAGCGCTTCTCGTAACGCCAAGCGGGTCACAAAATCGTTTTCATCTCGTTTGGCCGCCTTAAACGCTTCAATCAATACTTTCAAATCATTGTTGTTCAACAGATTAGTTTCATGAATAATGGGCATATCCTTAACCGTCAGGTTCGGTAGATATTCAAAAAGATAAGCCCGTCGATAGTAATCGCGATCGGAAACAATGACGATCGGCGTCTTTTCTAATTGAGGAAATTCATCGGCAGCCTTATTCAGTGCCGTAGCAGGATTCTGGGTAGCACGAAACATATCCGCAAGGATTAATACTTCTTTCTCGTCTTGAACCAGACGCAGAGCATCCTCAAGACTTACACTTTCTGCAAACCGCTCATTTTCATCGATAATCCAGACATGGTTTTCGACGTCTTCGGACTTGAGGACGTCTTTCAAACGTTTGGCCTGATCGTGAACGGGCTCACCGCAATGCGGAATCAAAATAATATTCAGCATTTTTTGCTCTTTCTAAGTATTTTTAGATTATGCCGCACTCTATGAAAAAAGGCGCTCAAGTTGCAACATCTAAAGCATTAACCCCCTTTATAATGATAAAGCCAACGGCATGATTAACTTATTGATATGCAGGGGTTTATGCATTGTCCCTTAACGGCGGGGAATTTCATTGCCATTGAATTAGTTTCAATCATCATGCCATTTTCAATAAATAGTTTTATATAACAAACCATTATTGGCATTCCTTCATCCTGCGTGTATAGATGCTGAGAATACGCGAATATGCCAAACATATAATTTTTCCGAAGCCCTGCCGAAAGCTCTCATGAAGCAAGATAGCCTTTTAATGACGGACGATTTACGTGATTTGTGGCTGTTCCTGCACCGCAAGTGGAAACTAATTATCCAGATAACGCTGGGAGTCCTTTGGGTCGCGCTGATGCTTGCGCTGTTTCTTCCCGCGCGCTTCCGGGCCGAGACCGTCATCATCATCGATCCGCGCAAAACGCACGCCACCAACATCGAGGACGTCGTTTCGACGCTGCAACCGAACAGCGACGCCATACGCAGCGAAATCGATATTATCATGTCGCGGGCCATCATCGATCCGGTGATAGCCGGCCAGGATCTTGCCGGCGATCCCGATTACAGGCCCGGCCCATCCCTCATGCGAAAAGTTTTCGGCTATTTTGGCCTTGGGATCGAAGACCCCGCCAAAATCGAGAGCGAAAAACTTAGCAAGCTCGCCAACAAGCTTTTGAAAAATCTCGATGCCGAAAACGACGGAAGATCACTCAGCATCATCGTGAGCTACAGGGACCAGGTTTCCGAACGGGCGGCAAAGATCGTCAACGCCGTTGCCAATGAATATCTGAACAATCAGCTCGACGTGAAATACGACGCAGGCCGGCGCGTCAATATGTGGCTGGAAAAACGCATGGAAGCGTTGCGCAACGAAGTCCGCGCCAAGGAAAAAGCCGTCGAGGATTTCAAGTCGGCGAACAATCTGATCGGATCCGGCGACGAGACCGTAACCCAGCAGCAGCTTGGCGAACTGAATAAAAAACTTTCGGAAGCTCGCACCGAGCGGTTTCAGGCCGAGGCGAAGCTGAAAAGCATCAGCGGGATCGAACGGGGCAAGCTTGAAACGTCCAGCGTGGTTTTGTCTTCCGACCTCATCCAGAAATTGCGGCAACAGGAGGCCGAAGTGCTCCGCAAGGCGGCCGAATTCGAAAACCGCTATGGCCCGCTGCACCCGACCATCATCAACGCCCGCAACGAACTCAGGGAAATACGCGGCAAGATCGGCGAGGAAATCCAGAAAGTCAGCCAGGCCATGAAAAACGATTTCGACATCGCGGAACGGAAGGTCGCGAGCCTCGAAAGCGAAATGGCGAATCTTGAAGGCAAGACGGGCGAAGGCAATCAGGCGATGGTGGCGCTGCGGCAATTGCAGCGCGAAGCCTCGGCCAGCCGTAGCCTTTACGAGGGCTTTATGGAGCGCTCCAAACAAATTGCCGAACAGATGTCGCTGCAAAAACCGGATGCCCGCATCGTGGCTCCGGCGGCAATACCCTTAAAACCGTATTTTCCGGACCTTCCCATATTCCTTGCGCTTGGGCTCGCCCTTGGCGCCGTCATCGGTTTTTTGGTTGCCTTCGTTCTCGAATATATGGATCGCGGATTCCGCTCGACGCGCGAAATCGAGGAGCTTTACGGCGTCACCGGCATAGGCCTGACGCCCCTTGCCGAGGTTACCGAAGGCGTGTTGCTGCACGATTACATTCTTGAAAAGCCCCTTTCGAGCTATGCGGAGTCCGTTCGCGCCATACGTACGGCAATCCATTTTTCGAACGTCGACACCCCGCCCAAGGTCATCATGATCACAAGCGCCCTGCCCGGCGAAGGAAAAACGTTTTTTTCGGCATCGCTGGCGCGGGTCATGGCGATGTCGGGAACGAAGGTTGTGCTTATCGAAGCCGACATGCGGCGCCCCGTCATGGCCGATATGCTGAAGCTCGACAAGAAAAAACCCGATCTCGCGATGGTGCTCGCGCACGATGCGACGTACGATCAGGCTATCCAGAAAGACAAGAGCGGCGCGGACGTCATCATTGCCCGCGACAATACGCCTCATCCGCAGGATTTGCTCGGCTCGAAGCAGATGCAATTGCTTATCGAGATCATGCGCCTGAAATACGATATGGTGATTATCGATACGCCGCCCCTCATGGCGCTTTCGGACGCGACGGTCATCGCGGCCAAGGTAGCCGATACGACGATCTTCACCGTGCGTTGGGCCACGACGCCGCGCGAGGTGGTCGGCGAATGCCTGAACAAGCTCAAAGGCTTCAATGTTAACCTTGCCGGCGTGGTTTTGACCCAGGTCGACCTTACCAAACAGAAACATTACGGCCACGGCGACTTCGGCGCCTATTACGGCCGCTACAAGCATTATTATAAGGATTGAGGCCATTAATTCGTCATTGCGAGGGCCACAGGCCCGAAGCAATCCAGAATTTCAGAAATCCAGGTTGCTTTACTGGTTCTGGATTGCTTCGCTCCCGATGGTCGCTGGCAATGACGGCATAGGCATGGAAAGCTGAGCATTAATGGCTCTTAGCCGCATAAATTAAGGCAATTATAACCCCTTGCAAACCGCGAAAGGGACTGTATGATCCCACTTCTCGGTAGCCGGACCGGCGGGCGTTTGCCCGGCCAGGTCAAGGCGCAGGATGCGGGTGTAGCTCAGTGGTAGAGCACGACCTTGCCAAGGTCGGGGTCGCGAGTTCGAGCCTCGTCACCCGCTCCAATTTTTCCAAAGACTTAGCTGTCGGATGAATCGCCCCAAATTGGGTTTGTGCGAGTCTCCGTGCGAGTTAAAAAGTTAACGCGTGCCAAGTGAGGCGTTCCAATTTTCGGTAGTGTCTCAGTTTGGAACCTTTATTCTTAGATAGTGGTTTTTGGCTATATCTCATGCTAATCTATGATTAAATAGAATATTGGAGACCATCATGCGATTTTATGTTGAGCTTATTGCGCCAAACGGAAGTGTGTTAAGTCGTGTAGAAGGAGAGGTTGTCAAAGAGGATGATCTCGGCAGACTCATCAGCGGCGCTCTTGAAAAGTTCATGAAAGAACACCCCAATAAATTGTTAGCCAATGAGGATGAAAGCCCAAATTCCGTTGTCTGTGGACGCATGTAATGCCAAAAGGCCCACAAGGACAGAAACGCCCCGCCAATGTGATCGGAGCCGCCGTTATGGTGGCCCGTATTGCTACAGGCGAGATTGAGGATACCTCCCTTCAAGGTAAGGAGTATGCCAGCAAGGGCGGAAAAAAGGGAGGAGAAACCCGCGCAAAAATCCTTACGCCAAAACAGCGTCATGACATTGCACGACTGGCCGCTCAAGCACGGTGGAAAAAGACCTAGATAGCTTCTTGATCATCGTCGTCCGAATAAAGGGCGATCTCACGTTCAGCTACGTCGTCGGTAAAGTTTAATTCCAATTGAATCGGCGGTTGTTCGAGATTTTTGCCGTTATAAACATCAACGTCTGTTTTCAACTGGAAGCAGTCCCCAATGATTTGTTCGCGTCGCTGAGAGAACGCCTTAGCCATATGAGGACGCGGGGCATGCTCCATACTCGCCCACAACGTATATTGTACGCCGTCTTTCATAACCTTGACGGCGTGGTTTTTCCGGTAGCGCCGCCCTTGGCTGTCAATGTCGTAATCGCCCCGTAACGCCCGCGACATTTGACCAGCGAGAACGTCGAAAGGATCAATAACAGGCATGCCGATCAATCGCTGTTTAACGGCCCATTCGACAACTTCGCGTGCGCTTGTAGGCAAATTATCATGTTCGGATTCGTACCGCTTCCAAAGCCGTTGCATATATTCGGTCTGCGTCGGTGTCTTTTCTTCTTTAGATTTATTCATTTGCATCTCCTATGCCGCTGCTGTTTGTTTCCATCCATCGGCTATTGAACCCGGCAATACAAACTGACGGATTTTGACTTGGTGCCGTCTCAGATAATCGTATCGGCCAAGCCGATGCTGTATTTGCCCCACAACAATACCGGGATGAGTTCTTTGCAGTTTTGCAAAAGCGAGAACATCTTTTTCGTAATAGAATGGGTCTTTTCTCACCATGAAAGAATCCATTTTCGCAGCCGGAACACCGAAATCAGCGGCGGCGACATTGGCAATGCGCTCTTCTTCTGGCAAGCCGCTATCAAAGCTAGCGTTCTTACCCTCCAATTCGTCAATATGCGGGACTTCGCCCTTCCCGTGGCCTCGTAGGACATGCTCAATCTCATGTCGCAATACAAACCAAAAGTTATCAATTCGATCATATCGAGCTGATAACCCGATGACCGGCGAGTTTTCATCAAGCCAAAAACATACGCCGTCTATTTTAGCTAGGGGCAATGGCTCTACAATAATAAAGCGCACACCGCTTTCGGCTAAAACACGCGGCACATGCCGCGCTTCCTCCGGCTCTATTATAAAATCACGCATGCGAATGACAGCTTTCCGCAGTGCTTCTGGAGAATATGGCGGAACCGCAATTGACTTTGCCATTTGGCGCACACGGAAAAGCCAAGCGAGTTGAGTCGGCGGGATTTCTTGTTCTTCATAGAGACTTTTTTTTGCGGCATGAGCCATGTAGGGAACATCATCGGCATTGTTGACTTCAAAAAACTCGGCAAGCTGTTGTGCTAGGTCTTTACCTTCTTCATCTTTCAGCCAGCCGCGCTTTATCATTTCACGGATAGGATAGTTGCTTTGAAGTTGGGCGCGCAGGGATACCGCAGGATCGGGATCATGGGCTTGCGAGACATCGTAGGCTTTTTGCAGATTGGCAAAATGGTCGGCGGGAAAGCCGAAGGCTTCGCCAAGTGCCTTAGACATGGCAGGGCTTATGCCCTGCTTTCCATTGATAATTTGGTTGACGCCCTTCGGATTACAGCCAAGAATGAAGGTGAGGTCGCTTTGCGCCCAGCCACGATTCTCAAGTTCTTTTCTAAGATAGACGCCGGGATGTAGATTCTCGGGCATTTGCTAACCTATTGCTATATATCGATATTTATCTTCTAGCATAAGACAAAATCAATTGCAATACCCTTATACCCCCGTAAGGGGTAATTGAATATAATGCTTAACACTCAAGCAAAATATTCATATAGTAGGGGCATGAACATATTGCTCCTAGAACAGCGTATCCAAATCCTGCAAATGCTTTGCGAGGGTTCTTCAATGCGTTCAATCTCGCGCATCATCGGCGTTTCGATCAACACCGTTACAAAGCTGCTAGTTGATGCCGGAACCGCTTGCGCCACCTATCACGATAAGCATGTGCGGAGTCTGAATTGTCGCCGGATTCAATGCGATGAAATCTGGTCATTCTGTTACAGCAAAGCTAAGAACACGCCGGAAAGCAAGAAGTCAGAGGGTGCTGGCGATGTTTGGACTTGGACAAGCCTTTGCGCCGACAGCAAGTTAATCTGCAATTGGTATGTTGGTGGCCGTGATGCTGAATGTGCGCTTGCCTTTATGGACGATCTGCGCAGCCGCCTAGAAAATCGCGTACAACTTACCACGGACGCCCATAAAGCCTATATTGAAGCTGTAGAAGGCACATTCGGCGGTGATGTAGACTTTGCACAATTGGTTAAACTTTACGGCGAGGTTGTTGAAGGCCAGAAGCGTTATAGCCCCCCCGAATGCATTGGCACGAAGAAAACAAAGATCAACGGCAATCCTGATATTTCATCCGTCAGCACAACCTATGTCGAACGTCAGAATCTTAACATGCATATGGAATTGCGGCGTTTCACGTGCCCAACCAATGCTTTCAGCAAAAAAATCGAAAACCATTGCCATGCTCTAGCTCTGTATTTCGTCTTTTATAATTTCGTCCGTATCCACAAAAGCCTGAAAGTCACCCCCGCAATGGCGGCTGGCGTAACCGATGAGCTTTGGGAAATGGCTGATCTTGTTAAAATGGTTGACGACTATCAGGATAAAAAATCAAACTGAGACACTGCCCAATTTTTTATATTCTTGACAACGGTTATCGAGCGCCGCTGCGTACCTTTAAGGATAGGCTTTGCTGTGACAGATGAAGCTGATTTAGACGAAATAAGAAATAGAAGCCTTTGTGCAACTTGCATAGGCGAACAATTTTTACGCACTGAAATCGAACGCAATTATGAAACTGGAAAATGTTTCTACTGTGGAAAACAAGGAAAGATCATTTCGATAGAGGAGATGGCACATAGAATTGAAACTGCCTTTGACCAGCATTATTATCGCACTTCAAGCGAGCCCTCATCGCTCGAATACACTATGATTAAAGAAGGGATGATGGATTGGGATCGCAATGGCGAACCTGTCATTTACGCCATTAGTTCAGCTGCTGAGATTGAGGAAGAACCGGCAAAGGATATTCAGCAGGTACTAGAAGATCGTCATGCTGATTTCGAAAGCGCAACAATGGGCGAAGAATGCCCATTCGATTCAGAGTCGCACTATGAGGAAAAAACCCCAGATGATATTGAATTCAGATCTGATTGGGCCGCATTTGAACGGGACATAAAAAAAGAAACACGTTATTTCAACAAAGCTGCAGAAGCGATATTGGAAAAAGTTTTTGAAGAGCTGACCGATCTGCAAACGCGAGATGGTCAAAAGGTAATTATTAGTGCGGGTTTGGGGGCGGAGATTTCCTCATTTTATCGTGCTCGGATTTTTCAATCTGACGAAGAACTCGAAGAAGCCATCAAACGACCTGATATAGAGATTGGCCCACCACCCTTTAAACAAGCAATGGCTGGCCGTATGAACGCATATGGCATCTCAGTATTTTATGGTGCCACAACCCCAGAAGTTGCACTTGCTGAGGTGCGCCCACCTGTTGGAAGCCGTGTAATTGTGGGGCGTTTTGATTTGGTCAGGCCCATCCGATTGCTGAACATTGATGCACTACGTTCAGTTTATGTTGATGGCAGTATTTTTGATGCAGGCTACATTTACCGATTAGAACGTGCAAAATTTTTAGAGTACCTAAGTCAGAAGATCGTAATGCCTGTGATGCCAAACGATGAACCGATTGATTATCTCGTCACTCAGGCAATTGCTGATTATTTGGCGACGAAAGAACTGGATGGGGTTATTTATCCTTCTGCTCAAGCCAGTGACGGTAAAAAGAATGTTGTTCTTTTCCATCACGCGGCGCGAGTCAAACAAATGGATATTCCCACAGGCACAAAACTGAGCGCGCGACTTTATGACATGACCGAGGATGGTCCTGAAATCGATTATTGGGTTTGGGAAGAAACACCACCGCTAGAGCCTCCAACGCCTAAGTCCCCAAACGATGCCTTTCCAGAACCTGTTTTTTGGGGAACGCCTGATAGTCAAGCCCGTGACAATGAAGCCGCCCCAACTTTATGCTTGGATGCAACAAGTCTTAAAGTTCATCATATCTCTCATGTTCATGTAATTTCTACCGAATATTCCGTTCAGCGCCATCGAAGCGAGATGCGGGATTGGAAGTTTTGATACGAAGTTAATTCCCTCAATCGCCGCCCATCAATTTTCAAATCGTCAATTTATTGGCGCTTGAGGGTCTAATAATCGCCGCCCTTCTCTCCAGCGCTTCCTTCGCCTCCATCAAAAATGTCGGATTGTGGTGCGCGTATATGCGTTCCGTTGTCCGGGTACTCGTATGACCAAGATATTTTGAAATCACCCACATTGGAACATTCGCTTGCGCCATCCATGTTGCCGCCGTATGGCGAAGGGTATGCGGTGTTACGTCGCTTAAGCCAGCATCCCGCGCAACACGGCGAAAGCTCTGGTCTATGCGTAAGATAGACTTGCCAAAATATTCAATCACACACCTATCAGCGCAATCTTCGGGGGCGCGGCGTTTGGCAATCCGCAAGAATGTCATCAGCCTGTTGGGTATCGGAACAATTGCGCGGCGTTTGTTGGTTACCTTGCTACCTGCTTTGTTAAGGTCAATAACGCCTCTTTCGATATCAATCTGTGACCACGTAAGGGTAAGAATGGCCTCCTTACGTGCAGCGGTATAAAGAGCCAGCAGGATGAAAAAAGACAAATGCCACCGGGCATACGAATGAAACCGTGCCCTCCCTTGCTTCGGGTCAATCCTACGTTTGGCTCGGGCGGCTTTCAGAAGCCGGACGACTTCCTCACGCGTAAGCCAGCGGTCTTTGGGCGCGGTCGGCGCAGGCTTCCAGATGGGCACAGGCGAGGCTAACCGCCCTTGCTTGTAATCATGGCGAATGGCCGCGCCTAAAACGCCTAATTCACGCGCAATAAGCCCGTCAGAGGCGTTTTTCCCGGCTCTTGAGGCCGTTTCACGCCTGTATTGGGCATACTGGCGGCAAAGTACCGGCCTTACGTCAGAAACCGGCCTATGGCCCCAAAAAGGGACAAGGGATTTTATGTTGTTACCTGAAGCTTCTTGGCTAACTGTATGAATCAAATGCTCTTCCGCATAAGCTGCCAAAACATCGGCTATGATCCGTCGGGTCGGGCTTACAATATCGACCGGCTGGTCTTTTTCGATGTTGTGTCTGCTGAGGGCTTGGTCAGCCTCGATGCGATTTCGAGTGCCCGTTGATTTCTTGCGTTCACGTCCATTTTCAAACCAGACGATGTACCATGATTGCCGCGTTTCGATCCATTTGAGGTAAGCTCCCTTATTTCGTTTTGGCATGGCTGAATTCTCCCTTGAATATAATTTTTGACGCTATGCGGGGTGATCAAAAAACGGCCTGCGATATTTACGAAAGCCATGTGGCCCGCATGGCACTCATTCAAAATGTGACGCTTGGAGCATTTGAGAAATTTTGCGACTTCATTTGCTGTAGCTAAACTTGGAAGTTCGCGTAATTCTGGAATATCAATTTGATTTTCATGACTGTCTTTTGTGTCTTGATAGGAGTCATTTTCATTCACGGTCGTGCCTCCTTGTTTAAAGTTGAAATGAAAGAGCCAGAATCAAAAACGCCCTTCCGGCGGGAAAGGCGTTGGAAATTGAAAACGGCATCAGCCGCCCTCACCTATGCTTGCTGATAATTGGCGGACTGTTGCGGCAAGGAGCCAAAGCCGTTATTTAGCGGCGCAGAGCGTAGAGCAAGCCGCCATGCCGTGTTCATTGTTCGTTATAGTCCTAATGGATGTGGATCACTCGGCACAACGGCGACGCGAACAGCTTTTCGCAAGGGCGTGAAAAGCCTTAGCTATTTTGCATAATCAAGAAGAGGCGCTCTCATATTGTCGGTACTGATGCTAGACTGCCTGACTATCTATGCGTCCCTAATCAAATCTTCCTTGCCAGTACGCACATTTCTGATGATACTTCAGATTGCATCCGAAGCCGCAACGTTATCCAATTGGATTACAAAACCTATAGATCAGAGCTTAAGCGTTTGGAACTCGAGACTCGACCGAACCTTGTCGCTCTTGCAAGATGGGCTGAGCAAGACGCCCTGCCATGGCTTTGGTCTGAGTTGGCTGTCATCGTTTCAAAAAACAAGGTAACTTCCCTCAAGACGCACGACGCCATTCGTCAAGGTTGCAGAACAAGCATCAGCGACCGCGGTAAGATGTCCACTAAGGCCAAATTCTATGTCGCACAACTGACGATGTTCGATTCTGAACTCCGGCGTCACTGCAAGGCAGTGAGCCAGCTTCCCATTCAATCGACCTGGTTTGCAGAGGACGCCAAAGTAATAACGCTACATGGGGCGATTAGAAGATTTCTGGAATACGCTATAATTTTACTCGATCAGGGCTCGCTCATCCTTCAGAAGACTATCCGGTATGGAACCGGCGCGAAGCAATCTGAGCACTTCTTTGAAGTCTTCAAAGGTGCCGAGCAGGTTATATATGGTCGTTTTTGCGGAATGACTCACAACGATCATGTACCTTACGTAGGTATCGCAATCTTGCGTACTGCAATTGAAGTTCGCCTACGTCGAGCGTTTGGCATTCAAGGACTTATCGATCAAACTAACGGCAATTTTCGCCCTATTGATTTAAGCCGTCTTATTGAAGCTATTAAACGACACAAAAACCAAATAGAATTTGCTGTAGATTTTGACGACACGATAAAAATATATCGTTGGTGCAATTCCTATCTCCACGGCGCTTGGCGCGACTTTCCGTGGGTTCCTGGTTTTGCACTTCAGTATTTGCGCCCTCTGTTAGGTGGCGTCGCGAGTCCGCCCGGCGCTGCATGGTCAATCAATAGCGGAATCAAAATGCCACGGAAAGTCTGGAATGACATTCGTACGGAGTTTGATCCCATGCTTGCCGAGCAACACGGGCTAACGACTGAACTTTGGAATGCGTTGAAATCTATAATTAAGCGGCGGCGCAATCACACAAAATGGACTTTAATTTCCCCCTCCGAGGAAGGTGCCGCCTGTGTTTTCTCGGACTAACTTCACTGTCTTAGGGAAATAGCAGCTTTCACTCATTATTTTATGGTTTGCTATTCTTTTTCTTCCTAGATTTCCTCTTTTTTTCTTTACCAGTAGTCTTGGGCGATTCATCATTGATAAAACCAAAACTTCCCCGAACGCTCATTACGCGCAATGCCTTCATGCTCCTTCTTAAGCTTATGCGTGAAAACAAAGGAAGGTTGCGAGATTTTCCATTTTTATCCTTACGGGTAACAATGCAAAAACGAACATGAAAGTTCTGCTCATCCAGAGGTTTTATGAAAGGTACTGCCGCCCCCCCTTTTTTCTCTGTAATCAACACTTTTAGCTTGGCCATTGCTTGCTGTTCAAGCTTTAACAGCTCAATAGCATTTGTGCCCTGATTGAATTGATGGCTTAACTGCGATGAAAATGTAGACCTTTTAACATGGCAAAAGACTGCGATAGCATCCTTTGCTGTGTAAAGGTCACAAGGCTCAATCTGGGTTTGTTTAAGTGGAGAAATATTCTCTTCATCAAGACATATAAATGCATCATCCTTATCAGCCACATCCTCATTGTATACGCCTTCCCGCTCGTGATTATATGGGGGTAATTTTATATCCTCCCATAGGGGGTCAAGAAAGCTTTCCAATTCTGAAACGTAATCTGTTTCGATCTTATACCATTGTCCCTCGCGTAGATGGTATGCTTCCGCTCCCTTGTTAAGGGAGGTATCAAATATCAAGCTTTTATAAATGCTGTAATTTTCTCCGCGTGGCGAGCCTTCCTCATCACTTAGACACAATTTGTGCCGCTTGAAATTTTCAATTCCTAAACTCCTTATTTCATAATTATTTTCTTCCAAATATTCATGATATTTGCCGATATATACATCCTCATATATCCGGCTGCTTCCCGCTCCAGAAAATATGGCATATACGTTATCACGGTAATTAATCAGATCCGGAACTGTGAGGTTCAGGGCATCATCCTTTTCTTGGAATGCTCTTACAAGTTTGGCATTCAAGCTTTCTATGATTTCTGGATCGCGTACAGGGGCGATATTTTGAATGTCAGGAAAGGTAGTTTTGTATGCGTCGCTGGCATATAGTTCTAGGAGCTTTTCGCATAAAGCGGTCAATTCATTAGGAAAAACCGGCGAGCTGATATGCAGGTTGCTCGCGCCAGTAGCGTGCTTGAAAAGAGGTTTATATTCGTCCTTCACTTTCCCCGTAAGGCTTTTCAAGATTGTACTATCTCGATCAAAATCAAAATATGTTAAGTCGGAATCAACTGGTACCTGAGTCCGCTTTCGCAGTGCCGCGCCCGGTTCCAAAATATCAGTGCTTTTTAGTTTTTGCGGATCAACGCTGTTGAGAGTTACACGCAATCCAAAATCATACTCGTAGCTTGAATCTTCCAAATAATGAGCAACGTGCCCGAACGAAAGAGCAAAACAACGATTCTTTATAGGTAAGAAAATAAGGGCGCCTTTTGTAACCTGATTTAGGTGTTTTTTAATACCGAAATATCCCCTCCACCAAGGAGACTTGGGATCATTATCAAGAACGTATAATGTAGCTTTTGCGGGTAAGTTTTCTGCACTTACTGCGCCATCCATAATATGGTCTTTTTTTAGCGCATTTTTTGTGTTGTATCCTGACTTAAGCAGATACATGGAAAAGGGGCGGCTTTTTGCCTGACTCTTGCGACTCATTGTTTTGCCGCCTGACTAATTATTTCGCGCTTTTACTAACATTAATCGCTTTGAAATACCATCCTCGTAACAATACAATGATATGTATTTTTAACTCAAAAAACAAAGTTTAGGCCAATTTTTCCTTATTAGGCCATACCTTACGACGCAGGTAATAAACGTTCTGCTTCCGCGTTTTATGATAGGAAGCTTTTTAGCCGCTACCTCGCGGTAAAAACTGGCTCTTGAGATAAGATAATAGCGGAAAAATTCAGAAACACAGTAAACGTCGATTGTTTCGCCTTTGTTGTTGGCTTTCGCCTTGTCCTTTAGCTGACGAACTGGGCCCGTTCTTATCGTGAACACTCGGATTGCAAGGCGGCATTTGCTTCGCATTACCCCCGCCACCTGTATTTCCACCGTCATCGGGGGTGCTTTTTTTATCGGTCTTCTTCTCACCGCTCAAAGTATCCAACACTTGTTGATGTCTCGCTTCTGCCATGTTGATGTTTTGTCGATTTTGCAGGTGCGTCCCAATTCCCGACAGCGCATCTCCGGGAGCTTTTGATAGAACCATAACTTCTTTTCCGCCCATATAGGCTCCGGCCATCCCGACGGCCTTCAGGACGGTCGTATGATCGCCCATCTTCTCCATGTGGCCTGAACCGCCAAGCCACCTGAGTGCAAATTCAGGGAACATGCCGATGGATTTGAAACAACTGTTGCCGAGCACGTAGGCGAGAGCACAATACATGATAGTGAAGATAATTTTGGACAGCACAGGCAGTTGAGTCATGCCCGTTCCCTGCGTTGCCAGCAAAAACATCCCGTTGAGGAAGCTGATACCGACATTGAACAACAAAATGCCGATAATCAGCCCGAATATCATCAGCGCCGGACGCAGGAAAATGTTGATAATGAAAAAATAGCCTTGTTTGGCCTGTGCCCCCGGTAAGCCGTCCCCTTCAGGATTGATGTGCGCCAATGCCAGCAGCGGCGCTGCGACGACGGCCTCGGCCACGCCAATGATCCACGTCAGGGATGCGAAAAAGAACCTTGTGAACGGTACAAGGGGCAAGAAATAGGCCAGCAGAATGCCAGCGCCGAGCAAAAAGACGCCGATGCCGATGATAAGCGTAGCGGCAACGGCAAAAGCACCTCCTATTGCCCCTAATACTGAGCCGATGCCCGGTATGAAGCTGAGAAGCTTGGCAAGGCCGCTGCCAGCGTAAATCGTAGCGCCCCATCCTATAAGGCTTGATCCTGTTCCCACGACATTCTGCCCGAAGGCGGCAACTTCGGCCAACGGATTGCGCGATCTATCAAATTTGATCGCCAAGGCTCCTGAGGAGTCCCACACATTCGTCCAGCCAGCAATGTTATCGACAAGGGACAGGATGGCGTTGAACACGGACGCGCCGATGCTCGATCCCGTCGGGGCTGCGCTTCCGGCTGTGGCGGCGGCATTAAGAGCCGAGGAACTGGAGCCGTTATCAGGAGTCAGCCATTGGTTAAAGGCATTCAGGTTTTTAAGGGTCGCCGTCTCAACGTCATCGATGCTCGCGTTCACAACCGTTGGCCTAACATTCTCCGTGAGGTTCAAAGGATTGTCTCTGGCCTGAACCTCATGAGGCAAAGTCGGGGCTACAAGCTGAGGCAGCCCGTTTTGGATGCTGTCGGAACGCTCGGCCTGAAGGCGGGATATGGAGTTGATCCAGACACCTGCCGACAGCCACCCTCCTTCCTTATATGCTGCGTTATTCCGGTCATTTTGCACAGCCTGCGCGTTGTCGACAGCCTGCACGACATCTCGCGTCGCATCATCCAAATCGTTTTGGAACTGTTGAACCAACCGAAGAACGGTATCGTTGGACGGAACCTCCGCATGACAATTGTCGTTATAAAAATAATTCACATAAGTGCTGGCATAATCGTTGAAAATGCCATTGACGTATTTATCGACAACGGCCTGTTGGGCCGCATAGACGCTGGCATAGGTGTTTGTCTTGAGTTTGGAGGTATCGACAGGAACATAACCCCCGCAGATTTTTGCTCCCCCTGCCTTACCAATAAGATGTGTTCGCGGATTATAGTGGATGTCGAACTGACCCGTGCCGTCTAAAATATCGACATAATGATTGTAGAGGTACATGCACGTTAAATCGCTGATCATGCCCAGTGCAAAGGTCTGCGCCATGGGCGAAACATGAACACAGGAAGGCGAAGTTGCGCCGGATGTCGTTTCTTTCGGACATGCCGTTACGGTGTTTGCCGTTTGCTGGCTATACAGATTGTTCGTGAAGGTCGTCCATATGTTGCTGGCCAGACCTGACCCCCACTTGGCCATCTGAACGACGATGTACTGGCCGGTATTGAGCCCCGTAATATCGCAAGCGCCGCGGCTGCTGATCCCGACCGGCACCAGAAGCCCTATGGCAAACACGAGGCGCAAGGGGGCCCATATCTGATTGGCGCGCTTGCCCATCGGCATCCCGGTGTGAGCCGTTTCCGCGACCATGGACACCAGATGGTAAAGCAAAAGTACGCCCGCCAGCACCAGAATGCCGTTGCTGTAGAAGCCAAGTGCTTTTGACAGTCCGCTTTGCCAGCCGCAAGCGCCGGAAACGCCCGTGTTGATAGCCCCGTTCAAGACATTGATGGGCGCCCCGAAAAACAGATAATTGATCCAGGCCAACCCCCAATCGTTAGCGGGATTCTGCACGGCAAACAGACTTGATCCCTGCGCCGCCGCATGTGCCCGACCCAAGAACAGTGAGAAGAAAAACGTAATGACGAACAGAACCGAGGAGCCAAGCCAATTTTTATGCGCGGCGCGAAAAAATGCCGTCATGAGATAACTTTCTCTATGCAGATTGTTGATCGGGCTGGAATCAAAAAACGCCCCTGTTCCGAAGAAAGGGGCGTTTGGGGTAGATGTACGCTTTGTTACCGGCGCGCAGGCACAGCGAAGAATAGGAACCAGTGAAAATTACGTCCTATAATTCCTCGTAGTCCGCGCCATATTCTGCCCCTGTTGTCGCAGCAATTTTAAGCACTGCGGCGGGCGTCAGCCCTTCTTCGTAAAATGAATACCAACATAATTGCCCTGTCATTTGCACGAGCGGCTGGTCGCCTTTGTAACCAGCCTTGGCAGCGCAGGCGTTCAATTCAATAAGCCATTCGGCAAAGCTGATGCGTTCAAGATCGTCTTGCATTATGACGCCTCCGCCATGATGTGATCAAAAGGAAAACCCAATTTGCTTGGTTGGAGCCGGAGCCGTGAACAGACCATGTTTAATCAGCGCCGGTTGTTCGCGTTGATAAAGTTTGGCGAGCCCGCGCGGTAAGCCAAGGTAAGTGTCGTTGATGTCGTAGCGTGGCCATTCCTGGCTTCGGTGCCAGAAACAACCACTTTCATCCTGAAATTCATACTGCGTGCATTTGCCGCGTCCATTGCGCTCGATAAGCAACCGCCATTCATGCTGGCCGATAGGCATGGAAGGGCTGGTATAGAGTATTTGATAGCCGGGGATGGAGTGATCTTCCGGCTTTGCTTCCGGCTCTACAACCGGCTGTTTAGATTTCAAGAGCTCAACGGCTCGGGTTGCGTGGGCTGCCGCCGTAAAGATAAGTTTTCGGTCGTTCTTTAAGGCTTTCAACCAGGTTTCGATGTAAGCGGCATGGTCTTCCCGCACTTCCGGCGTTATGCCAAGATCGGCGCAGAGGAAGGCCGAACCGATTTCGGCAACCAGCTCTTCCTTGGCATAGCCTTCATCGCCCCAAACGGCGCGGCCAAAGTCGCGAGCAAGGCGGCTCTCGTGCTTCGTCCAATGGGTTGTTTCGTGCGCGAGGGTCGCATAATAGCTCTCGCCGTCCCTGAAGGCGTCAATCAAAGGCATTTGAATGTGATCGCTGCCTTCGGCATAATACGCCCTGTCACCGCCATGCCGAATGATTGCGCCCGTGTTCTTGATGAAGTGATCGACGTTTTCCAACCGTCCTACTGAGGATGTGCCTATCGGTACTTCCGGCTTTAGCAAAAACTTCTCCGGCAAACCCTCAATCTGTTCAACATTAAAGACGTGATAACCACGCAAGAAAGGGATTTGTCTTTCAATATCCTCGCCGGTCTTATTGTCGGTCTCGGTTTTAGTGACTTTGTTGGCATAGACGACGAAAGACGATTTTTCGCCCTTGCGCACATGCGCGCCGTATTCGTCGGCTTGCTTAAATGTCATCCATGTGGGGTTTTCAAATCCCCTGTTAAGAGAGGCATCCCACAAGAGAAGGACATTCACGCCGTTATACGGCTCTCCGTTATGGCGGCGGGGCCGAATAATGCGGCCTGCCGCATGATCGCCGCTCCAGGGCTTCTGCCAGGGACGAACGCCCTGCTCCAGGTCGGCAATGATTTTCTGGGTTACGCGGTCAAAGACGCTGAGTTTGTTATCTTCGCTCATGAAAAGTCTCCGTTAAAGAAAACCCCGCAAGGCGTTGACCTTGCAGGGTTTGTTGCGACTTCCTGCGTCGGGATTTACGGCGTCACGCCTTTGCGCCGATGGCCCTGAGCCTGTCCGGCGTTGGCGTCCGCCTCAACGGCGGGCCTGGGCGTCTCCGGCCTGTTCCAGACAAGATTGAACACGCCCTCGTTGCCCCGGCTCGGAAAAAGGGCGACGCTGAGCGGCGCTGCGAACAAAGGCGATTCCAGGTGGGCGGAATAGTATTCCATGCCGTCTTTCACTTTCGGGAACGCCGCGCCGACTTCATAGGACGTGCGGAGCGGATCGGCGATCAGCTTCAGATAAGGCCTTCCGTCATGACTGGTTGCTTCTTCGGAAATGACGTCGGTCGATCCGATGCCAAGTCCGCAGATGGTGCCGTGCAGGGTGCCCTTTTCGTCCATCATAAACTCGCCGAGTTTTACGCTTCTTTGCGATGCCATTGTGTTTCTCCATTTGGTTGCACATAAAAAAACCGCGCTGCCTTATGCAAACGCGGTATTACTGGCCTCAAGGCCTGTAATTTCTGGATTTCTATTTCCGGGATACTCTTTTGCGCCGATTACCAGGCGCAGCCGGTCAACCCGTCGATAGCCTTCACCCAACCGGTGCCGTTTCTGCATACGCAAAGGGTGGACTGGCTCGTGAGAGCTATGCTGCCGTCCTTGCCCGCGTTGCAGGATGCCGGAGACGAACCGTATTTTCTAAGACGCACATAACCGTTCACGTCGAGCGTACTGACGGGCGAGGTTGTGCCGATGCCGACGTTGCCTCCTCCACTAATGCGGAATCTTTCTACAGGGGCTGCGCTGTCCTGATTATTCAGGGAAATAGCAAAGTCCATATTTGTGGATGTACGAATACCATCGATAAAAATCTTTCCCCCGTTGGCGTCATTATCCGGATCAGATGTATTTGCAAGGGTCAGCCGCGTTACCGACCCTGCCGTTGTGGGTTCGTTGAGCGTAACAAGCTTGAGTATATTGTTGACGACAGCAGCGCCGTTATTGGTTTCAATCTCAGTCAAATAAGACGGGCTTGTCGTTCCGATGCCGACGTTGCCGTTCACTATCGACATGCGAGCGTAAGACGCCAGTTGGGCATTCGTAAGCGAATAAGACGTTCCCCCTGTGTCTCCTCCCGTGTAGAAATTGATGGCCCCTACGTCTCCTCCCGTATTATCCATGCGTATGGCCGCGAAATAATTGGTCACTTCATCGGTCTGAACCGTATAGGTGCCGTCGCCGTTGTCGGCGATGGAGCCGCCCAAGAACAAATTGGCGTAATCGTTTCCCTCGTTTCTGTAAGCCGAGGCATATCCGTAAAAATCGACGTTAAGGCCCCCGAAGACGGACAAACTTTGCGTTGGCTCGTCCGTTCCGATGCCGACGTAGCCCATGAACGATGCGTCACCGTCGGCTTTTAACTCTATTCTATGATTCCAGTCCGTGTCCTCTATATCAAAGAGGTTCGCGCCTGCGCTTACCTGTTCCGCGCTCGGCGTTATAATGAACCGTTGGCCATTCGGATCGATGCGCGTCCATCCGTTCGGATTGCCGACGATGCCCGTGCTTCCGCCTATATCTTCGCTCGCCGTATAAAAACCGAGTAGTCCGGTCGACAGGATGTCTCCATTGATCTCCGTGGTGCCGTTAATCGTCGCCCCATTACCAAAATAGGCGAATCCGTTCGCCGTCAACGTACTGCCAAAACTCGCAGCTCCGTCCTGCTGGCTCGCGCCGGTGACGTGGAGGGACAGAAAATCCCCCGCGTTGGCCGTGACGGTTCCGGGTGTCGTCACATTGCCGTTGTCGTCAATGGTGACTTTCGAACCCGTCGCGCCGTAACTGACGCTATTGGGGGTATCCGCCTGCCAGAGCGAAGATCGATTGATCAATTCGCCGACCGTTAAGAAGGTAAAGGCATCATCCCCCTGAGCGGCGCTATCGCCGCACTTTGTTTGCAGGACGCCGTCTTGCCCCGCCGATAAAAGAACAAAGGCAGGCGCTGCAGGGCTGCTGCGCGGATTTTCCCAGCGACAGTAAATGTAGAAACGGCCATAGGGGTCGAGTATCTTGAGCCCTGCACCCGCCGCAAACACGCCAACCTCGGCCGGGGAACCCGATGACGCGGCATCGGCATAATTCCCGGGCAACCTGTTGCCGGTTACATCGGCAAACTGGACAAGGGCGACGGGCGCGGCATCGCAATTATTGTCGTTCAACGCATGTACGGAACGAGGCGGACATAATGTTTGGCCGTCCGCCCCTAAAAGCGCTTCGGCGGACAACGTGCTGGATGCGGATTGCAGATCGGAACGTATCGTCAGGCTGTTCTGAATCGAGACGTTGCCTTTCAACACCTGCATGTTGTTGGAAAACAGGATGCCGCCGACAATGCCGACCAGCGCAAGCATATAAAGGATGGCCCCGACCGCAAACCCGCGTCGATCATCGGGCCGATAGTGGGCGAACAGAACGCGGTTCATGGCTCGACCCGCGTGCGTTTTGAGACGTTGTATTTATCCCAAAATCTCGAACCGACGGGCTTTCTCGGCCAGCGCCGCGCAAAGGGACTGATGATCTGGCCAAGAATAAACCGGGTGGAAGGCCAGCCGATCAGACCGAAGATAATCAGCGTAATGCCAAGACCACCATGCCAAACGCCACTAATATAAGCAGAAAGTTGATCATCCATATCTCTCCTCCATAGGTCATAAAAAAACCGCGTCGCAACATGTTGACGCGGCACTTCCAGCCTCACGGCCTGTAATTTTGTGATGTCGATTTTCAGTTTGCGCGCCTAGCGTTGGAGTCCGCTAAAGGGCGTAAATCCGTCAGGCGCAAGCTCCGGCCACAGGGCAAAAAACCTGGCCGGGTTCTTATGGCCCCAGACTTCCCAATCCAGCACGGCAGCTGCAGGCCATTTCTTGGTGCTGGGCATCGGCATGACGGGAACAAAGGATTTCTCTGTCCGGGCCGTTGCCTTTCGCGCAACGGCGCGCCGCACGGCTCCGATCTTGGCCACTCCGTCCGTGCGACCGGCTCTCTTTGACCCCCTCGTGCGGCGAAGGTGATCTGATGTCCCGCTTGTGTGAACGGCAAGACGAGCTTGCATCCGTTTATAGCGTCTCGGTACGGGCCGTTTGAGGCCAAGCTCCGCCTCCATCTCCCGCGCGGCCTGTTTGGACTTGTTCCAGTGATGGCCCGGCCAAACGGCACGGCCCGTGGCCATGCTGACTCGGTTCCATATGACGTGGAAATGCTGCCGCCCGTCCTTGATATGTTCGACGATGACGCGCTGATGATCGCCATGCTTGTAGCCGTATTTCTCCTCGCACCTTTCGACGATCTTCAGCACCTGAGCTTTCGTCAGGCGTTCATCCCAAAAGGGGTTGATGCTGATATGGTGCAAAGGTTTCTTAACCTTCGAATTGCTGGCCACCTCCCACATTTTATGAAACGCCTCATCGAGGTTCTTGGCGTCCATGTCGCTGATTTCGACAGTGCGTATCTTTTCGTTCTTGCCGAAAGCCTTCAGATAATCAGCCGCGGCGCGGTAGCCGCCCCGGATATGGCTCTTGATTATCACGGTTGCGGCATTCTCCGGGCCAGGGCGGTTCTTACGGTACGCAACGTCCTGACAAGGGGCCCGCGGATAGCGTCGAGCCGGACAATGATCTGGCTTGGCGCGATTTTGCCGCTGTTCTTTTCCTTGGCGAGCTGGTTGAGGTTGTTGCCCTCATGCAAAAGCTCCCGCAGGGTTAGGCGCAGCAAGGCTAAAAGTTCCGGATCACGGGGCGGCGTATAATCAGAACCTAGGGCTGCCGCCCTGATGTAGGCGTTCAACCTGACTCCCATAGTTGCAGCCTTGGTCTTGATGATGTCGCGTTCCGTGTCGGACAGTCGGACGGTCAAAGGATTCTTTCGCTTCTGGTTTTTTGGTGACACCGTGCGCCCGACCGATTTGAGCTTTAGCTCGCCAGATTTTGGTGACACCGCTCGCGGTGACACCAAAGTCTCAACTTGCGCAGAGCTTTTTGGGAAATTTTTGTCCACCCCTAAACTGGCGCCATGACACACAATGCGTTTGGCCTTACGAAACTTACCAAGCGCCCACCGTGTCTGCGGAGAATGAATATTGGACATATACCCCTCCATTCAAAGTTTCTTGCTAATATTTCAGTGCTGAATGATCGGCTTTACCGCTCAGGTATTCGGCGTTTCGCCGATGCGTTGTGCGTATTCGAAAAATTGACGTGCGTTATGACGTCGTCTTCGGTGTCCTCGGAAATATCGCAAACAAGCTTTCCGTGATCGGGATTGATCGGGCAAACAGGAAGGCCTGCCTTCGCCCATTTCGTCGAAAGGCGAATGGTGTAACCGCAGGAAGCGCCGCATTCCGCTTTCAACATGCGCATCTTTTGTTTCTTCGGAACATCCGAAGTGCTGGAAAAGTCCAACCTGGCGTGAGGGATCGGGCCAAGGTTCGCGGCCAGCTTTTGCAAATACTCCGCGAGAATGGGCGCAGGTTTTGTTTGACGCATTTGGCCTTCAAGCCCCACACGTAACGCTGCGGCCTTGAAAGCATTTCCGTGTTTTTCCGTTGTAGGCATGAGCGTGTGAACAAGCTCATGGACAAGAATGCCCAGAATCTCGACTGGATCGTCCTTGTCGGATTTAATGATGATTTCGTGATGGCGGTCTGCCGAGGCTTCGGGATGCCAGCATTCCCCCGCCACCCCCTTTTTGCCGCCCGACGTGAAGGCAATGGCAAACCTGATTTTCTCAGGCAGCGTATAACCGAGTTTCTCAAAATAGGGCCGTAGTTCGTTCGTTGCCGAACGCAACCAGCTTTCGCGCGTCGTATGGACGTTTCCTGCTTTCATAATATATTTCCTTCCTTTGTTTATAGTGATCGGCTAATAAATCTTCCCGGAATGAGCGCGTAAGCGCTTTCCGGGGAGCTAAAATTCAGGATTTTGGAAGTGAAGGCGTTTAAACGTTCTCATTAAGGTTAATAAAAGGTTTTAACGATGTTGCGCTATTCATCCGATTCTTCGCGTTCGGTGGTTTTTCCCTTGTCAGCCGACGAGGACAGAAAACTGCGTAGCGCCTTTGGCCGTTTCGCTGAAACCAGTTACCGCGCCGCCGGGGCCAGGGTCGTATCCTTCCATTATGAAAAACAGCGCTGCTTCCACTGTGATTGCCGCCCCGACGCGAAACAATCACCTTTGCTGTTTCTTGTCTCAGGCATGCATATCCGGCGTGAAGCTGAAGGCAAAGGAACGCCGCATCGCGACAGCTGCGATTTTGCCCGTGAGCCTCATGAGCAAAAGAAACTGATCAAATCATATCGGCGACAGGCACCGGAGGATGAACATCGGCTTCATATCGTGCGTAATTTTGGCGACAAACTTGTGGCGCGTTCGCACGGCACGTCCCCTGCCACAACCAATCGGTCGCGTCCGGCTTTGGCCAGAGTTCTTTGTTCCCTTTTGCATGAAGCCAGGCTTGATATTTTCAATTCCGACGAACCTCTCCACGGCGAGCACGAAGATCAAATTGCCCGTCTTAAACGAGCAGCGGCGAATTTTATCCTGGCACCGGGTCAGGAACTCTCCCGTTGGTTCGCAACGTCGCTCCGTGACTATTACGGCCTCAAGAAGGACCTGGAAAATGCTCCGAAGGATTGGAAGCGTCCCCATGGCCTGTTTATCGAAACCTTCGACCGGATCGAGAACAACACTCTCTATCCCAAGCTTTCCAAACTCAAACCCATCACCGTTACCGGCAAGCTGACGGTGTTCGGCGAAGGCGAGAACCTGCGCCGCCCGCCTTATCTCGTCATCGGATTGTTGGCCCAGCCGAGCCGTGATGCCAAAGATGTCGAACTTCTCAATGCTTACGCTCATCCCTGCGTCGCCTGGAATCGTCTGACGCTCGTCGATAGCCAGCTTGAACGCGAAACGCTCAAACTGCTTATGTCGTGCCGCGACGAACTGACGAAGCGCAACATTGCGATCACGATTGAAAAGCCCCTCTACGACATCGGCCCCGAAGAAACGGACGATCCGCGCGAGATTTGTTTGCCCGATTTTGTCCTTCGTTGCCGTGGTCAAGGCGTCCGCCACCCTGTCGTGGTTATTGAAACGATGGGCTACAACGATCCCGTTTATAGGGAACGCAAAAAACGCATGCGCCGTCTGTTCGAGCGCATCGAGAACAGTTCCCGCCTTGTCCCGGTTCTTGAACATGACCGCTTCAAACGGGGCAGAACCAACCAGGAGATCGACCGTCAGTTTTCCCGCACCGTTTGCAATGTCATCGCTGGCCCAATTCTGTAAATCAGCGGCGCAAGGCAGGAGGCCCGATATTCGCCCGGCGCTGTTGGCCCGGACGCTTGGGCGACCTTCCCTTTTCCGAAATGCCTTCGACGACTCCTGCCAGCGACAGAAGTTTGGCTTTCGTTGAACACACGAACGCTGAAGCGATAAAAAACAGCGCCTTAATGAGTCCGCTTTTCGATAGCTTGGTTGCGACGAAAAAGCCTGCTTTACCCCATAAGGTCATCTTTTTCCCCCTGAATTTCTTCCTTTTCCGGAAACGGTATCACTGTCCAGTTGGCGTTTGCCGGATAATCAGGAAACTGCGGCGACGGGTCGCCCCAACGGGCCACCAAATGCTCGTCGTAGCCGGGAAGCCCCGGCTGACCGGGAGCAACCCGAACCTCCAGGCCCCGATCCGTTATTTCGACTTCGATGAAAACGATAATCTCCACGCCCCGATCATGACCCGCGACGAGACGTATCATCAGGCGTGGCCTCGGCGATTCAATGGGCCGGCCGGCAGGTTGACCGTCCGGATTCAACGGGTAAAGCCCGATATAGGGTTCCCCCGTTGCGTCCGTCCGTCCGGTCACACCGATGCCGCCTTCCGTGATCGGCCATGTGACGCCAATTCTCATGGCGTTCAACGGCAGCGAGGAATTCACCGATGACACCCTTCGAATGAATGTCTGGCCTTGTGGCTGCGCCGGGGCTCGATGTAGATTCCGTTACCGTCCTTTCTTGCGCGATGGCAAAGCTCGGGAATGCCCTTGCTGCCGCCGGGCCCCGACTTGAAGAGGAACTCGCGCAGCAAGACGGCGGTCTGGTCTTTCCATTCCGTCTTTATCGCCTTGCGAATTTCCTGGGGCTGCATTTCCCCATAGCGTTCGATGGCTTGCGTCAAAACAAGGTCGAACAGCAAAAGAAGGGTCGACGTTTCGTTAATGCGTGTATGCATGGGACACCTGCCTGTTTGAATGCGATTTGGGAAAATGAATTTCGACAGCGAAACGCCGGAGACGTTTACGCCGCCCTGGTCATGAGAAATAATCTATGGCGCAAACTCCTTTCGTGGTTGTTGACGGGAAAACTGCTTTTTTTCGCCGGAAAGATGCGGATAGACCGCGAGCAACCTGTCGTGGAACTTCCGGGCTTCAGCCTCGGTTTTGAAATCCTCGAAAGCGTCAACGCCGCCGCACGCTCCGACCGGCTTGTAATGACCGTACACCGTCCAGAAAGAGGCGTATTCAGGCTCGCACGGAGCCATAATTTCCCGATCCTCCGAGGCAAAGCCGACAACCTTGCACGGTTGTATTTCCAGCCCGTCAAACTCCTGAATTCGCGTCATCCACCACGGCGTCAGGCTTTGGGCCGCCTGGACGGGAGCAATATCGTTTCTGTCGCTGTGCATAGCGCACCTCGCTGGGGTTTGTTTGGGTAACAAATGATCCAGGCGTTTTCCGGATCGTTTTTCGGGCCGTTCTTACTGCTTCATGCAGTAATGAAGCGTGTAGAAAGGCATCATCACGTTGAACGGACTTCCGCCGCCAACGCTGTTTGAGGTTTTTCTATAGACGGCCAGAACCGTTGAACCGCCTGCGTTATCGCTATAGGCATAGCCATTTCCAGCCCCGCCTTTATCGCTGCCCCCGATGGTCATCGTGACGGTATGAGGCACAAGTTCGCTAAGAAGCATTTTGTGCCGTTCCTCGCCGCCATAATTACCGAGCGCGCGCGGCGTCAGACCGGCACCGGAACCGGCACCAATAATCGTGCGTCCTGCCAGAGCGGGAACGTCCACCCAGCCCGACGGGCATGAGACAAGATTAAACGCCTCAACCGCGCCGGAAGGAACGCCGGAGCCAAAGATCATGCTGTGCCATGTGCCTCCAACGCAGGCCAAAAGGTCGTCTCCGGCGTCGCTGGCTGTCGTTGTGATGCCGTTGGACGGGTTGACGCAAGAAAGTCCGGCGGCTTTTCCGGCGGCCCAGGAAGGATGCGTTATGCCGCTGATGGCGAAAAAGCCAAGCACAGTTGCCGTTCTGAGAACATTATTCATGGGCCGACCCTGCCGGTTGCAGCGCAGCCATTGGCACACAGGTGGGGCCGGTTTGTTGCTGTTGTTCAGCATAAATTCCGGCAGGAGGAGGCGGATCAAATGAAAGCTGATACCCGTCCGGACATGCCACCAGAAGCGTTGTGCCCCATCTCTGCCCGGTTTGCTGATCCTGCGTTGGATAGATTGGCGCTACAGGAGTCACTGTGTTCTGCGCCAGCGCCGGACATGCGTGGAGGACTGCGGCAGCGACTAGCGCCGCCGCTTTCGTTTTGTTCATCATGTTTTTTCCTTTTCCAGGTTTTCAGGTGCGCGCACCGCAGGACACGAGTCTTCACCCGCGCCGGCGGCATGAGCGCAAAGGCGCTCCCGGCGCGGCGAAAAACCCGTCTGTGACGGCTATCGCCTGAATGTTGGGTTGTCGAAAAAACCGCGCTTTCACTAAGTGCGGCGTACATAGCTCATGGGCGTTTCGTCTCACACGCCTTCCGCGAGCATATTCCAAGGATACCGCTAAATAGGGCTTTTTGTCCGCTCTCAAAATGCCCGCTGGACAAATTTTCTTAAGCAATATGATTGTTCCGTTAGAACTTAAGGCCAAAAAGCAGCTTTAGTATTTTTTCGACAGTCATTCTGTAGCTGCGGATATCTGCTTCTGTTACGTCAACGGTGACGCGCTCGTGTATCAGCTTGTTTCGAAGACCGTAGTAGTGCTTAGCCTTTGAGATAAGTTCGGGGGGAATTGAAAGGTGCTGGGTAATTTCCCTAATTACATCTGTTCGATTGGCAAATAACGATTCAAGTTTGGTGGTATTATATTTTTTCTTGGGAAACAGCGAATCCTCATGAACAACGAATTCTTTGAGCGCGATCTCAAAATTGCTATCAAGCAAAAGAAGTGCAATGCGATTCTTTGTTTCATAGTGCTGATGCGTAACTATATCGATGGCCGCCATGGACTCGAGAAAGCCCAACGTCCAGGGTTTGTTGTCCAAGATGCGTTTGTTTTTTGCTTTCAGCTTTTCAATGGGCTTCTTACGCACTTTAGGAAGTGGTGGCAGAACCAAAGGGTTTTTGAGTGCTGAATCGTCGGGTTCAATCTCCTGAATTGTCCCAGTATCGAACTGAAATACCTGTCGCTTCCAGTCATTCTTTAGGCGACGTGATAGAGAACTGAAGTGCGTCACAAGTTGAATAATGGTAGGCCTTGTGCGCTCGAACGCTGAATGATTATAGTTGATTCCACTTTTGCTGCTGTTCCACGGCATTAGCTTAGCTGCGCCTTCGAGTTCAACGATAACGCGGCAGAGAGAGGCATCGGGATGCGGAACGCCCGCTTCGGACGATACATTATATCCGACCTGGCGTTCGCGCAGCTCTTTTACAATCAAGCGATGGTTACAATAGAAGTAAACCCCGTAGTTCTCAATTTTCGGATCACGATCGCTTATAAGGCCACCAGTTATCGTTGCCTTAATCATTTCTCCAGCAGCCAGATCAACATCGAACGTTGCGCGTTTCGGCGATTGGCCGGGTGGATATGACCAAGATTCAAATAATAGGGGTGCCGTCGGCGACGATTCATTTACCTGAATTGTGCAGCCTTGTTTCAGAAACCGTGCGTAAGTCTCGCCAATATGGGTTTGAATATCTTCGATGTCATCTTTGATAAGGACTCGTCTCAAATGTGAGATTTCAACTTCCGTTGTACTAATGGAAACGTCAGGAACCTCACTGTATGGTAAGTGCCAATCATCTGACTTAAGCCATTCGGGCGTTATTTCAATTTCGTAAGTATCGGCACGCCCAGCGCGTGTTTTAATATTAACGCGCTCGCCGAGAGCAACGCCTGCCCTCTTACCCCCAACTCCGAATATGCCAATTACAGCATTATCTGGATCATTCCTGCTTCCTCCTGGCGCAACGAGAAGAGCCAAATCCTCCTTCTTCACGCCCCCAGCGTTGTCTGTCACTCGAATGATCTGCTGACGGATGTTGAGATCAATATTGATATGGAGAGGCTTCTTGCAGCCAGCAATCATCCACAGATCGATTGCATTATCGACAAGTTCGCAAATCCCTGTCCTGAGCCCATAGTCACTAATGATCGACCAGAACATCCGTTTGAGCGGTGTGCCGTCTAAAGGACCGATTTCGCGTTTACGCGTAATAGAGGACATGTGCGATCGCTTTAAAAGCTAACCTGCGAATACTTACTTAAAGAAGACCCCAAGTAAACTGAAAAGAGTCTAGTCGAATCCTTAGTTCCGCATCCAGTTTTTATTCAAAACTGCCGTTTCCATCCTGCCCGTAGCGAACAAGAGCCAACATGCGATTGCGTGTCATGTTCTTCGGGATTGAGCTGCCATTCAGACGCCATGCAATGACGGCCAAGGCATAAAGCCAATGCTGGTCTGCACCTGAGCGCGATATGCCGAATTTGGCGCATATGCGCTTCCAACGTTCCCCATAAGCCCGCATCCAAACAATTTTGGCGTCGACGGGATCGAGGCCGACCGTCCAGCTCAGGGTTTCTTCCATGCGGGTAATCTCGGACGGGCTCGGGCAAGGCCTTTTCATTGGCCTCGGTTCACGCCCGACCAAATCGCTGAACTCGGGGATGATCGTGGGCCAAACGTTGAAATACCCTTTCACCCTGACCTGAGGGAGCCGCTTCAAAACGCTGGCCGCTTCCTCCATACGCTCTTCCACAAGCGAGGCCGTCCAATAAGTTTTACTCATGGCGGCCCTCGCCGGTTTTGCGTGTGCCATAGAGCCTGTCGCCAAGGCGTTGAATGAATTCTCTCTCCGGCCATGTCAGGCGTTTGTCGCAGAGGCTGACCGCCAGCATATTCATTGTGCGCCAGCCCCTACGCATGAGCTTTTCGGGAAACACACGGCTTTCGCCATAGGGATTAATCATGGAGCGCCTCCGTGACGTCGCTGTACGCCCCTTCCCTGAGTTTACTGAACGGCCCTTCCTGCAGGACGAAGTCAAGGTCGATGTGCCAGCCTTCCTTATTGCCGCCGCGCAAAAAAAGGCTGTCGCGGATTTTGTTCAGAACGCTGGCCCACTCTGAAATGCCGTGGGTATCCCGCAAACGGGCTTTAAGTTTCGCCTCATGTCTCTCTGTCAGCTTCTGAACCTGCGGCAACCCGAACTCGTCGGCGAAATCGTTCCAGACGCGCAGCGCGGCCCGAAGATCATAAATCCCTTCGGGATCGGTTTCCCATGGACGTTGAAGATATTCTCTCATACCCATGGCTCCTCAACTAGCCGGTTGCAATCGGAGGGATCGCTCGTAGTCGAGGATTCCTTGGCCGATGAGCGCCGCGATTTGCGGAACGATCGCGTTGCCGAGGGCCCTAAGTCGGTGTGCCCGATGGGGTA